>NZ_JBAUJR010000220.1:0-20334 GCF_049683935.1 Mycobacterium sp. | reverse complement strand
GAGGAACATACATGAAGGTCGGATTCATCGGACTGGGCAGTCAGGGCGGGCCCATGGCGCGCCGGATCGTCGAAGGCGGGTTCGACCTGACGCTGTGGGCACGCAGGTCCGCATCGGTCGAGCCGTATGCCGACACAGCGGCCAGGGTGGCGGCCACGCCGGCCGAGCTCGCCGCTGCCTGCGACCTGGTGTGCCTGTGTGTCGTCGGCGACGACGACGTCCGCGAGGTGCTCACCGGCGACGCCGGGGTGCTTGCCGGACTCGAGCCCGGCGGCATCGTCGCGATCCACAGCACGATCCATCCCGACACCTGCCGCGATCTCGCGGAAATTGCTGCGGCACAGGGCGTCACCCTCATCGACGCCCCTGTCAGTGGCGGCGCTCCGGCCGTCGAGCAGGGCACGCTGATGGTCATGGTCGGTGGCCAGGCCGACGTCGTCGAGAAGGTGCGTCCGGTCTTCGCCACCTATTCCGATGCCATCGTCCACCTCGGCGGGTTGGGCAGTGGTCAGGTCGCGAAGATCCTGAACAACCTGCTGTTCAGCGCGAATCTCGGGGCGGCGATGAGCACTCTGGAGTTGGGTGATGCGCTCGGCATCCCGCGTGACCGGCTCTGCGAGGTACTCCATCGGGGATCGGCGACCAGCAAGGCAGTCGGCAGCATCACGATGTTCGGCGGGACCCTCGAGGGGTTGGCGCCCATCGCGGGGGCACTGCTGCAGAAGGACGTCCGGCACGCGGCCAGCCTCGCGGCGGACGCGTCGGCCCCTGAGGGCACGGTGTTCGACGTCGCGGACACGGCGCTGACGCTCATGGAGCACAGTCGATGAGCGCTCGCGCGAAGAGAAGGCGATGTCGATGAAGATCGGTTTTGTCGGCGCCGGCCGGATGGGCGCCCCGATGGTACGTCGGCTCGTCGACGCCGGCCATGAGGTACATGCGCTCGGCCGCTCCGACGACAAGCGCTCAGCCATCGAGGAACTCGGTGCGCACGCGGTCGCCGACACCGCGGCGGTGGCCGAATCCGCCGACGCCGTCGTCGTCTGTGTCTTCACCGACGATCAGGTCAGCCAGCTGTGCCTGGACGGTGATCTGGTGGCGCGGATGAGAACGGGCGCAGCGCTCATCCTGCACACCACCGGCAGCCCGAGGACCGCACGGACCATCGCCGAACGATTCGACCACGTCGATGTCATCGACGCACCCGTCAGCGGCGGCCCCCACGACATCGCCGCGGGCACGGTCACGGTCTTCGTCGGCGGTTCCGACACCGCGCTGGCACGGGTCCAACCGGCACTCGGCGCCTACGCCGACCCGGTGCTCCACGCGGGACCCACGGGCGCAGGGCAGTTGGTGAAGTTGATCAACAACACCATGTTCGCCGCGCAGATCGGACTCGTCGCCGAAGGCATGCGGTTGGGCGCCCGCCTCGGCGTCGACGAAGGTCCGTTGCTGAACGCTCTGACCCACGGAAGCGCGCAGAGCCGAGTCCTGTCCATGGTCGCCGCGGCCGGGTCGGCCGACGCCTTCATCTCACGTGTCGGCGAGTTCATCGGCAAGGACGTCGCAGTGGTCCGCAAGACCGTCGCTGAACTCGGCGGCGACCTCGGCGGGCTCGAGGCGTTGGTCGAAGCCGGATCGAAGTCGTGACACGCCTGTCCGCTGTTGACCAATCAGCAGAATTCGGCGACGATCTACCGCATACTGGAAGCATTACAGTTAATCAGCCTTCCGTAACGTTTCCGGCCCTGTCGACAGCGCCGAGGAGGACGCAGTGACCAAGCCCCAGGTGAAGTTCGACCCGGTCGCCCAGGAGTACTTCGACAACCCGTACGAGATCTACAAGCGGATGCGTGACGACGCCCCGATCTACTACGACGAGCGGGAGGACTTCTACGCACTGACCCGCCACGCCGATGTGGCGGCCGCGTTCAAGGACCACGAGTCGTTCTCGTCGGCTCGGGGATGTGACCTCGGCATGGTCCGATCCGGCGACGTCCCGCAGAAGTCGATCATCTTCATGGACCCGCCGGACCATCGGCACATGCGCAGCCTGCTGAACAAGGCGTTCACCCCGCGGGCGATCCAGGCACAACGGGACACCGTCGTCGAACTCATTCAGCACTATCTCGGCAAAGCCGATCCGGAGCACTTCGACGTCGTCCAGGACTTTTCGGGTCCGTTCCCCGTCGAGGTGATCACGCGGATGGCAGGGGTGCCCGAGGACTTCCGGCAGCAGGTCCGGCACTGGATCGACAAGAGCCTGCATCGCAAGCCGGGCCAGATCGACTCCGACGACGACAACATGCAGGCCAACATCGACTCCGGGATGTACTACTACAACCTGGTGGTCGAGCGCAGGCAGAACCCGCAGGACGACATGATCAGCCGGCTCATCGCCGCCGAGATCCCCGGTCCCGACGGTGAGATGCGCAAGCTCGACGACATCGAGATCACCGGCTTCACCACGCTGCTCGGCGGCGCGGGCGCCGAGACCGTCACGAAGCTCGTCGGCAGTGCGATGGTGGAATTCGCCCGGCACCCCGACCAGTGGCAGCTGCTGCTCGACGACCGCAGCAGAATCCCCGACGCCGTCGAGGAACTGCTGCGATATGTCGGCCCGGTGCAGTACAACGTGCGGTACAGCGTGCGGGATGTCGAGCTGCCCAGCGGCACCATCCCGGCGAACAAACCGGTCTTTCTGATGGGTGCGGCCGCCAACCGGGATCCCCGAGCCTTCGACGACGCCGAGACTTTCGACATCACCCGCGACCGCCTCCAGGCGCAGAACCTCGGTTTGGGCTACGGCATTCACAGCTGTCTCGGCGCCGCGCTCGCCCGGATGGAGACAGTGCTCGCACTCGAGCATCTGCTCGATTTCATGCCGCGCTACGAGGTCGACTTCGACGGTCTGCAGCGCGTCAACATGCAGAACGTCGCCGGCTACCACCACGTGCCGGTGAAGGTGTTGAGGTGAGGGCGAAGGGGGATCGCGAATGACGCGGCGAGGAGCGGAGCGGGATCGCGAATGACGCGGCGAGGAGCGGAGCGGGATCGCCCATGACTCAGAAGATCGAGGTCGACTTCGGCCTCTGTGAGAGCAACGGGGTGTGCATGGGCATCATCCCCGAAGTTTTTGACCTCGACGACGATGACTACCTGCATGTGCTGCAGGACGAGGTGACGCCCGAAAACGAAGCGCAGGTGAAGGAAGCCGTGCGGCAATGCCCGCGCCAGGCGATCTTCCTCAAAGACGAATGACCGCAACCGAGCTGGTCTTCGAACCGCTTTCCGAGAAGTTCTTCGACTGGTCGCACGTCTCTGTCCGTGTGTCGAGGTAGCTGAGTGCGCTTCGTCCTCGTGCACGGTGGTTTCCACGCCGCGTGGTGCTGGGAGCGCACGATCGCCGAACTGGAATCGCTCGGGCATGACGCCGTGGCCGTCGACCTTCCGGGGCACGGCACAATGCTGGATCAGGAATCGACGCTGGCCAATCGGCGCGAGGCGATCGTCGCGGTGTTACGGGAAGCCGGTGACACCCGCAGCGTGCTGGTGGGACATTCCGGTGGCGGGTTCGACGCGACCCTGGCCGCGGATGCACGCCCGGACCTGGTGCGCCACGTCGTGTACCTCGCCGCGGCGCTGCCCCGGGAAGGACGCACCTACCCCGAGGCGATGGCGATGCGCGACAGCGACGACGGCCCGGACGAACTCGGCGAGGAATTCGACGCTGACGTCGGAGAGATGTTGAGCCACTTACACTTCGACGCCGACGGCGCGATGACCTTCGCGGACTTCGACGGCGTGTGGAAGTACTTCTACCACGACTGCGACGAGTCGACCGCGCGCTGGGCGTTCGATCGACTGGGACCGGAGCGGTTCGGCGACACCACGGTGACGCCGGTATCGATCCCGCGGTTCTGGGAGGCCGACCTGCCCCGCAGCTTCATCCTGTGTGACCAGGACCGCTCGATGCCGCGGTGGCTGGCAGATACCGTTGCCCGCAGGCTCGGCGTCGAGCAGTTGACCATCGACGCGTCACACTCACCGTTCCTGTCGCGGCCGCGCGAGCTCGCCGAACTCCTGGTGCACGCGACCACGACCACACCGGTCGCGCCGCTCACTCCGCACTAGCCCTTCTCCGCGGAATAGCATTCCTGGCTGTGAATTCGCCTGCAACCACAACCAGGAATGCTATTCCGCGGACGAGGAGCAGGGCCCGACCACTCAGAAGCCGGAGACGATGACCCCGTTGCAGTCCGCCGCCGCCTGACGCAGCTTGGCCGCTGCCTGGTACTCGTCGGAGTAGTACCACTGCTTGGCAGCCTCGACGGATTCGAACTCCAGAAGCACGGTCTGGGTGCCGTGCCACTGCCCCTCGAGCGTCTCAGCTGCGGGGCCGAAAGCGAGCACTTTGGCGTTGCCCATCGTCTGGCTGGCCAGCTTGCCGTACTCGGCCATTCCGGCGGCGTCCTTGATGTCCTCGGTGATGATCACGTAACCTTTGGCCACTTACCGTATCTCCTTGTATGTCAACTGATTTCGCGTATAGCGTGCTCGGGACAGTTGTCGATGGCCTCGCGGGCGGCGGCCTCGAGCCCCGCGGGCACGTCCCCGGGATCCGCGACCGCCCAACCGTCGTCACTCATTTCGAAAACCTCGGGGCACAGCGTCAGGCACATGCCGTGGCCGGCGCAGCGGTCTTCGTCGACCGTGACCTTCATCTGAGGTCGAACTCCAAGTGCAGCTCGGTCAGCCCGCGCAGGATGTACGTCGGGATGTACTGGTAGCGCCTGTCGCCCACCGGACCGTGCTTGCTCTCCGAGATCCGGATGTCGGTCGTCCGGTCGAGCAGTCGTTCCAGGCCGACGCGGGTCTCCGCGCGGGCCAGCGGCGCACCCGGGCAGCTGTGGATCCCCCGTCCGAACGCCAGGTGCTGACGCGCGTTCTTGCGCTCGGGATCGAAGCTGTCCGGGTCCTCGAAGCGGCGCGGGTCGCGGTTCGCGGCGCCGTTGATCACCATCACCGTCGAGCCGGCACCCAGCGTCTGGTCACCGACGGTCGTCGGGCACCGCGACAACCGGAAGTCGCCCTTCACCGGGCTCTCGATACGCAGGCATTCCTCGATGAAGTTGCCCAGCAGGCTGCGGTCCTCGCGCAGTCTGGCCTGGATGTCGGGGCGGTCCCCCAACACCTTCAGCGCGGTGCTGAGCAGCCGCACCGTCGTCTCCTGTCCGGCGGAGAAGACATTGGTGGCCACGCGCACGACATCGCCGACCTCGGGCATGGTGCCATCGGGGAACGTCGCCGTCGCCAGTCCGGTCAGCACGTCGTCACGCGGTTCGGCGCGACGCTCCTCGACATAGGTGGCGAACACTTCGTAGAGGTGCTCCAGCGGCGTCTTGTTCATCGCCTTCTCGGCGTTGCCGACCGCGCTGCCGTGCGTGCCGCGAGCGAGCCGCTCGAGGAGGTCGGCGCGGTCCTCTTCGGGCACGCCGAGAAGGTCGGCGATGATGCGCAACGTGAAGGGGCCCGCGAAGCCCTTGATGAACTCGCCTTCACCAGGCGCCAGGAAATCGTCGAGGATGTCGTCGGCGAGACCCCACATCGCGTCCTCGTTCTCCTTGAGGCGCTTGGGCGTGATCAGCCGCATCAGCAGGGCGCGGTGATTGGTGTGCGTCGGCGGATCCAGCGTCGGCAGCTGGTCGCTGAACGGGATCTCGTCGCGGTGCTCGACGATCAGGTCGGTCAGGTCGTCGTTCTCCCTGCCCTCCAGAGACACCGGAAAGCCGGGGAACGGCCCGGTCACCGAGATGCACGACGAGAAGGTCTCGGAGTCGTTGTAGACGTCGACGGCCTCCTGCCAGCCGGTGATCATCGTGACGCCGTAATGGTCCTCCCGGCTGACGGGGCACTTGTTCCGCAGTGCCTCGTAGAACGTGTACGGGTCGTCCGTCAGCCGACTGTCTCTGAAAAAGTCGACTGTGGTGAGGTCTTCCGCCATGCCTGCTCCGCTCCGACGATCTCTCGCCACGAGAACGTGATTCTCATTCCTGGGTATCAGGTTTTCACACTGGCTGCGTGCCGTCAACGAAGACCGGCCTCAGTGCCCTTCCGGCTGGACGCCCAGGACGTTCACTGTGACGGCCAGCAGTTGATAGCACCCGACCGTGAACAGCAGATCCAGGATCTGTTGCTCGTCGAAATGCTGCTGCAGCTGGGACCATGTGGCGTCGGTGAGCGTGCTGGACTCGTCGACTTCGTCAACGAGGCGCACGACGAGCCCGTCGACCGGATCGGTGACCTCACCGCCGCGGACGGCCTCGATCTCCTCGGGTGTGAGGCCGGCCCGCTCGGCGATGGGCACGTGGTGGTCCCACAGATACTGCGACCGGCGTAGGTGCACCGCACGCAGCACCGCCACCTCGCGCACCCGGGGGGACACCGTCGAGCGCAGCAGCAGGTGCGCATTGAACTCGAGGTACGCGCGCGTGAGTCCCGGATTGCGGACCAGAGTGCTCACCACGTTGCCGGCGTCGCGGGGGTTGGCCCGCTCGACGGGCAGCAACGGGCGCACCGCGTCACGGACGCCGTCGTCCCAGGCGTCGGCGGGCAGTGGGTCCAGGCGGGGGGTGGACGTCATCTCTATTGGATCGGTTCGTCGCCGAGCACAGTGGTACGCAACATCTCCCGCGGCGAATCGGGATCATAAGGCGCCGCCCGGTGCAGGACACCGTTGTTGTCCCAGATGACGGTGTCCCCGACCGACCACCGGTGGCTGTACACCAGATGCGGTCGGGTGGCGCGATCGAGCAACTCGGCCAGCAGCGCCTGTCCCTCGTCGCGATCCATCCCGACGACGTAGTGCGCCGAGGCCCCGAGGACCAGCGACTTGCGGCCGCTGCGGTGCGTCCACACCAGTGGATGTTCGTGTGTCGGCCGAGACCGCCAGCGCGCGAGTTCCTCCGGCGACGGGTTCGGGTTGACCCGACTCTGCGACGCCTCCAGTGAGTGCACCACCCGCAGCGCCCCGAACCGCGCCTTCTCCTCGTCGCTGAACGCGTCGTAAGCGGCGTAGGAGTTGGCGAACTCCGTCTCGCCGCCCCGTTCGGCCACCTGCTTGGCGGACAGCACGGTGGCCTTCTGCGGGCACTCGTCGCCGGTGGGCGTGCAACCGTCGATATGCCAGTCGAACGTGGCGCGCAGATAGGCCGCGGACGCGTTCTTCGACTTGTCGAGGGTGATCGGGTAGATACCCGCGACCGGATGGTGCCCGTCCGAGGAGTGGTCCACCTCGCCAAGTCGTGTGCAGAACGCCACCTGCGCCTCGGGATCGAGGCCCAGGTCGGGGAAGACCAGGACCCCGTTGCGTTCGAGCGCGTCGAGAACGGCGTCGGCGAGCGAGTCGTCGTTCACGAGGCGGTCCGGGTCGACGCCGACCACTTCGGCGCCGACCGATTCGGTCAGTTTGTTGATCGTGAGCAGGCTCATCGCCCGTCCTTTCCCGATTGCGTTGGTCGAAGGGGAGATCACGGGACCGGCGCACTGACGCGGTCGATGACGGCGTCGGCGGAGTCGGCGGGTTTCTGCGTACCGAAGACCTCGACGGCCATCGACACCATGATCATCGAGTAGATCAGGTGAAGCAGGTTCAGCACGTCGTCGGGAAGATCGTCGAGGCCGAACTTGTCGCAGTAGTCGATCGCCTCCTCGAAGCGAGGCGAGAACGTGTCGTAGAACTGGTGGATCTCCGGCATCGGTGTGCTGAGCCGGGTCTCCCACCGCTCGGGTTCTGTTGCCAGACACCACTTGTCGGCGAACAGTTCCAGTTCGACGAACGTGGTGGGCAGTCGCTTGCCTGACACGGTCACACCCCCACCGGGTGATGCTCGGTCTTGTACTCCTGGACCCAGTCGACGGCGACCTTGTGCAGGTGGCGTACCAGGATCTCCTGGTCGTTGAGCGGGAAATCGTCGACTATCGGCTCGTCCAGGCCGTACTCCAGTGCGGCCTGGGTGCCGCCCAGCATTCCGGCGTCCTGCAGCGCGAACTCCTTGAGCACGACCGAGGCGACCTCGTGCTCGACGCGTTCCCGCACCGTGGTCGCCGGGTGAAATGCGTTGTACGCCTCGAACTTGTGCGTGTTGTGCGACGTCGGCCAGTAGCGGTACAGCAGGTACCAGCCGTGGTAGATCAGGATCTCCAGGTTCGGGAAGATCTGAAAGTTGGTGATCCCCCACGGTTCGATGTTGCCGGGGTTCAGCCCCGCCGACTGGTGAGTTTCCGGGGTACGCCACGGCCCTACGAGTCCGCTCTGCGTCGCCCGTTCGACCGGGTACATGTACTCCGGCGCGAGCAACCAGCGTCGGGTTCCCGCGGTGGACACCAGGCGGTGCGGCCCGTCGATCTGGAAGTGCCCGCACTCGAAGGTCGCGTTGGGCTGGCGCACCTCGGTCGGCACCTGCTGCGCGTGCAGCGACGGCACGTGGTAGTACTCCTGGAACGCGTCGGCGAAGATCTTCCAGTTGCTGTTGTTGTGCGCGACGAAATCGTAACGCTCCGTCATCTTCTCGAACGGATAGTCGTCCAGCGCGGTGATCATCGGCCCGAGGAACTCGCGCAGGCTCTGGCGCGGCTCCCGGTCGAGGTTGATGAAGACGAAGCCGTTCCAGACGTCGCAGTGCACCGGGCTCAACCCGTACTGCCGCTCGTCGAGATCGAAGAACTCCCCTGCCTGCTGAACGAACTTCAGTTCGCCGTCGAGGCCGTAACGCCACCCGTGGTACTTGCAGGTGAACTGGCGACAGGTGCCTTTGACCTCCTCGTTCGGAAAATCGTTCCAGACCAGTTTGTTTCCACGGTGGCGACAGATGTTGTGGAAGGCGCGGATCTGCTCGTCGCGGCCCTTGACGACGATGACCGACGTGTTCGCCACCTCGATCTCTTTCGTCAGGTAGCTCCCGACGCGCGGGAGCTCCTCGACCCGAGCGACGTTGAGCCACGCGCGTTTGAAGATCGCCTCGCGCTCGAGCTCGTAGAATTCCTGCGACGTCGAGTCGCGGAACGACACCGGCCCCGTCCCGAGCTCGGGATAGTGTTGCGTCCAGCTGCCCTCTTGCGGCTTAGGCCACCGAGCCATGTGAACCTCCCTGTCGTCGTGAGCTTTCCGTTCGGCTGACGTCTGCGCGTTTCACGTCACATCACCGATCCGCCGTTGACGCCGAGGGTCTGACCGGTGATGAAGCCCGCCTCTTCGGAGCACAGGAACCCGACCGCGGCGGCGATGTCCTCGCCGGTGCCGAGATGACCGACCGGGATGCTGGCAGCCATCTGCTCGTTGGGCGGTAGATGCCCTTCGGCCTGGGACTGGTGCTGCATCGGCGTCTCGATGCCCGACGGCGGGATGTTGTTGACCGTGATGCCCACCGGGCCGTACTCCCGGGCAAGCGATTTTGTCAGCGAGATCAAGGCACCTTTGGAGGCCGCGTAGTGCGCCATCCCCGGCGAGCCGCGTTGCGCGCTCGACGACGAGATCATCACAATGCGGCCCCACCCGGCTTCCAGCATGTCGGGCACCGCGACCTGCGCGCAGTGGAAGGTGCCATTGAGGTTGACGTCGATGAGCCGCTGCCAGGTCTGCGGCGAGATGTCGACGAACGGTGCGAAGTCCACCAGTCCGGCACTGGTCACCAGGATGTGCACCGGCCCCAGCTCGGTGCGTACCTTGGCGAAGGCGTCCTCGACCGCGGCCCGGTCGGTCACGTCGGCTGCGACCCCGAGCGCGGCCGCACCGTCGGCACGCAACTCCTCTGCCACCCGTTGTGCCGCTGCGCCGTTGAGATCCAGGACCGCGACCTTGTGCCCCCGTCGGGCGAGCTCATGGCAGCTCGACTCACCCATGCCGGAAGCACCGCCGGTCACCACCGCCACGCGGCTCATCTGCTGCACTCCATCACCCTCGAGCTCCTACTCATAGACCACACGGACCCTGCGGCTGGTGGGCAGCGTCTGACAGGTCAGCACCCAGCCTTCCTCGACCTCGTCGGCCTCCAGCGCATCGTTGTTCAGCATGCGCGCACTGCCTTCGACGATGCGCGCCATACACGTTCCGCACGAACCGGTTTCGCACGACGACGGGGCGCGCAGCCCGGACATCCGTGCGGTCTGCAGCAACGTGTCGCCCTGGCGGTAGCTCGCCGTCGTCACACGACGATCGAGTTCGATGACAACCTCTTCGGTGACGTCCGCGCCGTCGAGGAGCACCTCCGGTGCGACCTCGGCCACGGTGAAGCGCTCGAGGTGGAGCCGCTTCTCGGGGACGTCGGCTGACCGCAACGCACTTTCCACCGTCGCCATGAACGGTGCGGGCCCACAGATGTAGAAGTCCGCGTCCGCCGCACCCGCGGCGAACTGTCCGACGGCCGCCGGTGCCACGACGCCGCCGTCCTCGTCATAGTGATGCTCGACGACCAACCGGTCGGCGTTGGCGTCGGCGAGGCGGGCCAGCTGCTCGGAGAAGATGACCGAGTCGCGAGCACGGTTGGCGTAGAAGAGCTTGACGCGTCGCGACGAATCGGCCAGTACCGTACGTACCAGCGACATGATCGGCGTGATGCCGCTGCCGCCCGCGAACGCGACCAGATCGGCCGCGGAATCGCACTCCGGCAGGACGAACTTGCCGTCCGGCGGGGCGGCATGCAGCGCGGTACCCGCGACGGCGGAGTCGTTGAGCCAGTTCGACACCACGCCGCCGGGATCTCGTTTGACGGTGATCTGCAGCTCGTCCTCGACCGGAGCCGACGACATCGAGTAGCAGCGGCGCAGGTCCCTGCCGTCGACGGTGACCCGCACGGTCAGGAACTGACCGGCCTTGTAGCGGAACTGCTTCGAGCAGTGCTCGGGCACATCCAGCACGAGAGACACCGCGTCGGAGGTCTCCCGCACGACGCGCTTGACGCGCAGCGGTGCGAATCCGTCGGTGGTGCTCTCCTCGGCCATCCCGGCAATGATATCAAGTACTTGTCATTGTTCTCAAGTACTTGTCATGCCCAGGATTCAACGGATGGGTCTACGTCAGTTGTCGACGTGGTCTGCGAACAGCTCGTGACCGGTCCCCTGCTCGACCACCCTGCCCAGCAGCTCGCGCAGTGTCTTCTGCTCGTCCTTGCTCAGGACACCGAAGACCTTGTCGTGAGCGGCGATCGCGTCCTGGACCACGGCGCCCGCGACCTTGCGCCCCTGGTCGGTGAGGTACGCCTGCAGGATCCGGCCGTGCTGTGGGTCCTGCTTGCGCTGGACCAGATTCCGTCGCTCGAGCGCGGTCAGGGCGAGTTGCACACCCTGCGGGCTGATCAGCAGACGGCGTGCGAGCTCGGCCCCGGAGAGTCCCGGCTCGTTGGACAGCTGCCGCAGCACACCGATCTGGGCGGTGCTCACGCCGTGCTCGCTGACCGACTCGTTCACCGTGGTCAGCGTGAAGTAGAAGGCCTGCTTGAGCAGCCACAAGATGTTGTCGGTGAGCTCGATACCCGGCTCCGCGTCGCTGTTCATGTGCGCCTCCACACCTGTGACGTTAGTGCTTGTAGATCGCGCCGTCCTTCATCACGAATCTCACGTCGAGGGTGGCGGCGATGTCCTGCGACGGATCGCCCGCCACCGCGATGATGTCGGCGAGGTAGCCCGGCGCCAGCCGGCCGAGCTCGTCATCGGCGTCGATGAGCTCGGCACTGGTGATCGTCGCCGCCCGCAACGCCTGCATCGGAGTCATGCCCCGTGCCACCAGTGCGCACAACTCCTTGGCGTTCTGCCCGTGCGGCACGGCGGGCGCGTCGGTTCCACAGGCGATCCGCACCCCCGCCGCGATCGCCTTCGGCAGCATCGCCTGCGCCCGGGGAAAGACCTCCTCGGCCTTCTTTCGCAACTCGGGTGCGATGCGGTCGACCGCCATGGCCTCGGTGAGGTAGGTGGTCGACACCAGAAACGTGCCATGGTCGACCATCATCTGAATCGTGTCGTCGGTCGCGAGGAAGCCGTGCTCGATACAGTCGATGCCGGCCCGGATGCACGCCCGAATCGCGCTGTCCCCCACCGCGTGCGCGGCCACCCGCACACCGGCTCGATGCGCTTCGTCGGCGATGGCCGCGAACTCGTCATCCGAGTACTGCTGCGCGCCGGGCGCAGTGCTGTGTGACATCACCCCGCCCGACGCCGACACCTTGATGAGCTTGGCGCCGTGCCGGACCTGATAGCGCACACAGGTTCGCACGTCGTCGACGCCGTTGGCGATTCCCTCGGCTACCGACAGCGGCATGATGCCGGGGGCGAGGCGCTGGAACACCGTGGGGTCGAGGTGCCCGCCATAGGGCGTCACCGCATGCCCCGCCGGGACGATCCGCGGACCGACGTGCCAGCCCTGGTCGATCGCGCGCTGTAGCGCCACGTCCAGCAGATAGCCGCCGGTCTTGACCATCAGACCCAGGTTGCGCACGGTCGTGAAGCCGGCCTCGAGCGTGGTGCGCGCGTTGACCGCACCCCGCAGCGTTCGATATGCGGGGTCGTCCTGCACACCGTGCATCGGGCTGGGTAGCCCCTCAGGACCACCGGGCCCACCGATGAGCAGGTTGAGCTCCATGTCCATCAGCCCGGGCAGCAGCGTGACGTCGCCCAGATCGATGTCCTGGGCCGGATTCTCCGGAATCACAGCAGGATTCACCCCGGTGATCCGGTTGCCCTCGATCACCACCACCGCGGGTGAGCGCACCTCGCCGGCCTCGACGTCGGCCCAGCGTGCCGCCCGCAGGACGGTGGTCGCCGGACCCGATGCCGTATCGGACGGGCCGTGGTCGGTCACGGAATCGGTTCGGCGACGCAGTCGAGCGTGGTCGCTCCCGAGTCGGGCACCTTCGGCTGCTTCCAGCACTCGACCGGGAACGACACCTGGATCATCGAGTACAGCAGGTGCATCAGGTTGAGTACGTCGTCGGGCAGATCCTCGAGGCTGAACTTGTCGCAGTAGGAGATCGCCTCCTCGGCGCGCGCGGTGATCGCATCGTAGAAGGCCTGCATCTCCCGCATCGACGTGCCGAGGCGTTTGGCGTACCGCTCCTGCTCGGTGCCGAGACACCAGTCGGAATACTGCTCCAGGTCGGCGAATTCGGGCGGCAGTTCGGCTGTCACGGTGTCGGCCACGGTCACGCCCCCTGTCCGACGTGCTGGGTCTTTTGCTGGTAGTCCTCGACCCACGCGGCGGTCTCCTTGTGCAGGTGGCGGATCAGCACCTCCTGATCGCAGAGCACGAAGTCCTCGAGCACGCGCGACTCGACCATCGTCTGGGTGGCCTCCAGAGTGTTGGCGTCCTGCAGCCCGTACTCCTTGAACGACACCGCGGCCAGTTCCTGGGCGATGCGTTCCCGCGGGGTGCGCGGCTGCGGGAAGTACACGGTCCCCTCGAAGATGTGGGTGTTGTGCGAGGTCGGCCAGTAGTGGTAGGTCAGGTACCAGCCCTGCCCCCAGAACAGAATGACGAAGTTCGGGAACAGCTGGAAAGAGTCCAGGCCCCACGGATCACACTTCGCCGGGTTGAGGCCGGCCGGCATCTCCCCCAGATCCGGCTTGTCCCAGGGTCCGAAGAGCCCGCTCTGGCAGATGTCCTCGATCGGCTTGCGCATCTCGTCGGGCATCTCCCAGGCCCGCACACCTGAGGTGCTCACCAGGCGGTGCGGCCCTTCGATGCGGTAGTGCGGCGCCTCGAATCCGGCTTCCGCGGCGGCCTTCGAGTAGGCGGTCGGCGACTGGTTCGCATGCAGTACCGGTGCATGGTAGAACTCCTGGAACGCGTCCATGTAGAGCTTCCAGTTGGCCTTGACCTCGGACCGGTAGTAGAAGCGCGAGGTCATCTTGTCGAACGGATAGCCTTCGAGACCGGTGATCATCGGCCCGAGAAATTCCCGCAGCGTCTGCTCCGGTTCTGGTGCGAAGTTGACGAAGATGAAGCCTTCCCAGACGTCGCAGTGCACCCCGACCAGGCCGTAGCGGCTCTTGTCGAGATCGAAGAACTCGCCCTCCTGCTGCACGAACGTCAGGTTGCCGTCCAGGTCGTAGCGCCATGCGTGGTACTTGCAGGTGAACTGCCGGCAGACGCCGCTGGTCTCCTCGAGCGGCATGTCGTTCCACACCAGTTTGTTGCCGCGGTGCCTGCAGATGTTGTGGTACGCCTTCACCTCGCCGCTCGTTGTCCGCACCACGATGATCGAGGTGTTGGCGACCTTGAGTTCCTTGGTGAAGTAGCTGCCCTTGCGCGGGATCTGCTCGACGCGGCCCACATTCAGCCATGCGCGCTTGAAGACCGCCTTGCGTTCGACCTCGTAGAACTCCGGGTCGATCGAGTCCTCGTAGGACACCGGCCCCGTCCCCAGCTGCGGGTAGTGCTGAGTCCAGCTGCCTTCTGGCGGTTTCGGAAATCGGGCCATCGTCGTCTCCTGTTGACTGCAATCACTGCCGGGGCCGCCCGCTCGCGAAGCGCCGGGACGAGTCTCTCAGGCAAACAAGCACGCGCAGCTGCCTTTTCGCCATTTCGGAGGAGACGGCACCGTCGACGGTATATGCTTCGGCAAGCTATCGCAAGTAGTTGATATTAAACGAAACGTCAGGACGGAGTCAGGCGGCGTGCGCTACGACGAGCTGTTCATCGGCGGTGCATGGCGCACGCCCAGCACCGATCAGCGCATCGAGATCGTGTCGCCCCACACCGAGATGCGCGTAGCGCAGGTGGCCGCCGCGGCACCTGCCGACGTGGACCTGGCGGTGCAGTCCGCACGAACCGCGTTCGACGACGGCCCGTGGCCCAGGACCGCCCCCGCCGAACGCATCGACGCGGTGCGCGGACTCGCCGAGATCTACGGTGGCCGCCGGGCCGACATGGCAGCACTGATCACCTCGGAGATCGGCGCGCCGATCAGCTTCGCGCAGCGGGCGCAGGTAGCGCTTCCCTGGACGATGATGAACGCGTTCTGCGATGTGGCGCAGTCGTATCCATGGCAGGAGGCGCGGCCCGGGCGCTACGGGTCCGACATCACGATCCTGCGCCAGCCGGTCGGCGTCGTCGCGGCCATCGTCCCGTGGAACATGCCGCAGTTCCTGATCGTCACGAAGCTGGTCCCCGCGTTCCTCGCCGGGTGCACCGTGATCCTCAAGCCGGCACCCGAGTCGCCGCTCAACGCGCTGCTGCTCGCCGAACTGATCGCCGAATCAGGGCTGCCGCCCGGCGTCGTGAGCGTGCTGCCCGGCGACGGTGCCGTCGGCGACCATCTGGTCAGACACCCGGGCGTGGACAAGGTGTCGTTCACCGGTTCGACGGCCGCGGGCCGAGCTGTCGCCACGGCCTGCGCCGCCGACCTGCGCCCGGTCAGCCTCGAACTCGGCGGCAAATCCGCCGCGATCGTGCTCGACGACGCGGATCCGACCACCGTCGCGACCGGCGTGCGCTCGGCCAGCCTGAGCAACAGCGGCCAGATCTGCAACGCGCTGACACGCATCCTCGTGCCGCGAACCCGCGCAGCGGAATTCACCGACGCGCTGGCGGCCGAGGTGAGTTCGCTGGTGGTCGGGGACCCGACCGACACCGGCACTCAGGTCGGGCCTCTGGTCGCGCAGCGGCAGCAGCAGCGGGTCGCCGGTTACCTCGGCAAGGGCGTCCGCGACGGCGCCCGGATCGTGACCGGCGGCAGCGGCATGCCCGACGGCTGCGATCGGGGGTGGTACGTCAAGCCGACCCTGTTCGACCAGGCGGACAACTCGATGGCCATCGCCCGCGAGGAGATCTTCGGCCCGGTGCTGACTGTCATCGCCTACGACGACCAGGCCGAGGCGGTGGCCATCGCCAACGACTCGGACTACGGCTTGGCCGGATCAGTGTTCACCGCAGACCTCGACCGCGGACTGGCCGTCGCCGCGGCGATCCGCACCGGCACGTTCGGCGTCAACCAGGGCTACACGATGGACCCGTTCGCCCCGTTCGGCGGGGTGAAGAACAGCGGATACGGGCGAGAACTCGGCTCCGAGGGCATCGACGGCTACACCGATACCAAATCGATATCCATTGCGGACAGCCAGGATCCGGCTACCGCAGCCGCCGGAACAGGAGCGTGACACTATGACGACACTGGAGATCCGCGAACCGAACTTCGCCCGTCCGGTCGCGCCGCACCGGGGACGGATCTATCTCGGGGTCGGGCTGCTGACCGGGGTGGTGTTCTTGGGGATGACGATCGGTGTGCAGTTCGGGCTCATCGCGCCGAGCTTCACCGCCGACGTCATCGCCAATCTGCTCTTCGGTGTGCCGGTGATCCTGGTTCCACTGGTCATCCTGTGGGACGCACCGGGCGAGAACCGAACCCGGCTCGACAAGGCGGCGGAGCTCACGCTGTTCTATCTGCCCTACACGGCATGCAGCCAGATCGGTTACGAGTTGATGTTCCTGATCGGCCATCCGCTCGGCTGGTGGACGCCGACGACGGACCCCGGCTGGAAGTGGCTGTGGTGGCAGTACGCGCTCGCCGACACCCGCTATGTGAGCGGGAACCCGTGGATCTTCGCGCTCGAGGTGGTCGGCGTGATCACTGGCGTCATCGTGTTCGTCATGTGGACGAGGTTGATCAAGGTGGATCTGCCAACAGAGTCCCGGATCCGTTGCCTCTGGGGTGCATTCGCCGGCTGCGCTGTCCTGATGAGCAGCACGGCGGTGTACTTCCTGTCCGAGGTGGGCGCCGGTTTCGAGAACATCGGCCAGGCCGGATACGGCCTTGGCTTCAAGTTCATCGCCGAGAACGTGCCGTTCATCGTGCTGCCACCGCTGGTGCTCTACGCGATCTACCTTCAGATCGACTACCTGACCCGGCGCGCGGGAGCACAATCCGTCGCGTCGGAGCGCTGACCCGCAGGGCGAGCCATCAGCGCGCAGGCAGGCCGAGCACGCGCTGGGCGATGATGTTGCGCTGGATCTCCGATGTGCCGCCGGCAATGGTGCCCGCGTAGGTGCTGATGTATCGCGCGAACCGGCCGGCAGTGAAAATGGCTGGCGCGTAAGGGTTGTACGGAGCCGTCAGCGCCGGGTCGAGCAGTCCGTCGACACCCGCCGCGTCGAGCGCGTGTCGCATCGCGTTCTGCTCGGCCTCGGAACCGAGCACCTTGAGCACCGAGACGGCGGGGACGTCGCGCTCCCCCCGGGCAGCCTGTCCGAGCGCCGCTGAACCGAGCAGCCGCAGCGCCTGGTAGTCCATGACGATGCTGGCGTAGCGGTCGCGGTTCACCGCACCGACGGGCCGGAAATCCTCGAGCAGTTGTTCCAGCCGAGTGGCGAACGACAGCCACATCAACGTCCGTTCGTGGCCCAGGGATCCGTTGGCCACCCGCCACCCTTCGTGGAGCGGTCCCACCAGGTTTTCAGCGGGCACGCGAACGTCACTGAAGAACACCTCGTTGAAGTCCAGACCGTCGCGGTCATGCACCGAGGCGAACGGCCGGCACGTCACACCCGCGCTCTCGGTCGGGATGAGTAACGCGCTGATTCCCTTGTGCTTGGGCGCCTTCGGGTCGGTTCTGACGAAGGCGAGGATCACGTCGGCGTCGTGGGCTCCCGAGGTCCACACCTTCTGGCCGTTGACGACGAAGCCTTCGGCGTCGACCGTCGCCGTGGTGCGCAGACCGGCCAGGTCCGAACCCGCGCCCGGTTCGCTCATGCCGAGCGAGGCGGTCATCTCGGCGCGGAGAATCGGGACCGCCCAGTTGCGCTTCTGCTCCTCGGTGCCGAACGACAGCAGCGAAGCGGCGATGATGCCGACGCCCTGCGGGTTGAACGCGTGGTAGATGCGACGGCGCGACAGTTCCTCGCGGTGGACGAATTGCTCCAGGATGCCGGCGTTGCGTCCGCCGAACTCGGGCGGGTTTCCCGGCAGCAGCCAGCCGTGGTCGAACTGCACCTGCTGCCAGCGCCGCGCCCACTCCGGCACGTGCGACGTCGACCGGGATGCTTCGCTCGCCGCCTCCGCTTCCGCGGGCAGGTGGTCGTCGAGGAACTGCGTGTATTCCGCACGGAAGGGCTCGACGTCGGCGACGAACGTCAGCTGCACGCAGCCCAGGTTATCAAGTACTTAACATTTTGGGTTCGATGCGCTAAGACTGAGCGGATGCTCGATGCAGAGAAGATCCTCATCACCGGCGCCACCGGCAAGATCGCCTTTCCCCTCGCACGCGCGCTCGCGAAGAACAACGAAGTGTGGGGTGCCGCTCGGATGAGAGAACCTGCCGACCGGGACAAGCTGACCGACGCCGGCATCATCCCGGTCGCGCTGGACGTGAGTGCCGGCGACTTCTCCATCCTCCCTTCTGACTTCACCTACGTGTTCCACGCCGCGGTGGACACCGGCGGCGGTGAGTGGGCCCACTGCGTCGACACCAACGCGCAGAAGTCCGGTGACCTGCTCTACCACTGCCGCATCGCCAAAGGTTTCGTGTTCTGTTCCACCGGTTCGGTCTACGGCTACCAGAGTGGGCGCCCCCTGCGGGAATCCGACCCGCCCGGCGTGCCGCTGCGCGCCAACTACAGCTTCTCCAAGATCGCCGCGGAGGCGGTCTGCACGTGGGTCGCAAAGCAGTACGACA
Organism: Mycobacterium sp.; assembly: GCF_049683935.1. Lineage (GTDB taxonomy): Bacteria > Actinomycetota > Actinomycetes > Mycobacteriales > Mycobacteriaceae > Mycobacterium. Next base: position 1,677 of record NZ_JBAUJR010000220.1, on the reverse strand, counting down.
TCCCGGTGACCATCATCCGGATCTGTTCCACCTACGGTCCGCAGGGCGGTGCCCCCGCGGACCGGTTGGCGATGATGCTGACGGGAAAGCCGATTCGGCTCCACCCCGACAAACCCAACAACTACAACCCGATCTACGAGGACGACTACGTCGATCTCGGCGTGCGGGCCATGGAGGTCGCGGCCACCCCTCCCGTCGTGGTGAACTGGGCGGGCAGCGAGACGGTCAGCGTCGAGGAGTACTGCGCGTTCATGGGTGAGCTGGTGGGTGTCGAGCCGATATTCGAGTACACCAGCGACGCGCACACCCCGTTGTGGCCCGACGTCACCTACATGCACGAGGTACTGGGCCGGACAAAAGTCTCTTGGCGCGAGGGGTTCCGGCGGATGATCGAGGCGCGGCACCCCGAGCTGCTACGCGCCACGGCCGACTGAAGGGACCCGAGATGCAGTTGCCCGGCACACCCTCCGACGACACGGCCGATGTGCTCGCCGAAGGCGGCGGGGACATCACGACGCTGTTCGTGTCCATGGCACGGCGCCACCCCGAGGGTGCCGATGCCGACTACCTGCGCTGGCACACCCTCGACCACCGCCCGGAGCAGCACCGGCTTTCCGCGGTGCGGGCGTCGTTGCGGCTGGTGTCGACTCCGGCGTGTCGGTCCGTGCGTGCATGCAGTCGTGACCGCTACGACGAGATCGACCACGTGATGACCTACTTCTTCACCGATCCCGCCGGGATGGAGCCGTTCCTGGCACTGTCCAGGGCTCTGGGCGACGCCGGCCGCAAGCTGCCGCTGCTGCCGCCGGTGGAACGCGGCGTCTACGCCGTCGACGCAAAAGCGGCGGCACCGCGCATCAAGGTCGGCTCCGACGTGTTGCCGTGGTGGCCGGTGCGAGGGGTCTACCTGCTACTCGAATCGGCCGCATCGTCGCCGGCGGATCTGCTCGACGTCGACGGCGTCGCCGGCGTGTGGTCGGCGACGTCGCTGCCGGTAGAGCCGCGCCTGGCGAGCGCACCGGCGGGACAGACGATTTCGTACTGCTTCCTCGACGAGGATCCGGTGCAGACCGCCGAACGGCTGCGCCCGGTGCTCGACGAGCGCTGGAGCGACGGCGTGATCGAACCGCTCTTCGCCGCCCCGTTCCATCCCGTCGTACCGCACAAGTGGGACATCCATGTGCCGTGACCATGTGCCGTAGCCGCCGTGACGAAGGAGCGCCATGCGTATCGGGCTGATGGTCGGCTCCGACAGGGAACGTCCGCGCGACAAGCGACTGACCGGACTGCTGACCGACGGCGCCGCGGCCGATGCCGCCGGGTTCAGCTCGTTCTGGTTCCCCCAGGTGCCCGGCTATCTCGACGCGATGACGGCGCTGACGCTGCTGGGACAGGCCACCACGACGATCGAACTCGGCACCGCGGTGGTTCCCATCCAGACCCGCCATCCCATGATCCTTGCGCAGCAGGCACTCACGACGTCGCTCGCGTGCGGCGGCCGGTTCACACTCGGCCTCGGCGTGTCCCACGACTGGATCATCAACGGACAGTTGGGCATTCCATACGACCGTCCCGTGCACCAGCTGCGTGATCATCTCGATGTGCTCGCGTCGGCGTTCCGCGGTGCCGGCCGGGTCGACGTGGACAACGCCGCGTGCAGCGTGCACAGCCCGGTGG
>NZ_JBAUJR010000219.1:0-5537 GCF_049683935.1 Mycobacterium sp. | reverse complement strand
CTACGAAGACCACCCCGAACGGTTCCGCAACCGTCCACGAACCAAGAGCCCCAGCCCCGTGGTCGGCATCAACCTTCCCGCCGAAAACGACCCCGACCGACTCCACGCAGCTTGACAACGCCCGCGGAATACCGTTTCGGCGGAGAGAGGGAGAGCTAGAACGGCAGGGCGAACTTGACGATCTTGCGCACCACGGTCCCGAACTGATGCGGCAGGGAGCCCTTGTTGTAGGGCACGCCGTAGCGCTCGCAGATCTCCTGCACCTTGGGCGCGATCTCCGCGTGCCGGAAGGCCGGGATGTCGGGGAACAGGTGGTGCTCGATCTGGAACGACAGGTTGCCGCTGAGGATATGGAACAGCTTGCCGCCGGTCAGGTTCGCCGACCCGAGAATCTGGCGGAAGTACCATTGACCACGGGTCTCGGCCTTGGTCTCCTCGATCGAGAACTCCTGCACGTCCTCCGGGAAGTGCCCGCAGAAGATGATCATGTACGACCACACGTTGCGCACCAGGTTCGCGGTCATGTTGCCCGTGAAGACCCACGGCGCGAACGGTCCGGCCAGCAGCGGGAACGCCACATAATCCTTGAGGGTCTGCCGCTTGGTCTTGGCCCAGATGCCCGACAGGATCTCTTTCTTGTCCGTCAGCGTGATCTCACCGGAGGCGATCTTCTCGCTCTCCAGCTCGTGCAGCGCGACGCCGTACTGGAACAGCACCATCAGCAGGAACGCATACACCGGGTTGCCCAGGTAGTAGGGCCGCCACCGCTGGTCCGAGCTCATCCGCAGAATGCCGTAGCCGATGTCGCGGTCCAGCCCGACGATGTTGGTGTACGTGTGGTGCATGTAGTTGTGCGAGTGCCGCCACTGGTCACCGGGGCAGGCGTTGTCCCACTCGAAGTTCTTGCTCGAGATGTTCGGGTCGCCCATCCAGTCGTACTGGCCGTGCATGACGTTGTGGCCGATTTCCATGTTGTCGATGATCTTGGACAAGCTCAGCATCGCGGTGCCGGCCAGCCAGAACGGCGGGAAGATGCCGCCGAAGAGCAGTGCCCGGCCGCCGACCTCGAGGGTGCGCTGCGCCTTGATCATCCGTCGGATGTAGGTGGCGTCGCGTTCGCCGAGGTCGGCGATGACGCTTTCCTTGAGCTCGTCGAGCTCGCGGCCGAATGCGTCGGCCTGCTCGGGGGTCATGGTGATGGTGCGTCCCCCGACCGTCTTCTCGAGGGTCTTGGCCTGGGGTTGGGTCGTGACAGTCATTGGAATCTCCGTTTCTGTCGAGGTTCTGAAGGGCTTCAAAGAGCAATGTCGACGTCGCCGACGGGGGTGGTGATGCAGAGCTGCACGTCTTCTTCTTCGGCGCTGGACACCGCGCCGGTGATCACGTTGCGCACTGCGCCGCTGGTCTTGCGACGGGTGCAGGAGAAGCAGATGCCCATCCGGCAACCGCTCTCCGGCGTCAGGCCGGCGGCCTCAGCCTGATCGAGCAGCGGTCTGCCGTCGTCGGTGATCTCCACGCCGCTGTCGGCGAAAGTCACCTGGCCACCGGAGGATTCACCGGAGAACAACGGCGGCACGAAGCTCTCCGACGCGGCGTCCGGGCGCAGCGATCGCACCGCGTCGACCAGTTCCGGCGGCCCACACACGAAGACGTGGTCGGCGTCGGGCAGGGCCGCGTCGAGATGCTCGGATCCGAAGCGGCCGGCCAGGTCCGACCCGGTGGTCGTCCGGCTGTAGCCGTGCAGCACCGTGACGTTCGGCATCGCGCGGGCGATGTCGGCGAGCTCGTCGCGGTAGCACGCCTCTTCGGCGGACCGGGCGTAGTGGACGAACGCCACGGCTCCGGTGTGCCGCCGAGCGCGAAGCGTGCGCAGCATCGACATTACCGGGGTGATGCCACTGCCGCCGGAGACGAACAGTAGGGAACCGCTCCCAGAGGGCAACGTGAAGTCGCCGCCGACGGAGTCCAGCCCGACAACCATGCCGCTGCGGGCGTGCTCGATCAGGTAGGTGGACACCAGCCCGCCGTCGTGGCGGCCGATGGTCAGCTCGATGAGCCCGTCGGTCTCGGCGTTGGCCGGCGAATACGGCCGGGTGCGCCGACGACCGTCGATCTCGACCGAGAGGTTGATGTGCTGACCGGCGCGGAAGCCGGTGAAAGCACGGTTGGGTTCGAGTGTCAGCGTCACGCTGCGGGTGGTGGTGCGCCGTACCCCGATGATCCGGGCGCGGGCGTCGCCGCGCGTCCAGGTGGGGTCGACCAGCTCAGTGAAGCGATCCACGCCATGCGGACCGGTGAGCAAATCCAGCAGCGTGGACCGCCGAACTCGCTTGGTCAGAGTTTCAGTGAACATGTGTACACCATTGCCGCACGGGATCCTCACGTCAATGGATACCTGAAGGTTGTGGTAGGTTTCACAGCCAGTGAACAGTCGTACGCCCAGATCACACTCGGACAGTTCGGGCAGGTCGGGACGGTCGCGATCGAGGGCGTCCTCGCGCGGCCGGGACGACGCTGAGAAAGAGTCGCTGACCAGGGACCAGCGCAAGCAGGCCACCCGACGGGCGATCGTGGAAGCGGCACTGCACCTCCTCGCCGAGCGGAGTTTCAGCGCGCTGAGCCTGCGTGAGGTCACCCGCGAGGCCGGCATCGTCCCCGCGGCGTTCTACCGGCACTTCGACTCGATGGAATCCCTCGGCCTGGTCCTGATCGACGAGTCCTTCCGCACTCTGCGCGACATGTTGCGGGGGGCCCGCGCGGGCAAGCTCGATCCCAACCGCGTGATCGAGTCGTCGGTGGAGATCCTGGTCGACGGCGTCCAGGGTCGCCGCGAGCACTGGCGCTTCATCGGGCGCGAACGCTCCAGCGGCGTGGCCGTGCTGCGCTATGCCATCCGCACCGAGATCCGGTTGATCACCTCCGAACTGGCCATCGACCTGGCCCGCTTCCCCGGCCTGAACAGCTGGAGCAGCGAGGACCTCAACATCCTGGCCAGCGTGTTCGTCAACTCGATGATCGTGATCGCCGAGTCGCTCGAGGACACCACCGATGCCGACAACATCCAGGAGATCAAGCGCATCGCCATCAAGCAGTTGCGGATGATCACCGTCGGCGTGGCGGGCTGGCGCAGCAGTTAACGTGACGGGCATGGCGTCCGTCCTCGAAGTGACACATCCCCGGCCCGAGATCACCGTCCTGACGCTCAACCGGCCGGACAAACTCAACGCGCTGACCTACGAGCTGGTCGAGGAACTGCACACTGCGCTGGATGCGATCGCCGTCGACAACACCTGCCGGGTCGTCGTGCTGACCGGCGCCGGTCGCGGATTCTGCTCGGGCCTGGACCTTTCCGCACCCAATCCGACGGAAGCCGGTGGCGGCACCGAGTTCCCGCGCTCGGGGATGCGGTGGCAGGAGCGCATCGCCGACCTCACCGCGAAGATCCATCGCCTGCGCCAACCCGTGATCGCGGCCGTCAACGGTGTCGCCTACGGCGGTGGCTTCGGCATCGCGCTGGCCTGCGACATCCGCATCGGCACGGCGTCGGCAAAGTTCTGCACCCAGTTCATCAAGCTCGGGCTCGGCGGATGCGACATCGGGGTCAGCTACACGCTGCCGCGCATCATCGGGGCGGGGCCCGCGTTCGACCTGATCCTGACCGCGCGGGCGGTCGACGGTGACGAGGCGCTTCGGCTGGGCATCGTGTCCCGGCTCGCCGAGAACGTCGTCGACGACGCGCTGGCGATCGCCGAAACACTCTGCGGCTACGGTAAATTCGGCCTCGAGTCGACCAAGCAGGTACTGTGGGCCAATGTCGACGCCGGCAGCCTGGAAGCCGCTCTGCACCTGGAGAACCGCAGCCAGATCCTGGCGTCGACGAGCGGCGAGATGCGCGAGGCGGCCGCTTCGGTGCTGCGCAAGGACTAGACGGGCCTGCTGCCGGAAGGGCTCGCTGCCGAAACTGTATTCCACGCGGGATTTTTCGCCGATAGCCCACGTGGAATACAGTTTCGGCGCATTAGGGGTGGCGGAAAGAGGGGGTAGCGAATGCGAAGCCACGGTTGGTCTGGAAACCCGCCCTCGTCGGACGAGGAGGCGATCGCGCGCATCTTGGCCTCAGCGGACCGGATCGTCGCGGACCGAGGCTCCTCGATGCGCATCGCCGACGTGGCCCGCGATCTGGGAGTCACCCGCCAGACCGTCTACCGCTACTTCCCCAGCACCGAGGCACTATTGGTGGCATGCGCGATGCAGAAGGCCGACGGGTTCCTGGGACGCCTCGAACGACGGGTGCGCGACGAGACCGACCCCGTCACCGCGATGGTCGAGGGCATGGCGTTCACGATCGAATCGCTGGCAGACGATCCCCAGATCGGATTCCTGCTCAGCCAACGGGGCAAGCATTCGGTCGGCGGGTCCTTCACCACCGACACCGCATACACCTTCGGCCGGTCGCTGCTGCACCGGCTCGACGTCGACTGGGAGGCAAACGGTTTCGACGAGCACGCCCTCAACGAGCTGAACGAATTCTCGCTGCGGGTCCTCAATTCATTTCTCATCGACGCCGGAAACCCCAAGCGCAACGGCGTCGAGCTGCGCGAGTTCCTGTCCCGTTGGGTGGCACCCGCGATCGTCTACCCGCAAGTGGCCGAGATTCTCGACCCGCTGATCGAGGGCGGTGCTAACGCGGCGTCCCGCCCCCGTCGGCGATGATCACCTGCCCGGTGATGTAGCTGCCCGCGTCTGACGTCAAAAGCAATGCCGCACCGATCATTTCGTCGGCCGAGGCCAGCCGTCGCATGAGCGTGCCGTTGACCATCCCCTCGATGGCCTCCGGTGGGTTCTTGCGCATCATGTCGGTGTCGACGGGGCCGGGAGCCAGCGCGTTGACCCGGATGCCGTCGTGGACGAACTCGGCGGCCATCGAGCGGGTGAACGACATCAGCGCGGCCTTCATCGACGCGTAGATCGACAGCATCGGCGCGAAGATGAACGCGCCGACGGAGACCATGTTCAACACCGCGGCGTGCGGACTGGCCTTCAGATGGGGCAACGCCTCCTGGGTCAGGACCACCGGTCCGCGCAGGTTGACCTCGAACGACTTCGTCAGCGCGTCGACCGTCAACTGCCCCATGGGCTGGGCCAGCGGGTTGGCGGCGTTGTTCACCAGGACGTCGACCCCGCCGAACTCGGCGACCGTGCGCGCGACGAGCGACGCGAGGTCTTCCACGTCTCCGACGTGGGTGGGCACGCCGATCGCCTCGCCTCCCAACTCTCGCAGATGCGTGGCGGCCTGCTCGCACGCATCGGCCTTACGACTGGCGACGACCACCCGCGCCCCGGCCAGGACGTAACCCTCGGCCAGCGCCAACCCGATTCCGCGGGAGCCGCCCGTCACGATGACCGTCCGGCCGGTCATGTCGAACAGCCGGTCGAAGGAGCCCCGATCCACCTAGATGCAACCGCTCACGCTGATCCGGCGGCCGACGTCGGCGCAGACACTGACGTTGGGCGGCGGGATGTACACCGGCGGGGGC
>NZ_JBAUJR010000218.1:0-7843 GCF_049683935.1 Mycobacterium sp. | reverse complement strand
GGGGACAGCCGATCGAACCGGCTGGCGTTTTCAGCCCTTGGCCGGTCGGCGCGCGAACTCCGGGGCCCGTTCCGGGCGGACTCCGACACCCACCAGGTAGCCGGGGATCACCGCGAGCCATGGGACGAGTTCCACCAAACGCACGAGCGTCGTCGGTATGCCCGCGCTGTCGTCGCCGCGCAGGATCGGCCCCAGTAACCGCTTGTCGATCTGGCGCTGCAGTGCCTGCGTCACCGCGGTGGGTACGACGCGGCGGCGTCGCACCGCGGCCAGGTCACGATCGGTCACCGTGCCCCGGCGCAGCGGCTCGGCCAGCAGTCGCGCGGTCGCCACTCCGTCCTGCACGGCGACGTTGATTCCCACCCCACCCGCCGGCGACATGGCGTGCGCGGCGTCACCGATGCACAGCAGCCCGTGGGTGTGCCAGCGCCGCAGCCGGTTCATTCGTACGTCGAGATGCTTGACGTCGTCGAGTGTGGTGATCGCCTGGACCGTCTCGCCGGCTTCGGGAAGTAGTTCCAGCACATCGGCGTGGAACGCCGCGAGGCCGCGGGCCCGCATGCGGCTGTCGGATCCCTTCGGAATGAGCAGGGCGATCTGCAGATAACCCTCCCGTGGGATCACGATCATGGCCTTGCCCGGTGCCAGCCGGGGGAACAGGGTGTAGCCGGGCTCGTCTTCACGCCGCGGCAACCGGAACCACCACACGTCGAAGCTGACCGGCCATTCGCGGACCTGCAGCCGGGCGTCGCCACGCACTGCCGATGAGCGCCCGTCACATCCGACGGTCAGGTCGGCGCGCAGTTCGCCGGGGCCATCCACCCCGTGGTACCGGACCCCCGTCACCCGGCCGTCGTCGCGCAGCAGACCGGTGACCTCCGTGCTCATCCGCAGGGTGAAGCCGGGCTCGGCTTCACCAGCGGCGGCCAGCAGATTGAGCAGGTCCCATTGTGGGACCATCGCGATGTACGGATGCGGCTGGCGTAGCCGCCGAAAGTCCAGCAGCGTGACCGAGTGCCCGGGTCTGTCGTCGAACGTGATCTTGTTGATCTGGCTCTGCGGCAGCGCGACGAACTTCGGCCACAACCCGAGTTCGTCGAGGAGCCGCAACGTGGTGGGGTGCACGGTGTCGCCGCGGAAGTCCCGCAGGAAGTCGGCGTGCTTCTCGAGCACGGTCACCTCGACGCCGGCGCGCGCCAGCAGCAGCCCGAGCACCATCCCGGCCGGGCCGCCGCCGACGACCGCACAGGTCGTCTTCTCGGTCACTGCTCCATGGTGGCTGATCCGCGGCGGTCGAGAATCGGATTCGACGGGATCAGGTTGGTGGCGACGGTGTCGCCTGATGCCGTTCGATCCACTCCCGCCCGGCCTTGGCGGCCCGGGCGAGCGCACCGTGTTCACCCAGGTAGGCGGCGATCGCACCGATTCCGGGCAGCATGCCCAGGTATCGGAATGGCGCGCGAGAGTGCGGTCGTTTGGCGAGCTCGTCGCCGATGGCGTCGAACAGTCCGACGAGCTTCCACAGTGCTTTGGCGATGCCCATCGGCGTGCGGGGGATCGCTGCCGCCGGCTCGTCGGCGGGGGCGTTGTTCTCGACGTTCGACAGGTCGCGGTGGCACAGCACCTCGGCGAGCATCCGCACCTGGGACTTCTGGTCCGAGACGTCCAGTTCTCGGGCCACCGCGCACAGCACGATGGCCTGGCTGGCGAAGCCGAGCAGGTCCTGGATCGGCAGTTGGCGTCCCACCGCCCCCAAGACCCCGGGGAACGCCACCGCGATCGTGCTCACCGAACCGACGCGGCGCACCCACCAGTTGATCCTGGCGTCGGTGTCCATGTCGTCCCACGCCAGCGTGCCGGGGACGTCCGCCGCATTCAGGACACACGCCACCCCGTCGGCGACCTTGTCGAGCGGTCCGGCATCCTCGTCGGCGCGGCGCCGCTTGAGGCCCAGCGGATCGGTTCCCCACAGCACATCCAGGAGCGGGTTGATGATCTGTACGGCGCGCCGCAGGGCGTCCTCGACGGCGTCGTCGTCGATCGTCACCTCGGGGGTCGGTAGGAGATTCACTGCTCCATCATGTCCCCTGCGGACATCGCCTAAACTCCGCAGGCGGTCACGCTCACGGGAATGTTGCCCTGACGGGGCAGGCCGGTGATCGTGTCGTACTCGATGTCGGTGGGGACGAGCCGCCCGACATTACTTCCGCGGGAGCGGAATTCGGCATCCTCGGTGGTGAGCCCGCCGAAGGCGTGATGCATGGCGATGACGTCGGGGCGCAGGGTGTCGTCGGACTCGAGCACCCCGGGAATGCTGTCGTGAGGCGAGGCGATCGTGACGGCTTCACCGTTGCGCAGACCGAGAGCGGCAATGGTGTCCGGATGCATGTAGGCCGGGTTGTAGGGCTTGCCTCGGTGCAGTTTCGCCAGGCTGGTGCCCGATGAGTTCATGAAGTTGGCGTGCCGGCGCGGTATCAGCCGGTACGGGAACTCGGTGTTGTTGCGGGCCGACCGGAAGTCCTCGGCCAGCGTCGCCGCCAGATCGCTCAGCAGGTGGTCGTTGCCGATGTCGAGTCGAGCCTCACAGTCGGCATCCGCGTCCTGGACCACCGCGTCGACGTCGAAGATCTTGCCGTGGGGGTGGCTGCTGACCTCGGCGAGGGGGATTCGCGCGGTCGCACACATCTCGGCGAAGAGTTCCTCGGTGGTGAGGTCGGTGTTGCGGTCCATGGTGAGAACGATCGGGGGCGACTCCATGTACCGCCCGCCGCCTCCGCCGAAGAAATTGACGAAGAACAGCGTGAGATCCATGCGTTTGGCCAGGCCCAGGAAGAACTTCCACTCTTCGACGAGGTCCGAACCCTCCGGGGGATCGACCAATCTCGGCGCATACTGCGCGTAGGCGGCGGGAATACCGGTGCCCGCCGCGTAGTACTTGATCAGCTCGCTGCCCTGCGTCATCGCCGGTGTCTCCATCTGCATCATCGGGGCGATGACATAGTCGGCCAGTCGCGAGGTGAGCGACATCTCGGTGTCGAGGGTGACCAGCAGATCGAGGGTCTCCATCGCGCGCTGGGTCTTGCGCTGGTCCGGCCAGGCCGCCATCGGGTTGCCGCCGATGCAGATGAGCGCCTTCACCTGGCCCTCACCTTCGAGCAGGATCTCGTCGGCCAGTGCGGCCGTCGGCATCCCGCTGACCGTGTCGGTCAGGCCGCGGACCCGCAGCCGTTCGCCGTAGCCCCATCCCTCGTAGGGCGCCAGCGCCTGGGCCTTGGCGACGTACGCCGGCATCAGCGTGTTGGGCCTGGTGACGGGTTCGCCGGCGCGCTGCCAACGTCCGCAGATGGTGGTCAGGCACAGCGCGAGGTATTCGAGCAGGCTGCCGTGCATCGCGAAGTTGGCGCCGGTCCCGCAGTTCACCATGCCGGGGCGGGTGCCGTACGTCGCGAACAGGTGCGCCGCATCGATCAGCTGCTGGGCGGGGATGTCGGCGCGTTCGGCGACGTACTCGGGGGTGAACGCCGACACCGCGTCGGCGAGCTTGTCGAAACCGACGACATTCTGCTCCAAAAAATCTGTGTCGCAGAGATTTTCGCGGATGATCAGGTTGATCATCGCCGCCAGGATCGGTACGTCTTCACCCGGGCGGGGTTGGATGTGGATCGCCGCGCGCGCTGCCGTCTGCGACCGCCGCGGATCGATGACGATCAGCTTCATGCCGCGACCGATCGCCTCTTTGATGCGCTGGGCCGGGTTCTGCCCCGGGATGCCGATCGCCTTGGACACGATCGGGTTCGTCCCGACCAGCAGCCAGCTGTCTGCCTCGTTGAAGTTGATGTCGCCGCCGAGCCAATGCCCGTGTGCGGCCAGGGCGATCTGCTTGCCGGGCTGGTCGATGGTGTTGGCGGTGAAGAACATGGGCGACTCGATGCCCCGCAGGAACGCGTTCGCCATCAGCGGGCTCGCCGGGTAGGGCAGGCCGTTGGTGCCCAGGTACATCGCCACCGAGCGGGGTCCGTGCTGTTCGATCAGGTCGCGCAGGCGGGCAGCGATCTCGTCCATCGCGCGTTCGCTCTCGATGGGTGCGTACGTTCCGTCGGGCTGTCGCTTCTGGCTGTGCAGCAGGCGGGCGGGGTTGTTGTGGATCTCCGGCAGCGCCCGGCCCTTTGCGCAGGTGTAGCCCAGGAACATCGGGTTGTCGGGGTCGCCGGTGACCTTGGTCAGCCGGCCGTCGGTGACGGTGGCCAGCACTCCGCAGTGCGCGGAGCAGATGCGGCAGATACCCGGGGACGTTGTCGACGCTGGAATGGTCGACTCTGGAATGCTGAGCACCCGCTCAGCATAGGGCTGCGGGGCGGTAGTACGGTCGGGTTTCGCCGAGACGTCACTTTCGGCGGTCCCCGAGGAACCGGCGCTACGGCCTCGCACCGTGCTGCACTCGGTTGCCGCCGTTGCGTTTCGCGGCATACATCGCCGCGTCCGCCGCCGCGATGAGTTCGTCGAGCAGCGATCCGCTACTTCGACCTCGGAGCGTTTGGAGTGGCATCCCGCTGGTGCCGATACTTGCGGTCACCTCGTGCGGAAGTGCGGCAATCGCCGTACACAGTTGTGCCGCAATCGAACCGGCGGTGTTGCCGTCGGTGATCACCGCGATCAGGAACTCTTCACCGCCGGCACGGCAGATGGCTGCACCGGGCGGGCTGTGTTGCCGCAGTAGTTCGGCCACCGCTTGCAGCGCCCGGTCACCGGCGGCGTGCCCATGCGTGTCGTTGACGAGCTTGAAGTCGTCGAGATCGACCATCACCAAGATCAGGTGTCTGCCAGTGGAATGCGGACCGACGAGCTCACTGGAGACCCGTTGCGCGAAGCCTCGACGGTTCAGCAGGCCGGTGAGCGGATCGGCGTCGGAGCGCATGGCAAACGTGCCCATCGCCCGGGCCATGCCCCGAATGGACAGCGGCACGGTCAGATTGAGGAACCAGACGAGCCAGAAGGCCGCGATCGCGGTCCCGACGGTGGTCGCTCCGGCCAACCGCCACGAGGCCGTCGTCGCGATCGCGATGGCGACCACAAAGTTGAACAGCAGCAGCTTGGTGCTGTGGAAGAAGGCGATGTATCCGCCGGTCACGGCGGTGGCCGTGCACGCCAGAAGCGCAACCGCGGGGGTGGGCTGGGCGAGGCTCCAGACGGCGATCAGCAGAACCCCGGTGGTGACAGCGGCTTCGGACTGCCGTCGCGTCGGCCACCGGGCGAGCCAGAACGCGGTCATCCCGATGGTGATGATCGCGCCGACCACGCCGAGTGCGATGAGGGGCAGCGGGGGCCAGCGCAGCCCACCGAGGAAGCTGAGCGGAACCAGAGCCGCCGAGGAGGCGACGATGGCCATCACAATCCGCGCTGAGCGCAGCAGGCCCCGCTGCCTCAAGAACTGTGTGGTCCAATCGAAGTGGTCAGGCTCCTGCCACCACCGCTGTATTCGTAACAAGCCGCCCCGCACCCCCAGGGCGACTGTACCGGCCAGCAAACTGATCTGGCAGGGGGTCCTGCAAGCGCCTGTGGATCGAGCGTGGTCAGACCGTGGCCGTGTCCGCGGTGGCGGCGGGCTGCCGGGTCCGAGTGATCCATCCCCTGACACCGCTGACCGACGCCCGGTCCAGCAGTTCCTGGTAGAGATCGTCGGACACGACCCGGGTCCGGCTGAGCAGGAATCCGCTCAGACCGGTCGAGTCACTGACAACTGCCCACTGGTAGTCGGGGTCGAGGTCGACGATCCAGTAGTTGCCGGGCGGGTTGGCCGAGGCAGCACCGAAGAAGCGGACGTTGAGCTTGTTGTTCGAGGTGTCGACCGGCAACGCGACGCCGGTGATGGTCGACTGCGGGCCATCGTTGAAGAAGTAGTTGCCGGAGTTCTCGACCTTGATCGACCCGTCGGGATTGAGGCTGTACACGGCCGTGGTGTTGACCAGCCCGATCGAGAAGAACTGCTTGACGCTGCCCACCTCGTACCAGGTGCCGAGATAGCTGCCGAGGTCGACGACCGGCGGGGGGCCGAGGACCACCGCCGCGGTCTCGCCCATGACGATGTAGTCGCTGGGCGCCCCGTAGATGCCGTTGCCGTCGGCTGGACCCAGACCCTGATAGAGGTCGTTGATCCAGCCGGTGGCCAGCGTGTAGACGGCCTGGGTGTTGCCGGGTGGGGAGAACCGCGTCGCCAACTGAGAGAAGAAGTCGACGAGTGGGTTGGCGCCGATCAGCGAGTCGGCGTGCGAACCCCGGGCCAGCGTCACTCCCACGAACTGCCCGGGGCGGGCGGCCACCAGTTCCGTGGTGGTGACGCCGGAGGCGTTGCCCGGCTGAGGAGGCGCCGCGATCTGGTAGACGGGGATGAACGGGTCGTCGAGGCTCTGCAGGGCACCCGTCAGTCCGAGCCGGGAGACGCCGTCGAACATCACGACACCGCGCAGGTCACCCTCGTTGAGGGGGTCGGCGTTGTAGAAGCCGCCGGCCGCGGTCGCGAGCCCACCGCCGGCCGATTGACCGGAGAGGATGAAGCTTCCAGGCAGGCTGCTCAGGAGTCCGGCCGCGGTCGCGCTGGTGTTCAGCGACGTGCGATCGCCCAGGAACATGCTGGCCACAGCCTGTTGCATCTCCACCGAGTTGATCTGGCAGGCGGCGCACGACCATGGCGCGAACGACGGCAGGTTGGGGGCCACGATGATGCTGTTCGTCTGCTGCGACAGGGTCCTCGCCAGAGCGGATACGAACAGCTTGTTGCCGAAGAAGCCGTGCTGCAGCCAGATCACGCCCGTCGCCGCCACCGAACCGTCCGCCTGGGTCGGCAGGTACCAGTCCGCGCGGGTCGTGTACCCGTCAGGGCCGACTGGAATCGTGAGCTGGGCGCGCCCGGTCTGGACGCCGGTGACCGACTGCACAGCTGTTTGCGCCGCGGCGACGGTGGCCGAGGCGCTCGCCGCGGTCTTGACGGTGGCGGCTGCCGGAGCAACAACCGTCGTCTCGACGGGAGTGGGTTCGACGACGTCCGGCACCGGTTCGGTGACGACGGTCGCCGTTTCGGCCGAACTCTCCTGCGGGGAAGACGTCTCGGGTGCGACCGCCGGTTCGGTGGTGGCGCTCACCGGTTCCGACACCGCCGAACGCTTTGTCGTCGTGGCTGTCTCGGCGTCGGATGAAGCGGTGTCGTCGCTGTCGTCGCTGTCGTCGGTTTCGGCCTCGTCGGCTTCGCGCTGCGTCCGGTCGGACTCGGTGCGTGACGTCGGGGACTCGGATTCGGATTGCTCCGCTGCCTTGTCCGAGCGCTTGGACGACGGCGCCGACGCAGGATCTTTGGAGGCGTCCGTTGTGCTGTCGGCGTCGTCGCCCTTGGCCGACGAATCGCGTGAGGTCTGCGACGAGTCCTGTCCTGTCGATCGACTCGTCGAACCACCACTGTCGGAGGAGTCCGTGTCAGCAGCGGCGACACCGTGCCCGGCGCCGAGTGCGATGCACGCACCCGCGCCGAAGGTACCCAGCCAGATCGCCCAACGCGTCGATGTCACGGCCGGAATTAAACCGTGGATCGGTCGAACGTGCAGCTAATTGTCAGCAACGTCAGCGAGACGTCATTTTGCGGGGTGGCGGTGCGGCAGTGGTGCACCGGATCCGCCTCGAGCGCACGGTTCTTGACGGCACTACTCGAGAAATGCCTCAGAAAGCGTACTTTCGGGGCTGAGCGCGTGATCGCCGGCCGCGCTTCAGTCGTCGCTGCCGCCGGCGCCGTCGCTGCCGCCGGTGCCAGATTGCGAGCCGCCGTCGCCGCCTTTGCCGGTGCTACCGGTGGTGTCGG
>NZ_JBAUJR010000217.1:0-2984 GCF_049683935.1 Mycobacterium sp. | reverse complement strand
GGTGCGGGCGGAGCAACGGGCTCCTGCGCTGCCGGCGGCGCAGCCGGCTTGGGAGCTGCCGGCTTGGGGGCGGCGGGCTTGGCGGGTGAGCCGTTTCCGCTGCTGGGGACCTTCTCGCCGGTGGACTTGGGTCCCCCGAACGACTCACGAAGACGGCGGGCGACGGGCGCCTCGACCGTTGACGACGCGGATTTGACGAATTCGCCCTGATCATTCAGTCGGGCGAGAACTTCCTTGCTGGTGACACCGAGTTCTTTAGCCAACTCGTGCACGCGGGCCTTACCTGCCACTACATCTCCTGTCTGGGAGGCGACAGCGGTGGTGGGCGCCGCGCCTCGGTTTAGCTATGACGCATGGTCATCGAGACTTCACGGTGTGCTCATGTTCTTCGCTACCTGTCCTGTTGCCGGGCGGGTCGAACGCGTCCACTACCTGGAAACGCTCTTCCACCGCGGTGATGTCCGGGTTACCGGTGATCCGTAACGCTCGGCCGAAGGCCCGCCGGCGAATCGCCGCCCGGAGACACTCGGGGTCGTGATGCAACCAGGCACCCCGCCCCGGGAGCGTTCTCGCTGCATCGACGGTCACGGCACTGTGGCCGTTCCCGCCGTCGACAGCGACAACCCGAAGCAATTCGACGGCCAGCTCTCGTTGTCGACATCCGATGCAGGTCCGCACTGGTTCACCCGGGGGTTTGGCGGTGCTTTTCTGCGTCCGAGCCGATATCTCGCGCTGGATCACAGCTGAGTCTACCGTCACCGCAGTACCGAAAAGAAAATCGGTGCCGAAAGCGGACGGACGCGACCGCGGGTCAGCGTTCCCCGACCGCGCCGTGGGTCGCATCCGGTCGGGGCGGCGTGCGTTCCGCAGGCCTGTCGGCTGCCGCATCGTCGCTGCGGATGTCGATGCGCCAGCCGGTCAACCGGGCCGCCAACCGCGCGTTCTGCCCTTCTTTGCCGATGGCCAGGGACAGCTGGAAGTCCGGGACGATCACCCGTGCCGCCCGGGTGCCCTCGTCGATCACCGACACCGACACCACCTTGGCCGGCGACAGCGCGTTGGCCACGAACCGGGCAGGGTCCTCGTCGTAGTCGATGATGTCGATCTTCTCGCCGGACAACTCGCTCATCACGTTGCGAACCCGCTGGCCCATCGGACCGATGCAGGCACCTTTGGCGTTCAGACCGGGCATGCGCGAGGTGACGGCGATCTTGGACCGGTGACCGGCCTCTCGAGCCACCGCAACGATGTCGACCGACCCGTCGGCGATCTCGGGGACCTCCAGGGAGAACAACTTGCGCACCAGATTGGGGTGTGTCCGTGACAGCGTGATGAGCGGTTCCCTGGCACCGCGGGACACGCCGACGACGTAGCAGCGCAGCCGATCTCCGTGCTCGTAGCTTTCGCCGGGCACCTGTTCGGCAGACGGGATGACGCCCTCGGACCCCTTCGTCTCGCTGCCCATCCGGACCACCACCAGACCGCGGGCGTTCGCGCGCGCGTCCCGCTGGATGACGCCGGCGACGATGTCTCCCTCCCGGGCCGCGAACTCACCGTAGTTCTTCTCGTTCTCGGCGTCGCGGAGCCGCTGCAGGATCACCTGGCGCGCGGTCGTTGCCGCGATCCGGCCGAAACCCTCAGGGGTGTCGTCCCATTCGTGCAACACATTGCCGTCGGCGTCGGTCTCACGGGCCATCACCTTCACGACACCGGTTTTCCGGTCGATGTCGATGTACGCCTCGGCCTCGTGGCCCTCGGTGTGCCGATACGCCGTCAGCAGAGCCGATTTGATGGTGTCGACGACGACGTCGACGGTGATTCCCTTGTCGGCCTCGATCGCGTGCAGTGCCGCCATGTCGATGTTCACGCTCAGGCCTCCTTTCCTGCTTGGCCGGCCAACTCCAACTCGCGTGGATTTGGCGGCGAGAACTCAATCTGTACAACAGTTTTCACGACGGTGTCGAGGTCGATGTCGCGGACTGCGAACTCGCCGCGGGCACCCTCGCGCAGTACCAGGCGGACCGTGGATCCCGTCGCCTCCCCCAGCCGTCCGGTCAGGGTCTTGCCATCGGCGAGCGTCATCTCGACCTTTCGGCCACGGGCCCGGCGGAAGTGTTTGTCGGTCGTCAGCGGGCGCTCCACCCCCGGTGAGGTCACCTCGAGCAGGTAGGCCGCGCTGTCGAGGCCGTCGAGCAGTTCTGAGGCCACCCGGGACAGCCGTGCCACCGAATCGAGGTCCAGTCCGTCGTCTCCGTCGGTGACCACCGTGATCCGGGGGGGACGCACCGAGGCGTCGATCACCACGTCCTCGATGTCGAATCCGGCACGCGCGAACTCGCCTTCGAGCAGTTCGATCACCTGTCGTTGCGACGGTAATTCCGTAGACCGCTCCGCCACGGCGAGCTCCTCGTCTTGAGTTGTCCGGACCACGGGTCGCGGCGACATCACGCAGAGCGCAAGTCCCGGACCCGACACACCACGATACGCCAGCGTCGGCAAGCCAAATAACGAAAACCGGTCCGGGGCGGGGGTCCGACACCGATCTCCACCTCCGCGACGCCGGCGGCGGCAATGGCAGGATGTGGGCGTGCCGAGCCCTTCGCCGACCCTCAGCCGCCGCCGCGTACTCGCCGGGGCTGCAACGCTGGTGATGGTCGGGGCGACGGCGGCGACATCGGTGGCATGTGGCACCGCGCCTCCCCCACCTGACCTCGACGACCTGACGACCGCGCTGGATCGCGCCCGCGCCGACAGCCGCCTGGCCACCGACGCCGTCGCGACCACCCGGGGATCGGCCGCCGACGCACTGACCGACGTCGCCGCTGAGCGCGCAGCGCACGCCGAGGCGCTTTCCGAGGAGATCGTGCGGATGACCGGGCACGCCGCCCCGACCACCAACGTGACCACCACCACGACCACGACGACCGACTCAGCCGCCACTACCGTGCCCACCGTCGACGACGTGGTCGGCTCCCTGCGGGCGT
>NZ_JBAUJR010000216.1:0-19091 GCF_049683935.1 Mycobacterium sp. | reverse complement strand
GACTGCGGGCGTTGTATCTCGCGGCCTGTGGGCACGGCCATCCCGACATCGAGACCGCCGTCCGTGACGCACTCGGCGTCGAGCTGCCGACGGTGCTCTCAGGCTGGCGGCAGTGGGGCAACAGTTGAGCCGGGTCCTGTTGGTCACCAACGACTTTCCCCCTCGTCGGGGCGGCATCCAGTCCTACCTCGAAGCGCTCGTGACCCACCTGACCGGATCCGGTGCGTCCGGCGGACACACC
Source organism: Mycobacterium sp. (assembly GCF_049683935.1). Taxonomy (GTDB): domain Bacteria; phylum Actinomycetota; class Actinomycetes; order Mycobacteriales; family Mycobacteriaceae; genus Mycobacterium. The sequence goes on along the minus strand of NZ_JBAUJR010000216.1, from coordinate 18,850 downwards.
CTCACCGTGTACGCGCCGAAGTGGAAGGGCGCCGAGGACTACGACAGGGACGCCGCGACGGGATACGAGGTCGTGCGTCATCCCGGCACCCTGATGCTGCCCGAGCCGACCGTGGCGCTGCGGATGCGCCGGCTCATCACGACACGCAACGTGGACACGGTGTGGTTCGGTGCGGCCGCGCCCCTGGCAGTGATGAGTCCGCTGGCACGCGCCGCGGGAGCGCAGCGCATCATCGCAAGCACACACGGACACGAAGTCGGGTGGTCGATGCTGCCGCTCGCCCGATCGGTACTGCGCCGCATCGGTGACGACACCGACGTGGTGACCTACATCAGCTCCTACACCCGCCGCCGGTTCGCCTCGGCCTTCGGCCCGCGGGCGGCACTGGAGCGGGTCCCGCCCGGAGTGGACACCGAACGGTTCACCCCTGACGAGGTCGCGCGGGCCGAACTGCGGGCCCGCTACCGACTCGGCGGCCGCCCGGTGGTGCTGTGCCTGTCCCGACTGGTGCCGCGCAAGGGGCAGGACATGTTGATCCGGGCACTGCCGGCGATCCGGGAACGGGTGCCCGGCACCGCGCTGGTGATCGTTGGTGGTGGCCCGTACCGCACCTCACTGCACCGCCTTGCCCAGACCTTCGGTGTCGCCGAACACGTGGTGTTCACCGGCGGCGTACCGGGCGACGAGTTGCCCGCTCATCACGCCATGGCGGATGTGTTCGCGATGCCGTGCCGGACCCGCGGCGCCGGCCTCGACGTCGAGGGTCTCGGCATCGTCTATCTGGAGGCGTCGGCTTCCGGGGTGCCCGTGGTGGCGGGGCGTTCGGGCGGTGCGCCGGAGACGGTGCTCGACGGGGAGACGGGCGTGGTCGTGGACGGCTGGGACGTCGGTGCCATCACCACGGCGGTCGGTGACCTGCTGGCCGACCCGCGCCGTGCGGCCTCGATGGGTGCGGCAGGTCGTCGATGGGTCGTCGAGAACTGGCAGTGGCACATGCAGGCCGAGAAGCTGGCCCGACTGCTCTAGCCTTCCTTGGCGTACAGCGCATCGATGTCGGCCGCGAACTTCTCGGCGACGATCTTGCGCTTGACCTTCAGCGTCGGTGTCAGCTCCCCGGTGTCTTCGGTGAAATCGACCGGCAGGATGCGGAACTTGCGGATCTGTTCGGCCTTGGACACGGCCTGATTGGCCTCCTTGACAGCGAGCTCGACCTCTGAGCGCAGATCGGGATCGGTGGCCAGGTCGGCGACCGTGGCGCCGCCGTCCTTGCCGTTGCGTTCCTTCCACCCGGGAAAGGCCTCCGGGTCGATGGTGATCAGCGCAGCGATGAACGGCTGAGCGTCGCCAACCGCCATCGCCTGACTGATCAGCGGATGGGCCCGCAGCCGATCCTCGAGCAGCGCGGGTGCGACGTTCTTGCCGCCCGCGGTCACGATGATCTCCTTCTTGCGGCCGACGATGGTCAGGAAGCCGTTGTCGTCGATCGCACCCAGGTCACCGGTATGGAACCAGTCGCCGGAGAACACCGCGTCGGTCTCCGTCTCGTTGCCCCAGTAGCCGCTGAACACCACTCCGCCCTTGACCAGCAGCTCCCCGTCCTCACCCAGCTTCATGCTGTTGCCGGGCAACAACTTGCCGACCGAACCGACCCGTAGGTCGCCCACCCGGTTCACCGTGATCGCCGCGCTGGTCTCCGTCAGGCCGTAGCCCTCGTAGATGCTCAACCCCACACCGCGATAGAAGTGGCCCAGGCGGGCGCCCAGCGGAGCGCCGCCGGAGATCGCTGCGTGGCACTCGCCGCCGAGTGCGGCTCGCAGCTTGCCGTAGACGAGCTTGTCGAACACCGCGTGCTTGAGCTTGAGAACAAGCCCTGCCCCGCCGGTCTCCTGAGCCTTGCTCCATTCGATCGCCGTGTCGGCCGCTGCGGCGAAGATCTTGCCCTTGCCGCCGTTCTCGGCATTGAGTTCGGCGGTGTTGTACACCTTCTCGAACACCCGCGGCACTGACACCACCAACGTCGGCTTGAACACCGCCAGCATCGGCACCAGGTTCTTGATGTCGCTGGTGAATCCGAGGGTCACCCCGTTGGCGAACGCGCCGATGGTCAGCGCACGGGCGAGGACGTGCGCCAGAGGCAGGAACACAAGGAGCTTCTCGCCCTTGGCCAGGTGCTCGGGGAAACACTCCTTGGCGCCGCGGATCTCGTAGAGCAGATTGGAATGGGTCAACTGGCAGCCCTTGGGCCGCCCGGTCGTGCCGGACGTGTAGATCAGGGTGGCCGGGTCGCTGGACCTGGTACCCGCCAGCCGTTCCTCGACGGCTGCGGCGTCGACCGTCCGGCCCGCCTCGGTCAGCTCATCGACGGCAGCCTCACCCGACCCCTCGATGCGGTAGACCTTGCGCAGCTGCGGCAGCGACTCCCGCTGCGCCTCGATCCGGCCGGCGTGGTCGTCGGTCTCCGCGAACGCTGCGACCGCGCCGGAATCGGACAGCACGAACTGAACCTGCTCGGCCGAGCTGGTCTCATAGATCGGCACGGTGACGGCACCGATCGACAGGATGGCGAAGTCCAGGATCGGCCATTCGTAGCGCGTCGCGGACAGAATCGCGACCCGATCACCCGGCTGAACCCCGTCGGCGATCAAACCCTTTGCCACTGAACGAATTTCGCCAGCGGCCTGACTGCATGTCACATCCACCCAGGTGCCGTCGACCAGGCGCTGGAGGATCACGTGGTCGGGGTTGTCACGCTCGTGGGAGTAGACAGAGCTGGCGATGCTGTCGTACTCGTTGACGGTGAATGATGCCGGGACGGTGAACTCGCGCACTGTGGAGGCCCTCTCGTGATTCTCAGGCGGCTCGACAAACACGTGAGCCGTGTCCAGCGTAGTCGTCAGTGTCGGCCGCCCCGGGGCCGATGCCCCAGACATATGTGAAGCTTGTCTGTCATGAACAGCTTCCAGATCGCCGACGAGACCTTCATCGCGGCTGACGCGGTCGCTGTCGGAAACGCTGTCGCGAATCCGGCGAGCTGGCGGCGATGGTGGCCGGATCTGCACCTGACGGTGGTCGAGGACCGCGGCGAGGTCGGGCAGCGCTGGACGGTGACCGGGGCGCTGACGGGGACCATGGAGATCTGGCTGGAGAAGGTGTCCACCGGTCCCGAGGGGGTGATCCTGCACTACTTCCTGCACGCCGAACCGTCCGGGGTCGCCGCCTGGCAACTGGCGAAGATGAACCTCGCCGCGATGAACCACCGGCGCCGGGTGGCCGGTAAGGACATGGCGTTCGAGGTGAAACGGACGTTGGAAGCCGGGCGTCCGGTGGGAGTGTCGCGACTGGTCTGACCCAGCGGCCCCGGTTCGGTTCTCAATCCCGAGTACGGGGGCCATACCCAACGGGGGAGAGTAGATTTTTGGCCAGTGACCAGACCGAGCAGGGAATGATCTAAGTGGCGGACAAGACGGCGCAGACCATCTACATCGATGCCGATCCTTCGACGGTGATGGACGTCATCGCCGACATCGGCTCGTACCCGGACTGGGTCGCCGAATACAAGGAGGCCGAAGTACTCGAGGCCGACGAGGCCGGCTATCCGAAGGTGGCCCGGTTGGTGCTGGATGCGTCGGTGCTCAAGGATGCGATGGTGCTGGCCTACGAGTGGCCCGCCGACCGGAACTCGGTGACGTGGTCGCTGGTGTCGAGCACGCTACTCAAGTCTCTCGACGGTGCATATCGGCTGAAACCCAAGGGATCTGGCACTGACGTGACCTACGAACTGTCGGTGGACCTGGTCATCCCGATGATCGGCCTTCTCAAGAGGAAGGCTGAACGGCGTCTGACGGATACCGCACTGAAGGACCTGAAGAAACGAGCCGAGTCTGACTGAGAGCAGGCAGGCCGCGGACGCGGCGCGGCCGCCCGGGCGGTCCCGGATCAGCCTGTTCGTCGGCAAGGGCGGCGTGGGTAAGTCGACGCTGGCCACGGCCACGGCAGTGCGCGCAGCGCGCGCCGGGTTGCGGGTCCTGATCGTGTCCACCGACCAGGCACACTCCACGGGCGACGTCCTGGGTGCCACCGTCACTCCCACGGGTCGGCGTGAGCCCACCCGTGTGCTGGCCGACCTCGACACCTCGGCGTCGGGGGGAGGGTATCTGGACGCTCTTGCGCTCGACACGCTGGCGCTGCTGGCGGATCGGTGGCGCGAGATCGCCGGCCCGCTGTCAGAGAGATTCTCCGAGTCCGACATCGGAGACATTGCGCCAGAGGAGCTTTCGGCGCTCCCCGGTGTGCAGGAAGTGCTCGGCCTGCACGAGGTCGGCGAACTCGCCGACTCCGGGCAATGGGATCTCGTGGTGGTCGACTGTGCATCAACCGCTGACGCGATGCGGATGCTGACGTTGCCGGCGACATTCGCTCTCTACCTGGAGCGGGCCTGGCCCCGACACCGCCGGTTGTCCGGCGCCGACGATCCGCGCTCGGTCGCGGTGATCGGACTGCTCGAGCGGATCGGCGCGGGCACCGACCGGCTGAGCGCCATGCTCACCGACGGATCACTGGTCACCGCGCACCTGGTGATGACGGCGGAGCGGGTCGTCGCCGCCGAGGCGGTGCGCACGCTGGGGTCGCTGGCGCTGATGGGAATTCAGGTCGGCGAGCTCATCGTCAATCAGATGTTGATCGAGGACGATTCGTTCGAGTACCGCAACCTGCCCGAGCACCCGGCGTTCGACTGGTATTCGGAACGGATCTCCGAGCAGCGTGCGGTACTCGGCGATCTCGACCGCGTGATCGGCGACGTCCAACTGGTGATGGTGCCCCACCTGGCGGGCGAACCCATCGGGGCCAAGGCGCTCGGCGAACTGCTCGACGGTGCGCGCAGACGCGACGGTGCACCACCGCCGGGTCCGTTGCGGCCCGTCGTCGATCGGGAGTCGGGCAGCGGGTTGGACGCGGTGTACCGATTGCGCGTGGAGTTGCCGCAGGTGGATTCGTCGGCGTTGTCGTTGGGTAGGGTCGACGACGACCTGATCATCGGCGTCGGCGGGATGCGGCGCCGGGTACGGCTGGCGTCGGTGCTGCGGCGATGCATCGTCTCCGATGCCGCGCTCCGCGGCAGCGAGCTGACAGTGCGTTTTCGTCCGAACCCGGAGGTGTGGCCGGCTTGAGCGAGTTCCACTCCGAGGCCGGAGCCGCTGGTCGAGGACATTCGAGCGTGGCTCCCGAACTGCGGCAACTCGCGCAGTCGATCCTGGACCGACTCGACCCCGCGATACGCCTTGCCGCGGCCCGGGCGCAGGCCGGCGGGCCCGGCAAATGCGAGCAGGTGTGGTGCCCGGTGTGCGCACTGGCAGCGCTGATCTCCGGTGAGCAGCATCCGCTGCTCAGCGTGGTCGCCGAGCACAGCGTCGGACTGCTGGCGCTGGTCAAGGCGATGTTGGACGACCTCGACGGCGCCGATAGGCCGCCGCCGGAGCCCGATGGTCCGTCGCCGGACGACCCGACGCCGCCGCGGCCGACCACGTCGTCGGACCCGGGGCGTTATCAGCACATCACCGTGATCGTCGAGGAGTGAGCGCAGCTGTGGTCCCACACACACGGCGTGGGTAAGGTTGTCCCAGTGCACCGTGCCAGCGGTTGGCCAGACTGACCGCAGCGCGGTCAGGTGATGCGGAGGGTCCATGTGGTATTGGCTGTTCAAATTCGTCTTCATGGGGCCGTTGCTGAGTCTGCTCGGACGTCCGAAAGTCGAAGGGCTGGAGAATGTTCCGCCGTCCGGGGCAGTGATCCTGGCGAGTAACCACCTGGCCGTCGCCGACAGTTTCTACAAGTGTCTGGTGGTGAACCGGCGAATCACCTACCTGGCCAAGGCCGAGTACTTCACCGGCACCGGCCTCAAGGGTCGGATGACCCGGTGGTTCTACACCTCCGCCGGCCAGGTGCCGATCGACCGGTCCGACGCCGACGCCGCCCAGGGCGCGCTGACCACCGCGGAACGGATCCTCGGTGAGGGCAAGGTGCTGGGGATGTACCCCGAGGGCACCCGTTCGCCGGACGGCAGGCTCTACAAGGGAAAAACCGGGCTCGCCCGGCTGGCCCTGCAGTCGCAGGTCCCGGTCATCCCGGTCGCGATGATCGGCACCGACGCCGTCAATCCCCCCGGCAGCAAGATGTGGCGGTTCGGCCGGGTCCAGGTCAAGTTCGGCAAGCCGATGGACTTCAGCCGGTTCGAGGGGCTGGCGGGAAACCGCTTCATCGAACGGGCGGTGATCGACGAGGTCATGTACGAGCTGATGCAGATGTCGGGTCAGGAGTACGTCGACCTCTACGCCGCGGACGTCAAAGAGGGAAAAGCTGAGGGAGCCCTGAAACCGCCGACGCGGCTCCCCGAAGCTGCCGCGGGCTGACCTTCACAGCGGGTGTGTGGCCTTCTCAGCGGGTGCCGTCGACACATCAACGGTCGGGGTGTCCTGGCCGGCTCTCCTGGCGGACACGGTTCCCGCCACGATGATCACCACAAGCGCCCACCAGAGATAGGACCCCCCGGCGAGCTGGCGCCACAGTGCGGCCGCGGTCTCGCGATGTGCCGGCAGCAAGGTGATCGGGTTCCACACCATCAGGGCGATTCCGGCCGCGGCGACGATCCCGAGCGCGACGTGACGCAGCCGGATCGCCAGCACCGCGGTGACCAGGACTGCGGGCAGCGCCCAGACCCAATGGTGCGACCACGACACCGGCGACACCACCAGCCCGAACATCGCGACGCAGATCAGGGCCAGCACCGGTTGGGCGGCCCGCAACGCCCGGCGGGCGGCCCAGACCGTCAGGCCGAGTACTGCGAAGCAGGCCACCGTCCACAAGACGAACCGCTCGCCTTCGCCCAGACCGAGTCGAGCCAGCGCGCCGGTGATGTTCTGGTTGGTGTTCAGCGTCGCGTTGCCGATGCGGTCGGTGTTGCGCACGGTCGAGGTCCAGTACTCCCACGAGTCCCGCCACGCGAGCGCGACACCGATCAGCGTCGCGGCGATCAGTGACGCCCCGGTGACCAGCAGGGCCCTGGTGTCGCGGCGAAGCACGAAGTACAGCAGGAAGACCGCCGGTGTGAGCTTCAGCGCGATCGCGACCCCGAGCAGCAAACCCCTCGGCCACGGCGTTCTGCGCGGCACGCAGTCGGCGATGACCAGAGTCATCAGCACCACGTTGATCTGACCGAAGTCGAAGTTCGAGCGGATCGGTTCCAGGTAGATCACCGCGGGTGCGACGATCGCCGCGGCCAGCCAACACCGCCTGACCAGGGCCGACTCGCCGGTGATGCGGGTGGTGGGCCACACGTCGAGGCGGGTGAGCAGGATGACCGTGGACACCAGCAGCAGGAGCAGTGTGATCGCCGTGATGGCTACGCTCGCGCCGTTGAGGGTCAACAACGCGAAGGGCGAGAACAGCGCCGCCGCCAGCGGGGGATAGGTGAACGGCAGTTCGAGGTCACCCTGGGTCTGGAACATCGCTCCGTCTGCGTAGAGCGGCCGGCCATCGAGCCAGGCCTGTCCGCCCATGCGGTACACGTCGACATCGATCCGGTAGGGGTTGTCCCCGAGCAGTCGCCACGCCGCCCACGCCAACGCCACTGCGGTCATCAGCTGAAACAGCCGCCAGGTGAGCGTCGGTCCCCAACCAGCCCCTGTGGGCGACTGCCAAGTCCTCATGTCGCAGACCAGACTATCGGTGCCCACCGGCGAGTCGGCGGGTATCCCGGCGTGGACACGCGCAGGTCGGCGTAAGTTTTCTCCGGTGCGCCCAACCTTCGATCTGGACGTGGGTTTGTCGATCCCGCATTCGCGGCTGCCGCTGGTGTGCTGCCTGGTCGCGTTCATCCTGACCTTCTTCGTGACCCGCACGATCGTGCGGTACATCCGCAGCCAGGCCGGCAGCGACGCCCCCCGCAAGTGGTGGCAGCCGCGCAACATCTCTGCCGCCGGGGGCATGCACATCCACCATGTGGTCATCGGCGTGGTGTTGGTGCTGGTCTCCGGAGTCACCATGGTGACCCTGGCGGTCGACGGGGGAGTGCCCGAGTTCACCGCAGCGTCAATCTTTTTCGGCGTCGGTGCCGCGCTGGTGCTGGATGAGTTCGCACTGATCCTGCATCTGTCCGACGTCTACTGGGCCGAGGACGGGCGGACATCGGTGGATGCGGTGTTCGTCGCTGTCGCGGTGGCCGGACTGCTGATCCTGGGCTTCAGCCCGCTGTCGTTCTTCGACGTCGACATCTGGCGCAGTGACCAGTCCGTCGTGGCGCGCGCCATCGTGGTCGCCGCTGCGTTGCTGACGTTGGGACTCGCGGTGATCGTGCTGCTCAAGGGCAAGGTGTGGACCGGCCTGGTGGGCATGTTCATCACCCCACTGCTGGTGGTGGGCGCGGTCAGGCTGTCGCGACCCCACGCACCGTGGGCGCGCTGGCGGTACACGAATCGTCCGCGCAAGATGCACCGGGCGCTCGAGCGTGAACGCTGGCTGCGTCGGCCGGTCGTCCAGGCGAAGCTCTGGCTGCAGGATGCCATCGCCGGGATGCCGAAGTTCCCCGACGATGCCAAGGTCGACGAACAGCTCGACCGGGAGATCCACGCCGCCCCCGCGCCCCCCGACCGCGACCCCGTCACGCAGGAAGTCAGATAACTGTGCGGTACTTCTACGACACGGAGTTCATCGACAACGGCTACACCATCGAGTTGATCTCGATCGGTGTGGCCGCCGAGGACGGCCGTGAATACTATGCGATCTCAACAGAATTCAATCCCGAGCGGGCGGGCAGCTGGGTGCGTAAGCATGTGCTGCCCAAACTGCCGTCGCCGGCCTCGCAGCTGTGGCGCTCACGCCGACAGATCAGAGCCGACCTCGAGGACTTCTTCGGAATCGACGGGGACGAATCGATCGAGCTGTGGGCGTGGGTGGGGGCCTACGACCACGTCGTCCTCTGTCAACTGTGGGGTCCGATGACCGATCTACCGCCGGCGATACCACGCTTCACTCGCGAGTTGCGTCAGTTCTGGGAGGAGCGCGGAAGCCCCCGAATGCCCCCGCGGCCCCGCGATGCCCACGACGCCCTCGTCGACGCGAAGCACAACCTGCATCGATTCCGCCTGATGACGACGGGGGAGGCGCCCTTGCGCGGGTGAAAACCACTCGCGTGTGGCCGTTACCATGGACGGGTGAACTGGACCGTCGACGTACCCATCGACCAGCTGCCGGATCTTCCGCCGCTGCCCGAGGATCTGCGGCAACGGCTGGACGCGGCGCTTGCCCGGCCGGCTCTGCAGCAGCCGGGTTGGCCCGCTGATCAGGCGAAGGCGATGCGGACGGTGCTGGAGAGCGTTCCGCCTGTCACCGTGCCGTCGGAGATCGAGCGGCTCAAGTCGCAGCTCGCCGACGTCGCGCAGGGTAAGGCGTTCCTGCTGCAGGGCGGCGACTGCGCCGAGACGTTCGTCGACAACACCGAACCCCACATCCGCGCCAACATCCGCACGCTGCTGCAGATGGCGGTGGTGCTGACCTACGGCGCCAGCATGCCCGTGGTCAAGGTGGCGCGGATCGCCGGCCAGTACGCCAAGCCGCGGTCGGCCGACATCGATGCGCTGGGCCTGAAGTCCTACCGCGGCGACATGATCAACGGTTTCGCGCCCGACGCGTCGGTGCGCGATCACGACGCGTCCCGTCTGGTCCGCGCCTACGCCAACGCCAGTGCCGCCATGAACCTGGTGCGGGCGCTGACGTCGTCGGGGATGGCGTCGCTGCAGAAGGTCCACGACTGGAACCGGGAGTTCGTCAGGACGTCGCCGGCGGGGGCTCGGTACGAGGCGCTGGCCGGGGAGATCGATCGCGGGCTGCGCTTCATGAGCGCGTGTGGTGTTGACGACCGGAACCTGCAGACCGCCGAGATCTACGCCAGCCACGAGGCGCTGGTCCTCGACTACGAGCGCGCGATGCTGAGGATGGACGTTCCGGATGCGGACGCAGAAGATCCCAGCCCGAAGCTCTACGACCTGTCGGCGCACTACGTGTGGATCGGTGAGCGCACCCGTCAACTCGATGGCGCGCATGTCGCGTTCGCCGAGGTGATCGCCAACCCGATCGGGGTGAAGATCGGCCCGACGACGTCGCCGGAGCTGGCGGTCGAGTACGTGGAGCGACTCGACCCCCACCACGTGCCCGGCCGGCTCACGCTGGTCAGCCGGATGGGTAACGGCAAGGTGCGCGACGTGCTGCCGCCCATCATCGAGAAGGTCCAGGCCTCCGGGCATCAGGTCATCTGGCAGTGCGACCCGATGCACGGCAACACCCATGAGTCCTCCACCGGATACAAGACCCGGCACTTCGATCGCATCGTCGACGAAGTCCAGGGGTTCTTCGAGGTGCACCACGCGCTGGGCACCCACCCCGGCGGCATCCACGTCGAGATCACCGGCGAGAACGTCACCGAATGTCTCGGCGGCGCGCAGGACATCTCGGACACCGACCTGGCAGGCCGCTACGAGACGGCCTGCGATCCGCGGCTGAACACCCAGCAGTCGTTGGAGCTGGCGTTCCTGGTCGCGGAGATGCTGCGCGACTGAGCTACAGCAGCACGCTCAAGTTGGTGCCGACCGTCCACGCCCCCGCGGCGGCAAGGCCGGCCACCGTGATCACCGCGACCACCCAGAAGAACAGCGCCCGTCTGGCCCGCTGCCGCGCCCAGTCGAACTCCGCCAGCTCGATGCCGGCGAATCGCTCTGCGGGGGGCTGGTATTCGTCATCGGGGTCGAGCTCGTCGACCGGCAGCTCGTCGCGGGTGAACGCCCGGGTCTGGCGGGTCACGGGTGCGGCGTCGCGCGGCTTGCCGAGGTGTTCGGTGGTGTCGGCGGAACTGTGGGAATCCACGAGCGCCATCGCGGAGTCGTGCGCCGCGGAGTTGCGCGGGGCCGGGACCCGGAAATGCGGCAGCCCGAGTTCCCGCGCGATCACCTCGAGCTGGTCGAGCATCTCGGCGGCGTCGGCGAACCGCTGTGACGGATCTCGCGCGGTCGCACGGCTCACGAATTCGTCGAACTGCCTTGGCACGCCGCCGATCACGGAGCTCGGCGGTGCGACGTCGTGGTCCATTCGCTGGTATGCCACCGCCAACGTCGTGTCACCGGTGAACGGCGTGACGCCGGTCAGTAGCTCGTAGACCAGGACTCCGACCGAGTACACGTCGCCGCGCGAGTCGGTGTCGCCGGTGCTCACCTGTTCGGGTGAGAGGTACGCCGCGGTGCCCAGAATCACACTGGTCGAGGTGATCTTGGCTTCGGCGACCGCGCGAACCAGTCCGAAGTCGGCGATCTTGACCTCGCCGGCATCACTGATCAGAACGTTCTCGGGCTTGATGTCCCGATGCACCAGCCCCGCTTCGTGCGCCACGGCCAGGCCGCCGAGCACCGGCCGCAGCACCGCGGCCACGGCATGCGGGGGCATCGGGCCGCGTTCGAGGAGCAACTCCCGCAGCGTGCCTCCCTCGATCAGCTCCATCACCAGAAACGGATGCCGACCATCGATGCCCTGGTCGTACACCGCGACCAGCCCGGGATCCTTCAGTCGTGCCACCGCCCGCGCTTCACGCTGGAAGCGGGTCAGGAAGTGTTGGTCGCCGGCGTAGCGGGAGTCCATGATCTTCAGTGCCACCGGGCGGTCCAATCGCAGATCCAGTCCGCGGTACACCCCGGACATGCCGCCGGTGGCGATCAAGGTGTCCACCCGGTACCGGCCGTCCAGCACGGCACCCGTGAGCGGGTCCGAGTGCTGGCTGGTCTCCATCGCACACATGTTACGAGCCGTGGTCCCATCGGCCGTCGGACCCGTCCGGTGGAACTAGACTCACTGCGGTGAGCAGCATTCCGACTGCCGATGACGTCCTTGACCCCGACGAGTCCGTGTACGACCTGCCCACAGTGGCGGGTCTGCTCGGTGTTCCGGTGACGAAGGTGCATCAGCAATTACGAGACCGACACCTTCTCGCGGTTCGCCGGGCCGGCACCGTTGTGATACCCGAGGTGTTCTTCGACGAGTCCGGGCAGGTGGTCAAGAGCCTGCCCGGACTACTGGTCGTTCTCCACGACGGTGGGTACGAGGACACCGAGATCGTCCGGTGGCTCTTCACCCCGGATCCGTCGCTGACGATCACCCGCGACGGGTCCACCGAGCGGCACGCTAATGCCCGCCCGGTGGATGCGCTGCGTTCGCATCAGGCCCGTGAGGTGGTTCGTCGCGCTCAGGCGATGGCCTACTGACGTCCATCTCGGTCGGGTCAGTTCTGGCGAGCCAGTACCACGCTCCTGCGGCACACGCCAGAGCCATCAGCACGCGCACCCACGAGTACATTCCGTGTGCCCCGTCGGGGTTCCAGATCACCATGATCCACGTCGACAGAGCGGCGATCAGCGCAATCGCCCGCCGCGACTGTGCGAGTGCGGCGACCACCGCGAGCGGCCAGGTGTAGTACCAGGGCAGTGCGGCGGGGACGAAGAGCACCACCACCCCCATCAGCAGCGCGATCCCCATCAGCGCGTCCCGGTCGGTGCGCCGAAACCGCCACCACAGCAACGGTGCTGAGATCGCGATGGTGAGGATTCCGATGATGCGGGTGGTCTCGAGCACCGCATAGAAGCTCACCGGTACGAACAGGCCGACGACTGCGTTGATCAGGTTCGCCGTCGCGGTGGGCACCGTGAGCCAGTTGATGATCTTGACCGATCCGGCGAGGGCGGTGAGCCAGCCCAGGCCGACGCCGGCCGCCAGGGACAAGATCGCGAACACCGCGACGAAGATCAGTGTCGATCCGGCCGTGGCCAGTGCGAAGGCCTTGACCGATGAGTGGCCTCGGCGATCCCGCAGTCTTCGGGCCCACACCCACACCATGAACGGAAGGGCCAGACCGGCCGTCGCTTTCACCGCGACCGCGACCGCGATCAGGGCGATGCCCGATACCGGGTGGCCGCGGAAGCACAGGGCGATGCCGGCCATCATCAAGCCGACCATCAGCATCTCGTTGTGCACGCCGCCCATCAGGTGGATGAGCACCAGCGGGTTCAACACGCAGATCCACAGCGCGGCCGCTCCGTTCGCGCCGACGTGGCGGGCCACCTTGGGGGCTGCCCAGATCAGCAGCGCCAGGCCGGGGAGCATGCACAGTCGCAGCAGCATCGTCCCGGCGACGACGTCGTTGCCGACCAGCATCGTGACGAACTTCGCGATCAGGATGAACGCCGGTCCGTATGGCGCGGTGGTTGTCGTCCAGATCGGACTCACGTTGTCCAGCAACGAGTTCGGATTGTCGATCGGCCCGACGACGTACGGATCGAACCCGTCGCGCAGCAATGCGCCCTGAGCCAGATACGAATAGGTGTCGCGGCTGAACACCGGAACGCTCAGCAGCAGCGGGGTCAGCCAGAAGCCGGTGGTGGCGACCATCGTGTATTCGGTGGCGGTGCGGTCGATCACCCGCCGCCCCAACCACAGCCAGGCCACCAGCATCAGCGCCACGCCGCCCCACAGCAACAGCGACGACAGCACGAGTCCGTGTCCGAACCGCAGCCAGGACATGTGCATCGACTCGAGCAGCGGATCGTGCAGACGGGTGCTGCCCGCACCGAGTCCGCCGACGGTGATCAGCGTCGCGCCGAGCGCTCCCACCAGGGCGGGTCGGGCGTCCGGTGACAGGGTGAAGTCCCTGAACAGGGCGAACTGCGATAGCACGCGTTGCGAAAAACGTTCTGACAGGCCGATTCTCGGGACCTGGGCCGGCGCTGGCGTCGTCATGCTCCTAGGCGGTCCGGTTCGCGGCCAATCTGGCGAGTTCGGCAAGTCCCGCCTTGGCCTGGAGATCGACCGGTGCGGCGTCGAGTATGTCGAGCGCCCGGCGGGTCAGCGTGTCGATCCTGCCCTCGACCGCGGCGAGCGCGCCCACCGACTCGATCACCTGGCAGAGGTCCTTGACCTGTGCATCGGTCAGATCGGTGCCGACCGAGGTGCGAAGGAGCCCGGCCCCGTCCGGGTCGTGCTTCTCGGCGAGCTCGATGGCCTCGGCCAGCAGCACGGTGCGTTTACCGGATCGCAGGTCATCGCCGGAGGGTTTGCCGGTCACAGCGGGGTCCCCGAACACCCCCAGGACGTCGTCGCGCAGCTGGAACGCCACTCCCAGGCCCGTGCCCAGTTCGTGGAAGGCCTCGAGGATCTCCGGGCAGTCGGCGGCGGCGGCGGCGCCGAGCTGCAGCGGCCGCGAGATCGTGTAGGAAGCTGTCTTGTAGATGTTGACGGTCAGGGCCGATGCGACCGTCTCCGCGGCGCTGGACTCGGCGACGATGTCGAGGTACTGCCCGCCGAGAACCTCGGTCCGGATGGCCGCCCACACTCGTTGCACCCGTCGGTGGGCGTCGGCGTCGATCGTGGCCGAGGCGATGATGTCGTCGGCCCAGACCAGTGCCAGATCGCCCAGGAGTATCGCCGAGGACAGGCCGAACTGCTCGGGTGAGCCCTGCCAGTTGTTGCTGCGGTGCCGTTCGCTGAAGATCCGGTGCACGGTCGGCAGCCCGCGCCTGGTGGCGGAGGCGTCGATGACATCGTCGTGCACGAGCGCACACGCGTGAAGCAGTTCGAGCGCCGAGAACAGCTTGAGCACCTCGGGGCCCGGCTCGGTGCCCGCAACCGCGCGCCAGCCCCAGTAGGCGAAGGCCGGGCGAAGGCGTTTTCCGCCGCGAAGGACAAATTCTTCGACGGCTTCGGTCAGCACCGCGTAGTCCGCTCCGATGTACGCGGCATCGCGGCGGCGCTCGCGGAGATAGTCCCGCAGCTGTTCGTTGACGGCCGCAGCCAGCTCGACGGCCGACGGTGCCGCTGCATCCACGCTCAGCGGGAGCCCCTTTCTACTTCGTCGAACGTCCGTCCCACCATGGCCCCCGAGTGTCTCAGAGTAGAGCCTGCGCGACTACCGCGGCTGATCCTGCGTTTCACCGAGTCGCGGCGAGCGATCCCGGCTCGTGTAGGCGAGTGCGCCGATGATGCCTGCGACCAGGAACGATCCCACCCCCAGCCAGATCGCTGCGCCGGCGAACGACCGTGCGCTGGGATCGGTGTAGCGCGCCTGGGCGTTCATGGTGCTGACCACTCCCGGCCGGAGTGTCCACTCGACGATCTCGGTGGAGATCTGATCGCCGTTGGTCGAGGTCACCTCACCCGGAAAAGAGACGCTCAGCGATACGTCGGCCTCGGGGTCGCTGAGCGAGGTCAGGTCCGCGCGGCCTTCGAGGATGACCAGGTCGCCGGCGCGCCGCAACGAGATGTCGACGCCGGCCGCGTCCCGGTTCATGCTCGCCAGTTGGGGCAGTTCGGCGAAGGTGAGGTCGGAGAACACCGCCTGGGTGCCCACGTAGTCGTCGCGGCTGTACTCGGAGACGGCGACTTTCTGCGCGAACGGCAGGCTGTTGAGCAGCTGCGGACCCTTGTCGTCGGCGTCGCGGGGGATTGCCGCGGCGACGATCTGACCCGATACCCGATCGTCGGTCGAGACGGTCAGCGACGTCCTGATCCGCACGCAGCCGATCAGCGATGGCGCCACCACCAACAGCAGCAACACCAGTGCGAAGAGGCGCTTGCGGGTGCGGTGACGGGTCTGCACCAGGTCATCGTGCCAGACGGCTCAACTACAACGGGAGGGATCGACCCAGGATCGCGAACGCCCGGGGATCGCCCGCGAAGTGGTAGCCGCGGATGATGTCGGTGAAGCCGAGGCGCCGGTACAGCCGCCACGCCCGGTTCGACTCCCCGTTGATCTCGGGGGTGGACAGCAGGACGTGCTGTTCGCCGCGGTCGCCGAGCAGTCGCCGCGCCAGCGCTTCACCCAGCCCGCGGCCCTGCGCGCTCGGGAGGATGTGCAGTTCGGTCAGTTCGAAATAGTTGTTCATCAGGTCCGCGATACGTTCCTGACCTGCACCGCTGCGCCGGAGACCGGCCACCACCTGCTGCTGCCACCACTGATCGGGGGCGCCGCAGTAGCCGTAGGCGACGCCGAGCAGCGGGGCCGTGGCCATCGACGTCTCGCCGTTTCCGTCCGTGCAGTCGAGCGCGGCGACGGCTTTCCAGCCGCGGCGGCGGGTGTGCTCGAGCCACATCGACGCACGCTGATCCTCGGTTCCGCGCGGGTACCGCATGGCGTCGACGTACACCGCCAGCGCATCGCTGAGCCGGTGCGCCATATCGCTTGGCGACAGTTCGATCAGAGACGTCGCCAAGGATCTGTTCCTCCCGGTGGTCCGTTGTGGCCGCCGCCCATTATCCGTCGGAACGGGGTGTGGAGTGTCGGGTGGGCGTCGAGTACGAGAGGCGCCCGATCCACTTGGCGATGTTCGTCATAGAATCGTGCGTCGAACAAGGTGGTCCCGCTCAGATTGACCTCGTATCATTACTGTTAAGTGCACGTACACGCGGGCACACTCCGACTTTGAACGACTGTGACGCCCCACGGCAAGAGGGAGGGACGAATGCCACTCTCCGAACACGAGCAGCGCATGCTCGACCAGATCGAGAGCGCGCTCTACGCCGAGGACCCCAAGTTCGCGTCCAGCGTTCGTGGTGGAACTCTGCGAGCACCGTCGACCCGGCGACGGCTACAGGGCGCTGCCCTGTTCGTGCTGGGGCTGGCGATGCTGATCTCCGGTGTGGCGTTCAAGGCCACCATGATCGGCAGTTTCCCCATCCTGTCCGTCATCGGCTTCATCGTCATGTTCGGTGCGGTGGTGTACGCGATCACCGGGCCCAGGGGCGGTGGAAAAGGGGAAGCGCCCGCCGACACTGCGGCCCCGCGGCAGAAGCGCACCAAGGGTGGCGGCGGCTCGTTCACCAGCCGCATGGAAGATCGCTTCCGCAAGCGTTTCGACGAGTAGCCGGTTTCCGGTAGCAGGGGCAGTCCGCAAGGGCTGCCCCTCTTTTTTGCCCCACTGCGCCCCACGGGGCGTGTCCTGCCGGTTCAGCTGGTGCTGAACTGGCATTTTGTGTGCCGGTGAGGCCATTCCGTGGGTGGGAGCTCCTCCTCCTACATGCGCATTGGGCCTGGCGGGTGGTGGTGCACACGAAACGCCACCCATTATTTGGAGCAAAGTGGGGGATTGTGGGGTAAAGTGGCGGACAACGGAGCGACCGGGGTTCCGTGGGGCGAGACGCGAGCGAGGTGGCGAGATGTTCTTCGGCACCTACACGCCAAAGCTCGATGACAAAGGGCGACTCACATTGCCCGCCAAATTCCGTGAAGCGCTGGCAGGAGGGTTGATGGTCACCAAGAGCCAAGATCACAGCCTGGCTGTTCATCCGCGGGCGGAGTTCGAGGAGATGGTCGCCGACATCTCGGCCAAGGCCAAACGGGGCAACCCGCAGGCCCGCGCCTACCTTCGCAACTTGGCGGCCAGCACCGACGAGCAGTATCCGGACGCTCAAGGACGCATCACGCTGTCGGCGGAGCATCGCCGCTACGCGAACCTCACCAAGGACTGTGTGGTGACGGGGTCGATCGGCTTCCTCGAGATCTGGGACGCCCAGGCGTGGAACGACTACCAGGAGCTACACGAAGAGAACTTCTCCGCGGCCAGCGATGAAGCACTCGGCGACATTCTTTGATCTGGCCACTGGCCCGCAGGCCCGTGCAGTGTGGCCTCTGCCCGAACCGGCCCTGACGTACTTCCCCGACGTCAGGTCCGCGCACTCGGGCAGGGACCTCACTGCAGGGGCCGCCACAATCCCTCGGGGTGCTGCAATGGTGGATGACGAGCCACATGTCCCGGTGCTGCTCGACCGGTGCGTCGAGCTGCTCGCCCCGGCGCTGACCCACCGCGACCCCGACGGGACGGGGGCAATCCTCGTTGACGGCACCCTCGGCGCCGGTGGCCACGCCCAGCGTTTCCTCACCCGGTTCGAGGGCTTGCGCCTGATCGGCCTGGACCGCGACCCCGACGCGTTGCGGATCGCCGGTGAGCGTCTGGCTCCGTTCGGTGACCGCGTCACACTCGTTCGCACCCGCTACGACGGCATCGCAGAAGCGCTGGCCGAAAGTGGCGTTCCCGCAGGGCAGGTCGACGCGATTCTGCTCGATCTCGGGGTGTCGTCGATGCAACTCGACCGTCCCGAACGTGGCTTCTCCTACTCGACGGACGCCCCGTTGGACATGCGGATGGACTCAGAAGCGGACCTGACCGCGGCGGAGATCCTCAACAGCTTCGACGAGAAATCGCTGACCCGGCTACTCCGCGAGTTCGGTGAGGAGCGCTTCGCCAGCCGGATCGCGCGCTACATCGTCCGCCGCCGCGCCGATGTGCCGTTCTCGACGACCGGTGAGCTGGTCGAGTTGCTCTACCAGGCGATCCCGGCACCCGCGCGCCGCACCGGCGGGCACCCGGCCAAACGCACATTCCAGGCACTGCGCATCGCGGTCAATGCCGAGTTGGATTCGCTGCGTGATGCGGTGCCGGCTGCTCTGGCTGCGTTGCGTCCCGGCGGCCGGATCGTCGTAATGGCCTATCAGTCGCTGGAGGACCGGATCGTCAAGGGTGCCTTCGCCGCGGCGACCGCATCCCGCACGCCACCGGGCCTGCCGGTCGAACTGCCCGGTCTGGGGCCAGAATTCACCGCGCTGACCCGCGGTGCGGAACGCGCAGGGGCTGACGAGATCGAACGTAATCCACGAAGCGCCCCGGTTCGGCTGCGCGCACTGCAACGAGTTGGGGGAGAGTAGCGATGAAGGCAAAGCGGCCCGTACGCGGCGGTAACGTATCGAAGAAGAAGTCGCAGCCGCGCACCGGGC
>NZ_JBAUJR010000215.1:0-1584 GCF_049683935.1 Mycobacterium sp. | reverse complement strand
GCGAAGTTCTCGCCGCAGAGCAGCGCATCCTGGCCGCTGTCGCACGCTGCGACGGTCGTATGGCGACGGCGTCCGAGGTCGATCTCGCGCTGTCAGATTCGGCCGCCCGCGGCAAGCCACTCAACCTCGGTCAGGCCGCGCTCGTCGAGCAGATGGCCACCGGCGGACGCCGCGTCGCATTGGCGCTGGCGCCCGCCGGGGCGGGCAAGACCACGGCCATGGCCGCGCTGGCGCATGCGTGGCGCAGCTCGGGCGGACATGTCCTCGGTTTGGCCCCGACCGCGGCCGCGGCGATCGTGCTCGGGGAGGATCTGGGCGCGACCACCGACACCCTCGACAAGTACGTCCACTGCGCTGATCCGGACAACGCTGCGACATTCGGAACACCGCAGTGGTTCACAGACATCGGACCGGACACGTTAATCATCGTCGATGAGGCCGGCATGGCGTCCACCGCGGGTCTGGACGCGATGATCGCTGACGCTCAGCGCAAGGGCGCGAGTGTGCGTCTGGTCGGTGATGACGGCCAGTTGGCGTCGATTTCGGCTGGCGGGGTGTTGCGCGACATCGCCACAGAGACCGGTGCGCTGACGCTTTCGAAAGTCGTGCGGTTTCACTCCCGCGCCGAGGCCGCGGCGTCGCTGGCGCTGCGCGGCGGAGATCCGGCCGGAATCGGCTTCTACATCGACTCCGGGCGCATCCACGTCGGCACCGAACAAACCGCCGCGGACACCGCGTTTTCGGCGTGGCTGGCCGACCGCAACGCCGGGCGCGACAGCCTGCTCCTAGGACCCACCAACGCGATCGTCGACGACCTCAACGCCCGCGCCCGCACCGCACGAATTGCTGCCCACGTTGAGGCTGACCCGAACTGGCGGCCAGGTCGGGAAACCGTGCTCGCCGACCAACTCCGCGCCAGCGTCGGAGACGTCATCCGCACCCGCCACAACGCCCGCTGGCTGCCCCTGTCGGGCACTGATTACGTCCGCAACGGCTACACCTTCGACATCCTCGATGTCGCCCGCGACGGAGCGCTCCGGACTCGCCATCGCGGCACCGGGCATGAGATCACCCTGCCGGCCGATTACGTCACCGAACACGTCACCCTCGGCTATGCCGCCACCATCAACGGCGCCCAGGGCGCCACCGCCGGGCACAGCTGCCACGTGGTGGGTGCTGAGCACCTGACCCGCCAACAGCTCTACGTCGCCCTCACCCGCGGCCGCGCCGAAAACCACCTGTACCTCTCGACCGCCGAAACCGACCCGCACCGCATCCTGGCCCCCAAGGCCACCCACCCCGACACCGCCGTGGACGTCCTGTCCCGGATCGTGGCCCGCGACGGCGGCCAGGTCTCGGCCACCACCACCGCCCGCCAGGCCGCCGACCCGACCCGCAGACTGGCCGCAGCCGCCGACATGTTCACCGATGCCCTCGGCGCTGCGGCCGAGCACCAGCTCGGCGCGGGTGCCCGCGACCGTCTCGACGCGCTCGCTGAATCAATACATGCGGATCTCAGTACGTGCGCAGCGTGGCCCGTGCTGCGTCGTCGCCTGGCCGTCCGGGCGCTCTCCGGTGCCGATC
>NZ_JBAUJR010000214.1:0-14707 GCF_049683935.1 Mycobacterium sp. | reverse complement strand
GAACCGGGCCGGGGCCTGCGCTGCCTGCCGCCGCGTACGACCCGGCGACCGGCGGTTACATCGGGCCCGACGGTCGCCCCTACATCCAGGCGGACCTGGTCCCCGGCACTGCAGGGAACCAGACATGGCAGACGATGCTGCTGCCGCCGGGGAGCTGATCAGTCAGCGACTATCGAAAGCGCACCGGACGGGCACATCCGCACCGCATTGCGGGCGATGTTCTCACTCTGATGCGGCACCTGCTCGGCGAGGAGCACCACGATGCCGTCCTCGTCCTGATCGAAGACCACATCGGCGGTCATCACACAAACGCCTGCGGCCATGCAGATCTCTCGATCGCCGACGATCCTCAACGGGTGAACGCCTGCAGCGTGAGCGCGGAGTTCATGAAGTCCCGGAAGTGCAGCCAGCGACCGTCGCGCAGCGTGATGATGTGTGCGAACTCCGATTCCCATTCGAAACCCGTGGCGAGTCGGCGGAACCGCTGGCGGCCCCAGGCCGCCAGGTCGTCACCCTGGGCGATGAACTTCCACGCCTCCATCTCGGTGATGGCGATCGTTTCACCCACCTTCGTGAAGAACGCCACGGCTTCGTTGATGCCGCGGTAGTCACCCGCGTAGGGGATCGCGTCGACGCCGTAATAGGTGATGCGCACGTCGGGGTCCATCAGATCGAGCGCGGCCTGAAGATCACCGGCCGGCACCGCGGCGTAAATCGCCTTCGTCGCTTCGATATTGCGCGACTCAGTGACCGACGCGGTCATGACAGGTGCAGGGGGAGACGGACGAACGCGTGGGTCAGCAGGCTGGCCGTCTGCTTGGTGCCGGGATCGTCGGTCAGCGTGATCGTCTGATACCGGTCGAGGACCGCGTTGACCACGGCCACGACTTCCAGGCGCGCGAGGGAGGCGCCGAGGCAGAAGTGCAGGCCGTGCCCCATCGACAGCTGCTGGCGGATGTTGGGCCGGTCGATGTCGAGCACATCGGGGTCGGCGAACACCTGGGGGTCACGATTGGCGGAACCGAAGAACAGCGCCACCCACTCGCCCTTGCGGATCAACTTGCCGCCGACCTCGACGTCGCGGGTGGCGATGCGAAACAGCCGCTGCGGCGGGCCGTCCACCCGCATCGCTTCCTCGACGAACACGTTCACCAACGTTCGGTCGGCGCGCAACCGCGCGGTGATCTCAGGTTGGCGGGCCATCGCCTGCAGCAGGTTGCCGATCAGGAACGTCGTGGTCTCGCTGCCCGCGACCACCAGCGTGACGCAGAACCGGACGATTTCCTCGGGGGTGAGACGCTGGCCGTCGATCTCCGCGCGCAGCAGCGCCGAAATGAGATCCTGGGCATCGTCGACGCCGCCGGTCGGCGGGCGTTCGGCCAACTGGGCGGTGTGCTCGGCAAGCCGGGTCGCGAACGTCATCACCATTTCCTCGTTGCTGGCCATGCGTTCTTCCGGTGTCAGCGACGACGAGAGCATGAATGCGTTCGCCCACTGCTTGAACCGCACGTGGTCACCGTCGGGCAGTCCGAGCAGACGCACCATCGCGCGGGTGGGTATCTCGGCGGCGAACTCCATCACCTCGACGTCACCGTCACCCAGTTCGTCGAGTAGCCGGGGTACCAACTCGCCGAGCCAGCCCTCGAGCCGCTTGACCCGTCGCGGCGAGAACGCCTGGCTCACCAGCTTCCGCTCCACCTCGTGTTTCGGCGGGTCGGTGTTGACGAGCATGAGGCTCGGCGCCGAGGAGGCCTCCTGAAGCGGATCGCGTGAGGAGAACGTCGCGGTGTCCCGGGCGGCCTCGAAGATCTGGTCGTATCGGAACAGCGCCCACGCGGTGACGGCCTCATCGGCGCCGGGCACCGTTCCCGGCGGCCAATCGCGATAGCCCGCCACAGGTGACAGCGGCCGCAGTTGCTCGTACAGCGGGTACGGGTTGGCGATGCCCTGCGCGGTGGTCAGCAGATCCAGAGCCAAGACAGTGGTGGATGACATGGTCTTCAGCCTCTGTCAGCACAGGCGGCAAAACGATCCCCCGTAGGAGAGGACTCATGCCCCCGTACGAGGCCAATTGTGATCTTGTCGCCCAAACCCACCGCAACCGCACGCCGGTCGGAGGACAGTCGATGGGGTGAACGCCATCTCCGAGACTCCCTCCATAGCCGATCTGGCCGAGGGGGATCACCCCGGTTGGGCATCGCGCGAAGTGACCGAATCCCACGCGGCCCGCCGCTACCGCGAGACGTTCGAGAGCTCGGACGTCGGCCCGATCGACGATCCGCGCACGGTGGTGGCAGAGGCGGTCGACGCGAAGGCGACCGTGGTGCGTAATGCGCTCGAGGAACTGGGCGACGAGCACGCGCTCAACGCGCTCGAGGCGGTGCTCGACCTGGCCTCGCTGGAGCGCGAACTGATCGAGGACGGTGCCCGCCGGCGCACGTTCGCGCTCCTGCAGGTTCAGGAGGCGCTCAGCAAGCTGCGGGTCGTCGACGACGTGGCGACGATCGTCGACCGCGCGCCGCGCGAACTGGTCGAGTCGTGCGGCTTCGACCGCGCCGTGCTGTTCCGCGTGCACGAAGGCCGGATGATGATGGAGTCGGCGTACTTCGGAGAGGACAGTGACGGTGCGGAGAAGATGGTGGCTTTCGCGCAGTCGGTGGCGCCGCCGCTGAACCACATGCTGCTCGAGACGGAGATGATCCGCCGGCACGCCCCCGCGATCGTGCGTGATGCCCGCAACGACCCGCGCGTGAACCGTCCCATCGTCGACTTCTCGATGACGCACTCCTATGTGGCCGCCCCCGTGATGCCGACGGGAAAGGTGATCGGGTTCCTGCACGCCGACCGCCTCTACTCGGGCCGCCTGGTCGACGAGATCGACCGGGACACGGTGTGGGCGTTCGCAGAAGGCTTCGGCTACGCCTACGAGCGCACGGTCCTGCTGGAGAGGACCCGCCGCCAGCACGCCGAGGTCCGGCGCGCGTTGAACTTCGCCGATGAAGCCGTGCGTGCGCTGCAGGACGCCGATCTGGATCTACGCAAGATCGAGCCGGTCGAGCGCAGTCCGGCCGCTCAGTCCCTGGCGGAGGTCCAGACCCGCGTGCTGTCGATTCTGACGCGCCGCGAGGTCGAAGTGCTCCGGCTGATGGCCGCCGGCCGCACCAATCAACAGATCGCCGACGAACTCGTGATCTCCGCGGGCACGGTGAAATCCCATGTCAAGCGAGTCCTACGGAAGCTGAACGCCACCAACCGGGCGGAGGCCGCGTCGGCCTATGTGCGACTGGCCAGTGTCCCGGCCAAGAGTTAGCGCGGACTCATTCCCGCTGCGCGGTAGGCATCGTCGATGAGGGCCATGTTCGCGACCGCATCGGCATTGGTCAGCGGCAGCGGTGCGCCGTGCAGGACATGGGCGGCGAACGCTTCGAGCTGATAGGTGTAGCTCGCGCGTCGACCGAGGTGTTCGACCGCCGTTCCGGCGTCCGTGCGGATGGTGATCCTGTCGTCCTCCGCCGGTTTGATGAAGTTGTGCGCCAACGCATCTCCGCGGGTGCCGATGACCTTCAGGGTGAAGGAGTGCTCGCCGGCGACCATCGAGTTGGTGGACAACCCCGTCACGCCGGAGTCGAACTCGACCTCGACGTCGCACCAGGCATCGACATCGACATCAGCTGGGTCGCGGTGCCCTGCTGTCGCCCGCACGATGGTCGGCGTCCCGAACCGGCGCAGGAGATGCAGTCCGTAACATCCGAGATCCATCAGGGCGCCGCCGGCAAGCTCCAGTGACCACCGCGGATCGTCGGGTTGTGGTGCGGGCATACCCATCCGGACTTCGATGCGCCTGAGCTCGCCCAAGGTGCCGTCGCCGGCCAACTCGAGAACACGACGGTTGACGGGATGGAAGAGATAGTGAAATCCCTCCATCACCGTTACACCGGCGGAATCGGCCGCGTCTGCGACGCGCTGCGCCTCGTCGCGGTCACGGGCGAACGGCTTCTCGGTCAACACCGGCTTGCCCGCCGCCACCGCTGCCAGGTTCCAGGGCGCGTGCAGCGAGTTGGCCAACGGGTTGTAGACGACGTCGACTTCCGGGTCGCTCACCACGTCCTGATAGGACGAGAGCACTCGTTCCACGCCGTACTTCTCGGCGAACGCGGTGGCGCGCTTCGGGTCACGTGCCGCCACCGCAACCAGTCGGTGGCCCAGCTCCCGGGCGGGGACGACGATCGCGGACTCCGCGATGCGGGACGCGCCGAGCACCCCGATCCGCAGGCGCTCGCTCACACTCCTACCGTGCGGCACACGTCCTGCAGGAACGCCACACTGGCGCGGACATCGCGGATGGGACCCTCGTCTGTGGGTGCACCGTCGAGGATGGTGTCCTGTTCCATGACGAACCAGCCGTCGTAGCCGTTGGTGCGCAATGCCGTCACCAGGCCGGCGATGTCCACATCACCGCTGCCCAGCGGTGTGTAGATGCCCGCCCGAACGGCTTCGGTGTACGTCATCTCGCCGGCCTGCACCCGCGCGGCCATCGCGGCGTCGACATCCTTGAGGTGGGCGTGGGCGATCCTGCTCGGCACATCTCGCGCCAACTGGACCGGGTCGGTTCCGCCGATCAGCAGATGCCCGGTGTCCAGGCACAGTTGGATCGACGAGCCGTCCAGCACCCGCTTCACCTCGGTGTGGTTCTCCACCATCGTGCCGACATGTGGGTGCAGCACAGCGAGAATGCCGCGCTCGGCGGCGATCTCGGAGAGCCGGTCCAGGTTACCCAGCAGGGTCGACCACTGGGCGTCGTCGAGCGTCGGGCGTGAGTCGTATCCGTCCGAACCGGTCGCTGCGGCGAGTACCAGGACGTCGGCGCGGCACGCCACCAGTGCGTCCAGTGGCCCTGCGATGTCGGTGGCCGGATCGTGCGCGGCGTCGTGCAGGACCGTCGGCACGAACGATCCGACGCAGCTCAACCCGTAGGACTCCAGCAGTGCGGTCATCTCTTCGGGCTCCGACGGCAGGAATCCCTGCGGGCCGGTTTCGGTGGCGGACAGGCTGACGTCGCGCATCTCGGCGAGTACCAGTTCCGGCGGCAACTGATGGCCCCAGCCCGGCACCTCGCACACGCCCCACGAGATCGGTGCACCTGCGAACTTCACTTTTTTACCTCCTCGATGCGCACCGGGACACCCCGGCGCAATGATTCCGTGGCAGCCTCCGCAATCCATGCGACCTGGACCGCATCGGCGACGGTGGCGCCTTGAATCGGTCCGCCCTCAACCACTTTCACGAATGATCGCAGCTCGGTGCGGAACGCCTCGGTGAACCGGTCCATGAAGAAGTGGTGGGGCGTGCCGGTGGGAAAGTCGTTCGCCGGGTCGCCGTTGCGCACCGGAACGCCCTGATCCCAGCCGGCCACGACGGTGTCGTCGAACCCGTGCGCCTCCAGGCGGCAGTCGTACCCGCGGCCGTTGTAGCGCGCGGCGGACACGACCCCGAGCGCACCGCCGTCGAAGCGCACCACGATGGCTGCGGTGTCGACATCGCCGTACTCGGTGAACAACGGATCGCCCTGCACACTGCCGGTGGCGTACACCTCGACGGCCTTCTGTCCGGTGACCCAGCACAATGCGTCGAAATCGTGAACGGCGCAGTCGCGGAAGATGCCTCCGGAGCCCTTGATGTAGTCCATCGGTGGGGGAGCGGGGTCCATCGTGGTGCTGCGGACGGTGTGCAGCGCACCCAGCGAGCCGTCGTCGACGGCGCGCTTGACGGCGGTGAACGCCGCGTCGAACCGGCGCTGATAGCCGACCTGAACCGGGACGCCCGAACGGGCGATGGCCTCGGCGACCCTCGCGCTCTCGGCGGCGCTCGCAGCGATCGGCTTCTCGCAGAACGTGGGCAGGCCACGCTCGACAGCGGCCAGCGTCAGCTCGGCGTGCGCCGGGGTCGCCGCCGCGACCACCACCCCGTCGACGCCCGAGGACAGCAGCTTCTCCACCGAGTCCACAGGTGTGGCACCGTATTTCGCCGCCACCTCCTCGACGATGTCGGTGCGTTCGTCGGTGATCACCAGGCCGGACAGTTCCGGCATGTTGCTCAGGGTCTCGGTGTGGAAGGCACCGATCCGCCCGAGCCCGATGAGGCCGAGAGTGGTCATGGGTTTCTCCGTTCGTTCTGATCGCGAAGTGCGATGTCGAGGTCTTCAGCGGTGAGGCCGTTGGCCAGTGCGTCGAGCACGATGTCGACCTGACTGGGCGGTACCAGGCTGCCGATCGGCTGATCGCTGTCCAGGTTGGTGGGGAATGCGTACCCCTCGGCGGTGGCGACCACCACGTTCTCCAGGTCACGGCGCGGCCTGCCGGCCGCCGCCATGGCGCGCAGCGCCGGGTAGACGGCCCGGACCATCGCCGTGCGGTCCAGCGCCTCCATCGCCCGCCCGAACGGCGACGAGATCTGCATCAGGTTCGCGATACGGCGGATGTCGGCGGAGACGTTGGAACCCGCACCGTGATAGAGCGCCGGGTTGAAGAACACCGCGTCACCCTTGCTCAACGGCAACTGGACGTGGTGGTCGGCGAAGTAGTCGACGAACTCGGGACGGTTGAAGGCGACGTAGCCGCCGGCGAAACGCTGGGAGTGGGGCAGCAGCATCGTCGGGCCGGTCTCGGTCGGCATGTCGCAGTGGGCCACGGCACCTTGAAGCGTCAGCACCGGCGATGTCCGGTGAAGATGCGCGGGGTAGGAGGCGAGATGCTCGTCGGGGACGAAGCCGAGGTGATAGTCGCGATGCGGAACCTGTGCTTTGCCACCGGGATTGACGACGTTGACCTGTGAGGTCACCTGGTAGCGCGGGCCGAGCCAGGCCTGGCAGACCACGGCGAGCGTGTCGTTGGCGTAGTAGTCGGCGAACACCTGCGGGTCGTGCAGAGCCAGTTTCTGGGCGGCGTTCCAGATCCGGTCGTTGGCGCCGGGCGTGCCGAAGTGATCACCGGCCGCCGACCCGGCTGCGCGTTGCGCCTCGATGATCGCGAAGAACGCTGCGCTGGCACGGTCGACGACGTCAGGGTCGAACGCTTCGGTGAGGACGACCACACCGGGACCTTCGGCGAGCGCGTGGATCAGTTCGGACTGCAGCGTGCGCCGGTCCGCACGGGCCGCGGACTGCGCGGAGTAGACAAGAACGTTGCTGCGAACCCCCTCGGCGAGGGGGTAGTCGGCGACGTCGGTATCGCGTTCCACTTGGGCGCGGAACTGGTCGAGATCACAGTCGGACTCGCCGATCCACGGCGACGACGCGGTGTGCACAGGTGCGGCCATGGCAGTTAGTCTTGCTGTGATCGAGGCCGCAATCAACCGCATGTATCCATCAAAAACACCTCAGGACGTCGGCATGTCGCACCGCTACAAGGTTCGTGAGATCGCCCAGCAGGCGGGTCTGAGCGAAGCGACCGTCGACCGGGTGCTGCACCACCGGCCCGGGGTGCGGGAGAACACTGTCGCCGAGGTGAATCAGGCGATCGCCGACCTGGACAAACAGCGCGCCCAACTGCGCTTGAACGGGCGTCGCTACCTCATCGACATCGTCATGCAGACCCCGCAGCGGTTCTCCGACGCGTTCCGCGCCGCGGTCGAAGCCGAACTGCCCGCCTTCGCCCCGGCGATGCTGCGGGCCCGATTCCATCTGTGGGAGTCCGGCTCCACGGAACAGATGGTCGAGGCACTGAGCCGGATCCGGGGCAGCCACGGGGTGGTGCTCAAGGCGCAGGACCAGCCCGAGGTGGCGGAGGCGGTCGACCGCCTCACCGAATCCGGCGTCCCGGTGGTGACGTACGCGACCGACGTGCCGACAAGCTCGCGCTGCGGCTATGTCGGCATCGACAACCACGGCGCCGGCGTGACGGCTGCCTATCTGGTGGACCAGTGGCTGGGGCGGGCACCGTCGGACGTGCTGATCACCCTCAGCCGCACGGTGTTCCGTGGTGAGGGCGAGCGCGAGGTCGGTTTCCGGTCGGCGCTGCGCAGTTCGGGCCGCGCCGTCGTCGAGGTCAGTGGCAGCGACGGGCTCGACGCGACCAACGAGCGCCTGGTGCTCGACGCCCTGGAGCGCCACCCCGCGGTGGAGGCGGTCTACTCCGTCGGCGGCGGGAACGTGGCCACCGTCGCCGCGTTCGAGAAACTGGGTCGTGCGTGCAGAGTCTTCGTCGCCCACGACCTCGACGCCGACAACCGGCGGCTGCTCCGGGAGGGGCGCATCTCGGTGGTGCTGCACAACGATCTTCGTGCCGACGCCCGGCTCGCGTTGCGGCTGATCCTCCAGGAGCGCGGCGCGCTTCCGGTGGAGCCCGCCCGGCCGGCTCCCATCCAGGTCGTCACCCCTTTCAACGTGCCCGTCTGAGCGGTGAATCGTCGAAACCCGGCGATGCCGGATACCATTTCGCCCCAACGGTGTCGAAAACGCGCCGACGTAGACCAGGAAACGATCGGTGCCACAAGTGTTCGTCGAGGGTGTGACCGTGCTGGGCAACCTGGCCATCGATGTGATCAACGGTGCGCCCAGGAGCCCTGGCGGCTGCGCGTCGTTCGCCGGCGTGGCGCTGGAAGCGTCCGGAGGTGCCGGTCGGATCGTGGCCATGGGCGCCGAGCAGGACCACGCACTGTTCGATCCGCTGCTCGAACGCTTCGGTGACATCGTCCGTGTTCTGCCCTCGAACGCCACGAGTGCGTTTCGCCTGGACTACGACGACGTCGACCATCGCCACATGTCAGTGGACGCGATCGGCCCCTCCTGGGGTGCGGCCGACGTCGAGGCCGCCGATCCGCAGACCACCTGGGTGCATCTGGCGCCGCTGCTGCGCACCGACTTCCCGGCGGAGACGCTGGCCCACCTGTCCGCCCGCGGCCACCACATCGCCTACGACGGGCAGGGGCTGGTTCGAGCCGATCGACTGGGACCACTGGTCGAGGACCGTCACTTCCCGGCCGACCTGTTGACCCACCTCGATGTGCTGAAGCTGGCGGAGGACGAAGCGGTCGTCGTCGCGGACGGACCCTTCGACGCGGCAGTGGCCGAGCGACTCGGCGTGCCGGAGATCGTGGTGACCTACGGCTCGGAGGGCTGCCACATCTACACCGAGGCCGGCATCACCCGCGTCCCCGCCGCGTGGCGCGTGCTCGATGTGCAGACCACCGGTGCCGGCGACATGTTCACGGCCTGTTACGTGGCCGGACGCGCGGCAGGCGCCGATCCACGGCAGGCGGCCGAACTGGCGAGTGAGCTCGTCGCCGGAGAACTCGAGAAGCGACGCCAGGTCCGACCGGAGCCGCTGTCGGACCTGGCTCCGGGGAGGTAGCAGCGGTCTCGTCGGGTGCTAGCTGAGAGCTACTGACGAGTAACCCGAGTCTTAGAGAATGACATTCTCCAAAACGTGACGAAAACCACAAATTTGTCGCACGCAGCCGCGCTGCGCGCGCCTGAACTTGCCTTTTGGTCATTCTTTACCTGCTGGTAACCGCAGCGTCCCGGTCAGGTCAGCCTAAGAGAAGTGCAATAATCGGTACTCCCAGTGACAGAAACATTGGGTGGAACTCGGTTCGATGGCGCGCCGTGCTCTCGCAGCCCCGAACTGCGAGCGGAAACGGCGCGGCGTGACTAGATCTGAAAGGCAGGGTCGTGGGTCAAAACGGCACAGTCAACGGCGACAGCGCCGCGACGGAATCCGCCCCGCGGCAGAAGCTCGAAAAGGTTGTCATCCGATTCGCCGGTGACTCCGGCGACGGCATGCAGCTCACGGGTGACCGGTTCACCACCGAAGCCGCGCTTTTCGGCAATGACCTTGCCACGCAACCGAATTACCCCGCCGAGATCCGGGCGCCACAGGGCACGCTGCCTGGCGTCTCGTCCTTCCAGATCCAGATCGCCGATTTTGACATCCTGACCGCGGGCGACCGGCCCGACGTTCTCGTGGCAATGAACCCCGCCGCGCTCAAGGCCAACGTCTCCGATCTGCCCCCCGGCGGCCTGATCATCGCCAACTCCGACGAATTCACCAAGCGCAACCTCGCGAAGGTCGGCTACGAGGCCAACCCGCTGGAGGGCGACGAGCTTTCCGACTACGTCGTACAGGCGGTCGCGATGACGACGCTGACCCTCGGTGCGGTCGAAGCGATCGGCGCGACCAAGAAAGACGGTCAGCGCGCCAAGAACATGTTCGCGCTGGGCCTGCTGTCGTGGATGTACGGCCGCGAGCTCGAGCACAGCGAAGTGTTCATCCGGGAGAAGTTCGCCCGCAAGCCCGATGTCGCCGAGGCGAACGTGCTCGCGCTGAAGGCCGGGTGGAACTACGGCGAGACCACCGAGGCGTTCGCCACCACCTACGAGGTGGCGCCGGCGAAGCTCAAGACCGGTGAATACCGGCAGATCTCCGGTAACACCGCTCTGTCCTACGGACTGGTGGCCGCGGGGCATCTCGGTGACATCCAGCTGGTCCTCGGCACCTACCCGATCACGCCGGCATCGGACATCCTCCACGAGCTGTCCAAGTACAAGCACTTCAACGTGTTGACCTTCCAGGCCGAAGACGAGATCGCCGGCATCGGCGCAGCGATCGGCGCGTCCTACGGCGGCTCGCTGGGCATCACCAGTACATCGGGGCCCGGCATCTCGCTGAAGTCGGAGGCGATCGGTCTCGCCGTGATGACCGAGTTGCCGCTCATCGTCATCGACGTTCAGCGCGGCGGGCCGTCGACCGGTCTGCCCACCAAGACCGAGCAGGCCGACCTGCTGCAGGTGTTGTTCGGACGCAACGGCGAATCTCCGGTTGCGGTGATTGCCCCACGATCGCCCTCGGACTGCTTCGACGTCGCCGTCGAGGCCGCGCGTATTGCGATCAAGTACCACACGCCGGTGGTCATCCTGTCCGACGGCGCCATCGCCAACGGCTCCGAGCCGTGGCAGATCCCCGACGTGAGCTCTTATCCGGCGATCAATCACACCTTCGCCAAGTCCGGCGAACCGTTCGCGCCGTATGCCCGCGACCCCGAGACCCTGGCCCGCCAGTTCGCAATCCCGGGCACCCCGGGTCTCGAGCACCGCATCGGTGGGCTCGAAGCCGCCAACGGCTCGGGCAACATCTCCTACGAGCCCAAGAACCACGACCTGATGGTCCGCTTGCGCCAGGAGAAGGTGGCCGGCATCGCGGTGCCCGACCTCGAGGTCGACGACCCCAGCGGTGAGGCCGATCTTTTGCTGATCGGCTGGGGAAGCAGTTACGGCCCCATCGGCGAGGCCTGCCGGCGGGCGCGCCGCAAGGGCATCAATGTCGCCCACGCGCAGCTGCGCAATCTCAATCCGTTCCCGGCTAATCTCGGTGAGATACTCAAGCAGTACTCCACGGTGGTCCTGCCGGAGATGAACCTCGGCCAGCTGGCTCTGTTGCTGCGCGGGAAGTTCCTCGTGGACATCCAGTCGGTGACCAAGGTGGAGGGCATGGCGTTCCTGGCCGACGAAGTGGAGAGCATCATCGATTCCGCGCTGGACGGAACACTGGGCGAGAAGGAACTCGAGAAGGCCAAGTTCGCCCGGTTGGCCGCGGCCACCATCGACGACAATGCTGTGGGAGCGAGCGCATGACTGACCTGATAGGAAGCGATCTGGGTCTGAGCCCGGCTGGGCTGACCAAGACCAGCCTGGTTCCGACGACGGACCAGCCGCAGAAGTCGAAGGACTTCACCAGCGACCAGGAGGTCCGTTGGTGCCCGGGGTGCGGTGACTACGTCATCCTCAACACCATCCGCAACTTCCTGCCGGAGTTGGGGCTGCGTCGCGAGAACATCGCCTTCGTCAGCGGCATCGGCTGCTCGAGCCGGTTCCCGTACTACCTGGAGACCTACGGCTTCCACTCCATTCACGGTCGCGCGCCGACCATCGCGACCGGCCTCGCGCTGGCGCGTGAGGACCTGTCCGTGTGGGTGGTCACCGGTGACGGCGACGCCCTGTCGATCGGCGGCAACCACCTGATCCACGCGCTGCGACGCAACATCAACCTGACGATCCTGCTGTTCAACAACCGGATCTACGGCCTGACCAAGGGGCAGTATTCACCCACGTCCGAGGTCGGCAAGGTCACCAAGTCCACCCCGATGGGATCGCTGGACTACCCGTTCAATCCGGTGTCGTTGGCCCTGGGCTCCGAAGCGACCTTCGTCGGCCGCGCTCTGGACTCCGACCGCAAGGGTTTGAGCGAGGTGTTGCGCGGAGCCGCCGCGCATCGCGGCGCCGCACTCGTGGAGATCATGCAGGACTGCCCGATCTTCAACGACGGTTCGTTCGACGCACTCCGCAAGGAAGGTGCCGAGGAGCGACTGATCAACCTCAGCCACGGCGAGCCGATCACATTCGGCGCCGACGGCGAGTACTGCGTGGTCAAATCCGGATTCGGGCTCGAGGTCGCCAAGACCGCCGACGTGTCGGCCGATGAGATCGTCATCCATGACGCCCAACTCGAGGATCCGGCGTATGCGTTCGCGCTGTCGCGGCTGTCCGAGCAGAACCTCGACCACATGGTGATGGGCATCTTCCGCCAGGTGAGCAGGCCCACCTACGACGACGCCGCTCGTCAGCAGCTCGCCACGGCGCGTGAATCCAAGGCGCACGACACGGCTGCGTTGCAATCGCTGCTTCGTGGCAAGGACACGTGGACCGTCGCCTGATTGCGCTAACGTCACCGGTGTGACGCCGTCCCTGCCGTTGGCCGCTGTGGTGCTGGCGGGCGGCGCGTCTCGGCGAATGGGCCGGGACAAGGCCACGGTGGTCATCGACACACCAGACGGTCCGACGACGCTGGTCGAACGAACGGTGTCGACGGTCGTCGGCCGGTGTGCACCCGTTTTTGTCATCGCTGCTCCCGGTCAGGCCCTTCCCGATCTGCCGGCGACCGTCGTGCGCGACGAGGTGCGGGGCGTCGGACCACTGCTGGCAACCGGCCGCGGGCTGCGGGCAGCGGCCGAGGCGGGGGTCGAGCACGCGTTCGTCTGTGCTGTGGACATGCCAGCGCTGACCATCGAGCTGATCGAGACCCTGACCGGACCCGCCGAACGGCTCGGCGCCGACGTCGTCCTGCCCTGGGACGGGCGTGACCACTATCTCGCCGGTATCTACCGCACCGCGCTGCACACCACCATCGCCGAACTCGTGCAGGCCGGTGCACGAAGCATGCGCGCGCTGGTGGACACCGTCGACACCCAGCGGATCGTGATGCCCGAGCAATCGGCGTTGGCGAACGTCAACACCCCCGCCGAACTCGCAGCCGTCATACCACCACGTTTGACCTAGCAAACTCAATGAATAATTGATATTGAGTTAGAGCAGCTAGCGAAACAATTCGATGCACCGAATTGTGCGAATATTTTCCGTGATAAACCACGGTATCGGAACACGATCTTTCCGGATATCTCCCGTTACGTTCCTGAGATAGTGTGACGCCCAGTGGTTTTGAGGGGCGCCCATCTCGAAAAGTGGACAATTCGACCACTCTTCGCACCTCGGGTACCGAAAAGGCGCGGTGGCGATCGACCGCCGCGGGCGGAACGGGCATCCCTCGGGGAAGTCGGACAGCCGGTCCGTCACTGGCCCGGGTGGGATGCCGATCCAAAGCTTCTGTCCAACAACGGCTGTGGGTCGCTTGCCCGTTGGGGAGCCCGCGGGATCGGGACCGGGGGCGCAGCGATGCACGCCTCAGGAATAGGCCGTGAAGCGTTCTCCTGCAGAGCTTTTGACGACGATCGCAGCTGTCGACCAAGCGGCGGACTCAGCGAAGGCGAACTTTCCCGGAACCAGTGACTCCGGTCGCCGAACCGGCCCAGAATCGCAGTGTGGTTGGTCATTTCGCCGCGGTGCGGCATTGCCGACTCCGTTGGGGGTGTGCCAGCTCACAAAGGACCCGTGATTTGGCTCACGTTCACCGGCGCGGACTGGGATTTCGGCGGCGGCACCAAACCCGCTGCTGACCTGCGTAGACGGCGACGCGGACGGGTCGTGATCATTCCGTGATCTGTTCGCGACACGTTCTCCACCGATATGACATCGCGCGAACAGGTTTGTACGGTCCCAATCAGCTTCAAACGGAGCAAATAATTCAAAACCCACGAAACCTGTGTGCGTGGGGTCTGCGGGAGGCCAAGAGGCTTCCGGCGGTCGTCGGGTGCAGAACCCGGCGAGGTGTATTGCCGCCTCCCCTGTCGTGTCCGACCGAAACGGGACGACCCAACCATCCGGCCTGACTTCAGGCAGTGCTCGCGTGTCCGCGCGGGCTGCGTTGGCGTGCGCTTGGCGAAAGGATCGAAGTTGAAGAACATCCGGAAGACGCTCGGTTTGGCCTCCATCACCGGAGCACTCGCAGTAGCGCCGATGGTCCTGGCGACCGGCACCGCCCACGCGGACAGCGTCAACTGGGATGCCGTGGCTGCCTGCGAGTCAGGCGGCAACTGGTCGATCAACACCGGTAACGGTTACTACGGCGGCCTGCAGTTCGCGATGGGCACCTGGCAGTCCCACGGTGGCAACGGGTCGCCCCACAACGCCAGTCGCGAGGAGCAGATCCGAGTGGCGGAGAACGTGCTGCAGACGCAGGGCATCGGCGCATGGCCGACCTGCGGTGGACGCGGCTAGAACACCCAGACGCACCCGACAGAGGCGGTGCCGGCAGATGCCGGC
>NZ_JBAUJR010000213.1:0-44604 GCF_049683935.1 Mycobacterium sp. | reverse complement strand
CCCTGAGCCGGCGGCTTGTGCGGCGGCGCGCCATCGCCAACGCCAGCGCCGTGGTCGCGCGCATCGACCGGGAGAACGGCGGTGCCGCGCGGCCGGTGATGGTGAACGGCAGATCGCTGCCCACGACGGTGCGGTAGTGGCTGAACGCATCAAAGCCCGCCTTGCCGTGGTAGGCGCCCATCCCGCTGCGACCCACCCCGCCGAAGGGTGCCGCGGAGGGGATCATCTGTGCGGCAAAGTCATTCCGCGCCACCCCGCCGCTGCGGGTGCGCTGCACAAATGATCTGAAGTCGTCGTCGTCCGGCCCGAACCAGTACGAGACCAGCGGCGCCGGGCGGGCGTTGACGTAGTCGACGACCTCGGCGAGATGCCGATACGGACGCACGGTCAGCACCGGGCCGAACGTCTCTTCAGTCGCGATGAGCATGCTGTCGTCGACGTCGCGGACGATCGCCGGGGCGATCTTGCGGGTCTGGCGATCCGGCAGCATCTCCCCCGGCGGTGCCACGGACTCGACCAGGGCGCCCTTGGCCCTGGCGTCCTCGATGAGACCGACGACCCGGTCGAAGTTCGCCTCGTTCACTGACGAGCAGTAGTCCGCGTTGGCGACGATGGACGGGAACATCGCCTGCAGCGTGTCGCGCGCGACGCCGACAAAATCCTCCACCCGCTCGGCCGGTACGAACACGTAATCAGGACACACACAGACCTGACCGCCATTGATCATGCGGCCCTGCGTGATCCGGCCGGCCGAGCGGGTGATGTCGGCACTGCGTGAGACCACCACCGGATTCTTCCCGCCGAGCTCCAACGTGACGGGCACGAGGTTGGCGGCCGCGGCCCGCTGGACCAGCGCACCGACCGCCGGCGACCCGGTGAAGAAGAGGTGGTCGAAGGGCAGCGCAGCGAACTCGGCCGACACGGACGCGTCGCCGGTGACGACGTGCAGTTCGGTCGGGTCGAAGTAGTCCGCGGCACGGGTCCGCATCAACTCGGCGGTACGCGGCGTGACCTCCGACATCTTGATCATCACGCGATTGCCTGCCGCGAATGCCGCCGACGCGGGCAGCACCACCAGGTTGAGGGGGAAGTTCCACGGCCCGATGATGCCGACGACCCCGAGCGGGGACGGCTCGACTTCCGCCCTCATCCCGAACATCCGCGCCGCCCGCATCAGTCGGGCCGAGCGCATCCACTGCGGCACATGGGATCTGGTGTGCTCGATGACCGCGATCATGCCCAATACCTCGGTGAACAGCGTTGCGGCGCTCGGACGGGTGCCGAAATCGGCTGCCATCGCCTCAGCGAAGTCGTCGGCACCGTCGAGTACCAGTGCCAGCAGGCGGTCGATCCGGTTGCGCCGCAACACGACGTCGGGCGGACCGTCGGCGACGAACGCCCGCCGCTGACGCTCGAGGGCTTCGTCCGGGGACACGACCATGGGCGATTCCTCCGATTGACGGCCGCCGACTGTACAGGCAGTTACTGTAAGTATTACAGTATCTGCTGTTGCAGACAACCGACTGGAGACGAACCGTGGAAACCCCGGTACAGGACGTGGCGATGGATGAGCCCATCGATCTGCGCGACCCCTATCCGATGTTCGCGCGTCGCCGCGACGGGGGTGGCGTGTTCCGCGGCTCCGTCATGGACTGGTCGAAGACACCCGACTCGTTGAGACCCGAGAATCTTTACGCCGCGGTGTCCTTCGACGCGGTGAACCGGGTGTTCCGCGACGGCAAGGTGTTCAACTCGAAGATCTACGATTCCACCATCGGCCTGTTCATCGGCCCGACGATTCTCGCGATGGAGGGAAAGCCGCACTGGGAGCACCGCAATCTGGTCTCGGCGGCGTTCAAGACCCGGTCACTGTCACGATGGGAACCCGAGATCGTGCGGCCGGTCGTCAACGGTCTGATCGATGAGTTCATCGAGGCGGGCGAAGCGGATCTGGTGCGCGACTTCACCTTCGAGTTCCCCACCCGCGTCATCGCCAGGCTGCTCGGACTGCCGGAGGAAGACCTGCCCTGGTTTCGCAAGCGTGCGGTGGAACTGATCAGCTACACCGTCAAGTACAAGCGCGCGTTCGAAGCCTCCGCGGCGCTGAAAGAGTATTTCCTCGAGCAGATCGACAAGCGGCGGTCGGCGCCGACCGAGGACATCATCGGTGATCTGGTGTCGGCCGAGATCGACGGCGAGCGCCTGACCGATGAAGCGATCTTCTCGTTTCTGCGCCTGCTGCTGCCTGCCGGGCTCGAAACCACTTACCGATCGTCGGGCAATCTCTTGTACCTGTTGCTGTCTCACCGCGAGCAGTTCGATGCGGTGGCAGCCGATCACGAGCTGATCGGCGCGGCGATCGAGGAGGGGCTGCGCTACGAGACGCCGCTGACCACCGTGCAGCGTTACGCGACCGAGGACTCCGAGGTTGATGGCGTGGAGATACCCGCAGGTTCGGTCATCGACGTGTGCATCGGTTCGGCGAACCGCGACGCGCACCGCTGGGAGCGTTCCGAGGAGTTCGACATCTTCCGGAAGAGGATGCCGCATCTGTCTTTTGCAGCCGGTGAACACACCTGCATGGGCCTGCACCTGGCGCGGATGGAGACCCGGGTGGCCGTCGAATGCCTACTCTCCCGGCTCTCGAACATCGAGCTGATCACCGACTCGGACCCGCACATCCACGGCCAGCCGTTCCGGTCCCCCACATCGATCCCGGTGACCTTCACCCCCGCCGCCGCGGAATAGCGTTCCTGGCTGCAGTATCGGGGCAGACCACAGCCATGGCTTCACACCGGCGGGGTCAGCTCTGCCGACGCTCGCGGCGGGCGATGGTCTTCGTCTCGAGATACTGTCCGAACCCCTCGATGCCGCACTGCCGGCCCAGGCCGCTGCTCTTGTAGCCGCCGAACGGCGCGTCGGCGCCGTAGAACATCCCGCCGTTGACGCCGAAGGAGCCGGTGCGAACGCGCCGCGCGATCGACATCCCGCGTTCCGCCGATCGGGACATCACCGCACCCGCGAGCCCGAAGACACTGTCGTTGGCGACGCGCACTGCCTCGTCGTCGTCGTCGAACGGGATCAACACCAGCACGGGTCCGAACACTTCCCGCTGGGCGATCAGGGCGCTGTTGTCGACGCCGACGATCACTGTCGGCGCGACGAAGTGCCCGCCTGCCAAGTGTCCGGGCAGCCCTTCGACCGGCCCGCCGCCCACGGTGATCTCTGCACCGCAGGCCCGCGCTTCGTCGATCGCTGCCAGCACCCGTTCCTTCTGCGCGGCGCTGATCACCGGACCGACGAAGGTGCCGGGATCAACCGGATCCCCTACCGGCACACCCCGGTACGCGTCGGTGATGTCAGCGACCGCCCGGTCGTAAAGAGAGCGATGGATCAGCATCCTGCTGGTGGCCGCACACGCCTGCCCGGCGTGTACACAGACACCCACCGCCGTCGGCACGATCACCGCGGGGTTGGCGTCATCGAGCACGATCGCCGCGGACTTGCCGCCGAGTTCGAGGAACATCCGCTTCATCGTGTCGGCGCCCTGGCGCATCAGCAGCCGGCCGACCGCGGTGGATCCAGTGAACGACATCAGGTCGACGCGCGGGTCGGTGCCCAGCATGCCGGCTACCTCGTTGGAGGGCGTGGTGACCACATTGACGACCCCGCGCGGGATGTCGGTTCGCTCCGCGACGAGCCTGCCGAGCCTGGTCGCGTTCCACGGGGTGTGGGGGTCGGGTTTGAGGACGACGGTGTTTCCGGCCGCCAGCGCCGGGCCGAGCTTGTTGAGGATCACCTCGATCGGGAAGTTCGACGGTGTCACGGCGGCGACGACGCCCACCGGCTCCTTGACGACGGTGCGGATGTTGCGGTCCCCGAACAGTCCGCCGCCGTCGAGCAGCCGTTCCCACTCGAACGCATCGATCAGGTGCGCCGGATAGCGCAGCGACTCGACCAGCGGCCAATCCAGTTGGGCCGACTGCGTCGTGATCACCGGGCAGCCCACCTCGGCGACGAGTTCGTCGCGCAACTCCTCCTGCTCGGCCTCCAACGCGGCCTGCAGTTGCTCGAGGCAGCGCTTGCGCAGCGGTCGATTCGTCGACCAGTCGGTCGTGTCGAATGCACTCCGCGCCGCGGCGAGCGCCCGGTCCATGTCGTCGGGGCCCGCAGCGGCGGTGGTGCCCAGCAGCGCCCCGGTGGCCGGGCCGAAGTTGTCGTACTCCGCGCCGGAGGCCGCCTCGACGAGCTCGCCGGCGATCAGCATTCTGCGCTCGGCGCGCGGACCGACGCGCCCTCCCAACTCGACGCTGGTCTCTGCGGAATCCGCTGCGGCGTCGCTCACCAGCACCTCCGTGGGCGGAAAAGTTCTCGGACGATCAACGGTAAACATTACAGTATCTGAATTCGGCTAAACTCGACTCCCACCAAGCCGTTCGACATCGTCGTCAGAAGGGGATGCACTTGATCAAGGTCATGGAGGGCGTCCGCGTCCTCGAGGTAGCTCAGTTCACGTTCGTACCGGCAGCGGGTGCGATCCTCGCCGACTGGGGCGCCGATGTGATCAAGATCGAGCACCCCATACGCGGCGACACCCAGCGAGGATTCATCAACATGGGCGGGTTCCAGATGGACCCCAACCGGCACCCCCTCATCGAGCACCCGAACCGCGGCAAGCGCAGTGTCGGTATCGATGTGTCGACCCCCGACGGCCAGCAGGTCCTCTACGAGATCGCCGAGACCGCCGACGTCTTCCTCACCAACTACATGCCTCAGGCACGGCAGAAGAACAAGTTCGACGTCGAGCACATCCGCGCGGTGAACCCCGACATCATCTATGCGCGCGGCAGCGCCTACGGCGACAAGGGCCCTGAGCGCACCGTCGGCGGCTTCGACGGGACGGCGTTCTGGACCCGCAGCGGGGTGGGTCACGCGCTCACCCCGGAAGGAATCGGAGGCGCTCTGTCGCAGGGCATTCCGGCATTCGGTGACTCGATCGGCGGAATGAACATCGCCGGCGGGATCGCCGCGGCGCTGTTTCACCGCGAGCGCACCGGCGAGACCGCGGAGATCGACGTGTCCTTGTTGAGCACAGCATGGTGGGCCGCCGGCGCCAGCGTGACGCAGGGAATGGAATCCGGTGAGACGATGCGGTCGTTGATGCCCGATTCGGTGGGTCCCACGGTCAACCCGTTCCTGGGCAACTACCTGACCTCCGACGG
This sequence comes from Mycobacterium sp., assembly GCF_049683935.1. Classification (GTDB taxonomy): domain Bacteria; phylum Actinomycetota; class Actinomycetes; order Mycobacteriales; family Mycobacteriaceae; genus Mycobacterium. The sequence goes on along the minus strand of NZ_JBAUJR010000213.1, from coordinate 39,382 downwards.
CGGCACCATCAATCTGTGCATCGTCAGCCCGACCGGGTACATCCGCGATGCGTTCGAGCATCTCGGACTACCGGAGATGGCCGATGACCCCAGGTTCTCCGAGGTGCTCCCCCGCATCGAGAACGCCTCCGCGGCAGCAGAACTCATCGCCGAATCGATCCGCAGCAAGCCCTTCGACTACTGGCGGGAGCACCTCAAGACCATGAAGGGACAGTGGGCGCCGTTCCAGAGCCTGGTCGATCTCGGAACCGACGAACAGGCCATCGCCAACGACATGATCGCCGAGGTGGAGGCGAGCGACGGCGGGCGGCCCTTCAAGGTGGTCCGCGGGCCGGTGCAGTTCAATCACGAACCGCTGGAGACCACCCGCGCGCCGCAGGCGTCCGAGCACACCGAGACCGTGCTCATGGAGCTCGGGCTGGACTGGGACCGCATCGAGGCGCTCAAGGACAGCGGCGCGATCGCCTAGCCCGCCATCGCCTCGCCTCTCCTCGCCTCGCCTCGCCGGAATTGCATTCCAGCAGATGTCCACTCGAACTTATTCTGCTGGAATGCAATTCCGGCGGGGTGGTTACAGTGCGTCGACGCGAACCGGGACGCCGGTCAACCACGCCATGCCCGACATCGATTCGACGTCGTCGGGGTCACTGGAGGTCAACTGGTTCACGTTGGCGCCGCCGGCTCGATTCGCCAGACGCCAGCCGCCCGTGCCCTTGTGTCCCCACCCGTGCGGCACCGCGATCACCCCGGGCATGATGTCCTTGGTCACCGTGACCGGCACGCTGATCTGGCCGTACGGCGAGCTCACCTGCACCTCTTGGCCGTCGTCGATGTGCAGTGCCGCGGCGTCGTCGATGTTGATCATCCCGTACTGGCGACGATCCCCCCGCATCAGCAGCGGCGAGTTGTGCATCCACGAGTTCTCCGAGCGGGCTTCGCGCATACCGATCATCCGCAGAGGGAACTCGTCGGGATGCGCACCGCGCGACAGCATGGTGATCTCGGCGGCGATGTCGTTGTGCATTAGTTGGATTCGGCCGCGCGGGTAGCTGATGGCCTGCTTGAGCACGCCGGTCGCCAGATGTGGTGCGAGCACCTTCCCGTGCGGATGGCGGTCGGTGAGTCGCCCGAACGTCAAGCCTTCCGGCCGCAGACCGAACCGGTTGCCGCCGCCGGTGAGCCTGATGATCCCGTCGGCCACCACGCGCGGGCCGGCCTCGACTCCGAACCGCTTCAGCAGCCTTCCCGACGCGGCGAGCGCGCGGAACACCGGCGAGTGGCCGCGCAGACGTCGCATCAACTCCCCGATGATCTCCCACTCCTGGCGGGCCTGGCCGACCGGCTTGACTACCGCCTCGGTGGCCTGGCGGAACGGTGTGGCCTGGAAAGCCTGGAACGTCAACGGAAAGTCGTCGCGCTCGTACATCGTCGTCACCGGCAGGATGTAGTCACAGCGCGATGTCGTCTCGGTCAGGTAGAAGTCCAGTGCCACCGAAAGATCGATGGATTCCAATGCATCTTCCAGTTCACTGCCGTTGGGGACCGACAGCACCGGATTGCCTGCGCTGATGAACAACGCTCTGATCTGCCGCTGACCCGGGGTGAGTATTTCCTTGGCCATCAGTGCGGCCGGCTCTGAGCCGATCAGCGCGCGGAACCCGCCGATCCGGGATCGCTTCCGGCGATAGCCGCGGCGCAGGAAAGCCCCCATCATGATGTTGACCAACCGCTGCCCCGGTATGCCCAGGCTGCCGAAGACCGATCCGCCCGGCTTGTCGAGGTTTCCCGCGACCAGGTTGACGACGTCGATCAGGTAGGAGGTCAGCGTCCCGTACCGTCCCGCGCAGGTTCCCAGCCGGCCGTAGATCGCCGCGCGTGGTGTTGCCGCGAGGTCACGAGCCAGCGCGCGCACCACGTCCGCATCGATCCCGGTGAAGGCCTGCGTGAACTCGGGCGTGAACGGTGCTGCCTGTGTCCGAAGCCAATCGAGTCCGTCGGCGTGAGCGGCGATCTGCCCGACGTCGGCCAGACCCTCGGCGAACATCACCTGCAGAAGTGACAGCAGCAGATGAGAATCGGTGTCCGGGACGATCCCGCACCACTCGAACTGGGCCGCGGTCTCGGATCGGCGCGGGTCGATCACCACGACCCGGCCGCCACCCTTGACGATGTCGTGCATCCGGTCTTTGATCCGCGGCGCTGTCAGGAAACTTCCGTGCGAGACGACGGGGTTGGCGCCCATCACGACGAGGAGTTCCGTACGGGTCAAGTCCGGTATCGGTACCGAGATCGGGGTCCCGTAGAGAAGTTGGCTCGCCATCAGCCGGCTGTTGGTGTCCTGCGACGAGGCCGTGAAGAAGTGGGTGCGCCGGCCCAGTCCCTTGATGAACCCGAGCGCCGACAGCACATGGGCATAACTGAAAGCCCCGGGATTTCCGAAATACCAACCGACAGAGCTCGCTCCGTGGTCGCGCAGGGTCGTGGAGAGTCGGGTTGTGATGTCTGCGAGCGCCTCGTCCCAGGACACCGGCTCGAACCCGTCGCCCGTCCGGCGCAGCGGGACCGTGACGCGATCGGGGTCGTTCACCACCTCGGTGAACGCGATGCCCTTCTGACAGGCGAAACCGGACGACAGCGGATGGTCCTTGTCGGGACGTAGTGCGACCAGCGTGCCGTCCTCGACGGTGGCGATCATGCCGCAGAGCGGCTCGCAGATCCGGCAGAACGTCACCTTGTGTTCGACACCGGTCTTGTGTTCGACGCTTCCAGCCATATCGGATCCCCTTTCCAGAGGCGCTATCCGGATAGTCTGATCCGGGTGCGGTGGATTGTCGATGGAATGAACGTGATCGGCTCCCGCCCCGATGGCTGGTGGCGCAACCGGCATCGCGCGATGACGAATTTGGTCGACTGTCTGGAACGGTGGGCGCTGCGCGACGGCGTCGAGGTGACCGTGGTATTCGAGCGGCCCCCGTCGCCGCCGATCGAGTCGTCGGTCATCACGGTGGCGCACCCACCGACCGCGGCCCCGAACTCAGCCGACGACGAGATCGTCAGGATTGTCTCCTGCGATCCGCACCCTGAAGAGATCCGGGTGGCGACGTCGGACCGCGTGCTGTCCGATCGGGTTCGGTCGGCGCGTGCGTCGGTGTATCCGGCCGAACGGTTACGGGAGATGATCGATCCCCGGTGACGTCCTGTAAGGCATCCGGTTGTACCTTCGATAAGTGCGACCATATCCTGCGGCCCGCGACCGCCGCGCACATGACAGGAACGGGACGTGACCGACGCCTACTACGAACTCGTCGATCCCGACGATCCTCTCGGGGAGAAGTTCGCGGCATCCGGCCATGTGGTCAGCACCTGGGGTGCCACGATGCAGAACGCGGCGCCGGTGTCGGCGCTGTTGGTCCGCGCTCTCGAACGGTGCGCGCCGCGTGACGATTCCCGCATCAGTCGCGTTGTCGTGGACCTGCTGGGACCGGTTCCGGTCGCTGACCAACTGTGGGTCCGATCGAGGGTGGAACGACCGGGGACGTTGATCGAGTTGGTCGGCGCCGAGATGATCGCGCCGGGGCCGGGTGGGACCCCACGGCCTGTCGCCAGAGCCAGCGCCTGGCGGTTCCAGCGAAGTGAGGTGGACGGCTTGCCCGTCACCCCGCACGAGCCCCTGCCACCGGTGGCCGAGGGACGACGCCGGCAATTCGATGACAGCGCTGAGCAGACCTATATCCACAGCCTGGATTGGCGGTGGCTCAACGACATCCTCAACAGCGTGCAGGCGGAGTGCTGGGCCAGGCCGTTGGTCGACCTGGTCGCCGGCGAACCCATGACGGCCTGCCAGCAGATATTCGCGGTCGCCGACATCGCCAACGGGATGGGGAGCCGGTTGAATCCGGCCGAGTGGACATTTCTCAACACCGACCTCGCCGTACACATTCACCGGCTGCCCGAGGGAGAGTGGATCGGCGTTCGCTCCGAGAACCATTACGGCCGAGACGGAGTCGGCGTCTCCCGGGGAACGCTCTTTGACGAGATCGGTCCCGTCGAAGCCATCCAGCAGGCGCAACTGGTGCGCCGCCGGACCACCCCGGGCGTTCCCAACTGAGAGGCTTTACCGTAATATTTACCGTTGGCTCATTTCCCGCAGGCCGGATCGTTCGGAGGTACCTCAGATGCACGATGTCGCCATCATCGGCGTGGGATTGCACCCGTTCGGAAGATTCGATGGTAAATCGGCGATGGAGATGGGTGTGGACGCCATCACCGCCGCGGTCGACGACGCAGGCGTGACATGGAACGACATCCAGTTCGGCGTCGGTGGTAGCTGGACCGTGGCCAACCCGGACGCCATCGTCGGCATGGTCGGCCTGTCGGGAATTCCCTTCACCAACGTGTTCAATGCGTGCGCCACCGCCGCGAGCGCCACCAAGGCATGCGCCGACGGAATCCGGTTGGGTGACTACGACATCGGGATCGCGGTCGGCCTGGACAAGCACCCCCGCGGAGCCTTCACCGAAGATCCCGGGCTGGTCGGTATGCCGAGCTGGTACGCCGAGAACGGCCAGTACCTCACCACGCAGTTCTTCGGCATGAAGGCCAACCGCTACCTGCACGAACACGGCATCAGCCACCGGACCCTGGCGAAGGTCGTCAACAAGAATCTCCGCAATGGCGCCCTGAACCCCAACGCCTTCCGGCGCAAGCCGATGGACGAGGACACCATCCTCGACTCCCCCATGCTGAATTACCCTCTGACGCAGTACATGTTCTGCTCCCCCGACGAGGGCGCGGCCGCGGTCGTGATGTGCCGGGCCGGCCTCGCACACCGCTACACCAACAAGCCGGTCTTCGTCCGCGCGGTTGAAGTGCGCACCCGCAAGTACGGCGCCTACGAGGTCAATACCACCTTCGCGCCCGTCGAGGAAGGCGTTGCGCCCACCGTGTACGCCGCCCGCGCGGCCTTCGAGAAGGCAGGCATCGAGCCCGCGGACGTCGATGTGATCCAGTTGCAGGACACCGACGCCGGCGCAGAGATCATCCACATGGCTGAAGCGGGCTTCTGCGCCGACGGCGATCAGGAGAAGCTGATCGCCGACGGCGCCACCGAGATCGGTGGATCGATGCCGATCAACACCGACGGCGGCCTGCTAGCCAACGGCGAGCCGATCGGCGCGTCCGGGCTGCGGCAGCTCCACGAGATCGTCCGCCAACTACGCGGAGAAGCCGGTGACCGGCAGATCCCGGGCGAGCTGAAAGTGGGGTTCGCACAGCTCTACGGCGCGCCGGGGACGGCAAGCGCCACCGTCCTGACGACCTGAGCGAGTTCGGCGCGCTGACGGACCTTCTACGTCGCTCGGCGCCCCGGATTCGCTAAGAAACGTTGGCCGCCGAATAGTTCGGCTTGCCGAGGCCCAGTGCGTACTGCGCGATCATGTTGCGGAACACCTCCAGGGTGCCGCCGTAGATGCCGACCAGCGGCGCGAACCGGTAGACGTACTCGGCTGCGCCGTCGTCGGCGGCCCCGTCGGTACCGATCGGCAGCGCCGACGCCGCACCGAGGATGTCCATCAGGTCCGGTGAGATGTCGCGCATCGTCTGCGCGAGAGCCACCCGACCGAAGATGCTGGGCGCCGACAGCGACGCCTCCGTCCTGGCCACGCTGCGCCCCAGCCGGTAGGCCACCGAGCCGTCGTCGATCAGCCTGCGGCCGTTGGGGTCTGCGACTGTCGATTTCGCCGCGGCCTTGTCGACCGCGGCGGCCATGAAATTGGCCTGATGCATCATGATCGACACGTCCTGCAGGCCGTCGGTCGATGCGTCCACCGCACCGTGCTCGACATTGAGCGGTTCCCGCACCACCGTCCACCCACCGTTGACCTCACCGAGACGGTATCTGTCGTCGACCCGGACGTCGCTGTAGTACACGATGTTGGTGCGGTCGCCGTCCACGGTGCGGATGCCCTGGATCTCGATGCCGGGAGTGTCCAGCGGCACCAGGAACATGGTGAGGCTCTTGTGTTTCGGCGCCGACGGGTCGGTGTTGGTGATGAGGAAGACGTACTGGCAGTTGTGGGCCCCGGTGGTGAACATCTTCGACCCGTTGATGATCCAGCTCGATCCGTCGGCCTCGCGGACCGCCCGCGTCTTGCAGGTCGCCACGTCAGACCCGCCCTCGGGTTCGGTGTATCCGAGGCACATCCGCACGTGTCCGGTGTACACCCGCGGCATCACCTCGTCCCTGAGCTCCTGAGAACCGAACTTCTCCACCGACCGTGCGATCATCGCGGTGGTGCCTGCGGTCACCCACGGCACGTGGGCGCGACGCTTCTCGAGCTCCCAGATGCGGCGCTGCACTCTGGTGAAGGCGCGCTCGGAGTCGGCCTTCCACTCTCGCTCCCAGTATCCCGCGGCGCCGATCGCCAGGTGCACACCCTCGTCGAAGTTGTCGCCCGTCTCGCGGTCGCGCCGCAGCACATCCTCGGTGACGATCTCGTGCAGGAATTCCCGTGTCTGGTCGAGGAATTTCTGGTCGTCATCGTCGAGTTCCACTCGTGAGAAATCCATGATTCAGTTCCGTCCTTCGCGCTCGGCGACGATCTCGGCGATGCGTCGTGCAGTTGCTCCCGGGTCACCGCCGGCGATCGCCCATCCCCTGGCCCGGACCAGATAGGCGGTCGCGGCCGCCTCCGCCGACACTCCGAGCCCACCCTGCACATGGACGGCCATGGTTGCGGCCTTGGCCGCCTCTTCGGCCATGAACACGAAGACCGACGGCGCCAACTCGGCCCGCTCGTCGGGCTCACTGTCGAGGAACCAGGCTGCGCGTCGGGCGAGGTTGCGGCCCCCCTGCACGGTGATGGCGATGTTGGCGAGCGGATGTGAGATGCCCTGCAGGGTGGAGATCGGGACGCCGAGGGTGTACCGCGACTTGGCGAACTCGGCCGCAATGGTCATCGTTTCCTCGACGAGACCGACCAACGCAGCCCCGGTCAGCAACCGCCATTCATCGAGAGCGCGTTGGTATTCGGCGAGTGCGGCGACGCCACTGGCCAGGACGGTCCGGCTGTCGGCGGCGGCGGGGTCCACCCACGCCATCGGCAGCTTGCCGATGTTGTCGACGCGCGCCGGCCGCGAGGCAAAGGTCAACTGCACAACCTCGTCACCGTCACGGACCACGATGTGGTCGGCGATCGATCCGGTCGGGATCAGCCTGACCCCGGACACGCTGTCCTGCTGGGCGTCCAGGCCCACCAGTTGTGTCCCGTTGACCACGTCGGGATCGACGGTGCCGAGTCGGGCAAGCAGACGGCCAGCGCAGACATGGTCGATCCACGGCACCGGCGCCAGCGAACGGCCGATCTCTTCGGCGACCAACGTCAGATCGACCAGCGTTGCTCCGTCGCCGCCGACCGATTCGGGCAGTGCCATCGTCGTTGCGCCCATGACGCACAGACGTTCCCAGAGGCTCTTGTCGAATCCGGATTCCTCTGCGGCACGGACGGTTTCGATGGTACAGCGGGTGCTGAAGAAGTCCTTGTAAGCAGCCTGTAGGGATTGATGATCTTCGGACAGGCTGTAGTCCAGCCTGCGCAATTCGTAGCGGTCCATTGTCAATCGCCTTCCTGCCCGAAGAAGAAACTGTTCGCGTTGTTGTAGAGGTAGTTGTCGAGGACATCGGTCGGCAGATCCAGCGCCAGAGCCTCGGGTACGACCCGGCTCTGCCGCAGCACCGGCCAGTCCGAGGCGAAGATCACCTTGGTCTTTCCACGGGTGCGCATGTAGTGCAGCAGGCTCTCCGGCAGTCGCTTGGGCGACCACGCCGAGGTCATGATGCGCAGGTTCGCGTATTTGATCAACAGCCGGATCGCCACATCCCACCATGGGTCGGCACCGTGGATCATGCAGAGCTTCAACTCCGGGAAACGCACGCATACCCGGTCGAGGTGGATCGGGTTCTGCGCTTCACCGGGGATGGGTGGGCCGGGAAGGCCGGTGTTGACACACAGCGGCAGGGCCAGCTCGGCACACTTGGCGTACAGCGGGTAGTACACCGCATCGCTGGGCGGATACATGCCGTCCCCCCAGAAGCTCGGCCCGACAGCGGCATACGTGATGGGCAGGTCGGCATGGACGGCGGCCAGTTCACGCAGCGCAGGCACCGGACGGAGCAGGTTGATGCCGCCGATCGCGAGAGAGAACCGATCGGGGCGTTCCTCGGCGAACTTGCGCGCGGTGACCGACGGCTTGACCAGGTTGTCCATCAGGATCGCCTTGGCGACGCCGTGTTCGTCCATCTCGTCGAGCAGCGCGGGTAGCTCAACCTGCTCGTAGAGCGACTGCGGTCCCTTGAAATAGTCGTCACGCACCTTGAGCATGAACTCGGGCTGCTTGGCGGTCTCCCCGAAGTGGACGTTGACCAGGCAGTCCATCACGCGCTGCGTCATGGCTGACCTGCCAGGGCATCACTGGGTGCCACCTGGCTTTTCGCCCACCGATAGTCGGCTTTGCCGTTGCCGAGACGGCGCACCTTCTCGACGAAGATGAACTCCTTGGGCGCCTTGAACCTCGCCAGCGCCTCGGTGCACGCCGTGTGCAGCGACTCGGGCGCGACGCTGACCCCGGCGTGTGTCTGCACCAGGGCCACCAGTTCCTGTCCCCACCGGTCGCTGTCGCGCCCGACCACCAGCGCGTCTGCCACCGCGGGATGTGCCCGCAGCACGCCCTCGACCTCCTCGACAAAAACCTTTTCGCCCCCGGTGTTCACCACCAGCGAGTCTCGTCCGAACAACCGCAGGGTCCCGTCGGGCTCCAGGGAGGCGCGGTCGCCGGACACCACCACCCGCTGTCCTTCGATCACCGGGAACGTCGCGCGGGTGGCCTCGGCATCATCGAGGTAGCCCAGTGGAATCCGACCCTTCCGGACCACCCAACCCACCTCGGGGTCGCCGGGTTCGGCGAACCTCGTCATGTCGGCCGACGCCACGGCGCCGCCCTCACGAAGGTCGAAGGTCTCACGGTGCGAACCGCGTTGGTTGTGACCGAAACCCATGTTCCCGGTCTCCGACGATCCGTATCCGTTGATGATGGTCACCTGGGGCAGCTTCTCCAACAACGCACTCACATGCTTGGGATTGGTTGCCGCACCGCCGGTTCCGATTGCATAGATCGACGACAACTCGTAGCTGTTGGCATCGAGTTCCTCGATCAGCGGGGACGCGTAGGCGTCACCGACCATCGTCATCAGCCCGACCTTCTCGCGCTCGGCCGTCTGCCACACCGCCCGCGGGTCGAACTTCGCGCGATCGTCGTACAGCACCACCGGAAGTCCGGCGAGGGCCCCCGAGAACACCGTCCACAGCCCCGCGGCATGCATCAACGGCGACACCGCGAACCACGGCGGTCCTTCGTTCCGGACCACCTTGTCGTGGATCTCGGTCACCGACTCGTGGTCGGCGCCCACCATCGACGAGACGTAGGTGTCGCTCTGGCGCCACAGCACTCCCTTGGGTCGGCCGGTGGTGCCGCCGGTGCAGTACATGATGAGGTCGTCGGGGGTTGTGACGATTCGGTTGTCCGGATCACCCATGACCACCGCGGCATCCAGCGACACCGATCCTGGTAGGGCCACCGCGTCGCTGCCGTCGTCGACGGCGATCATCAGTTCGCAGCCCTCTGGGGGAAGAACGTCGGCGAACTTCTCACCCAGCGCCCTGTGGTACACGACCGCGCGGGGTTTGACGTAGGCCAGAAGGTCGGCCACTTCGCGCGGCGAGTAGTGATGGTTGACGTTCACCGGGACGGTTCGGGCCTTGAGCGCACCCACGACGACCTCCGGGTAGCGGTCGTTGTACATGATCAGCGCGATCCGATCCTGCCCGCACTCCCAGTTCGCCAACTCGTCGCGCCGTCGGTGCGCACCGAAGCCTTTGGCGGCCAGGAAGTTCGCGAACCGCCGGGTGCGCAACGCCATGTCCCCGTAGCTGGTCCGACGCTCACCGCACACCGTCATCGTCCGATCCGGGATGACGTCGGCGATGGCGTCGACGACATCACCGATGGTCCACTCGGCCATCTCAGACGGACGCCGTCACATCAGCACCGATGAGGGTGAGTGCGTTGTCGCGCATCACCTTTCGGGTGTCCTCGTAGCTGAACTGAGGAAACTGCGGGATGTCCGCGGTGAACGTCATCGGGTCGGCCAGCCCCTCCCCGTGCGGCCAGTCCGACCCGAACAGGATCTTGTCGACGCCGATCGTGTCGGCGAGCACCTGCACGTCGTCCTCGTAGTACGGCGCGATCCACACATTGTTGCGCAGCTGCTCGACCGGGTCTTCCTTGTAGTGATACGGCGCGGTGTTGGCCGATTTCTTCAGCCGCTTGATCAGGCGATGCACGAAGTACGAACCATTCTCGATGCTGGCGACCTTGAGCTTGGGATGCCGGGTGAACACCTGGTGGACGACCATCGAGGCCATCGCGTCGTGGATGGCGCGGTCATCGAGCAGCACCTGGTCGAGCGGATCCTTCTTGCCGAAGCCCTCGAACGTCGCCTTGCCGCCCCACAGGGCCGCGATCGCGAGGTAACCGCTGTCGGACAGATGGAACACCACCGGCACCCCGGCTTCGGCCAGCCGGGCCCACACCGGATCGTGCAGCGGATCGCCGAGCGAGCGGGGCTTGACCACCCCGGGCACGGGCGCGGGGCGCACACATATGATCTTGGCGCCCCGGCTCAACACGAACTCGACCTCCTCGACCGCCGTGTCCGGATCGGCCAGCGAGATGATGGGCGCCGACAGGAACCGGTGGTCGGGACGGTCGAAGCCCCAGTCCTCGTCCAACCACAGGTTGAACGCGTGCACCGTGGCCATGGTCGCCTCGATGTCGTGCTTGAGGGCCTCTTCCACACCACACGCGAAGGTCGGCAGCATGAACACCGTCTCGAGGTTCTGCTTGTCCAGGATCTTCAGCCGGGCGTCACGGTTCTGGTACTCGGGATGGTCCGGCAACCGGTCGACCTTCATCAGCGATGCCGGATCGACCCCCTCGGGGATCTCACCGCGGAACAGCAGGTCAAGGCAGCCCGGCTCGATGATCGGATCGAATGTGGGGTTCGGGATGAAGTGGTTGACCACGCCCCCCATGACGGCGAAGGTGCGCTTGCCCTCGGTGAGCATCTGCACACCGCGGCGCTTGAACTCCTTGGGCAGGTGGCGGGTGCACGAGTCGATCGTCTCGTAGTAGTGGTTGTCGACATCGATCGCCCGGTAATCCAGCGGCTGCGGCTCCTGATGCGCAATCCGCTGCGCTTCTTGCTGGTTGCTCATGTGTGCTCCTCCTCGAGCGGTGGGAAGCTGGGCTGTCGCTTCTCGAAGAACGCGGTGATGCCTTCGATGAAATCGGGCCGCCGCATCGACTCGTGCATCAGTTTCTCTGCTGCGGCACTGGTGTCGTGGACGTTTTGCAAAGCGTCGTCGTAGAGCTGCCGTTTGATCACCGCGAGTGAACTCGGCGCGCAGTTGCGGGCCATGTCCTCCGCGTAGGCCAGCACCCGCGGCAGAAGCTCCTCGGGCGGGACGACGTCTTTGACGAGGCCGAGTTCCTTGGCTTCGTCGGCGTAGAAGGTGCGCCCGCTCAGCAACAGGTCCTGCGCGGCGCTCCAGCCGACGATGCGCGGCAGGATCCACGAGATTCCGTACTCGGCGATGAGGCCCCGGCGCGCGAACGCGGTGGTGAACTTGGCGCCCGCCGCGGCGAACCGGATGTCACACATCAGGGCCTGCGTGAGGCCGATGCCGGCGCAGGCGCCGTTGATCGCAGCGATCACCGGCTTGCGTAACTGGGTGACGAAATACGGGTGGCGTTCGCCCACGAGTTTGGTCACGTCGGTGTCACCGCCTGTGTCGGCGCCCCCGATCGTGTCGAGATCGCCCATGTCGGCACCGGCGCAGAATGCGCGGCCCTTCCCGGTGAGCACGATGACCCGGACGTCGGGATCCTCCTCGGCGCGGTCGATGCATCGGTAGAAGGCGGCGGCCAGGCCACCACCCCATGCGTTCATGCGTTCAGGCCGGTTGAGGGTCACCACGGCGACGCCGCTGCCACGGAGTTCGAAGAGCACCGGGCTCTTCGGGTCGGTCTCGGTTTCGGAAACGGTCACTGCGACCTCATCGCCGCATCGGCTCCCTCAAAAGCGGTTCCAACTGGATGTATGCACATACTGTACACCTATCGGTAGCGCCTTCCGCAATACGGTTGAAGCTGTCGGAGATCAGGTTTCGAGCAGGCCGAGACGTTGGTACGCCCGGCGGATCCGGACCTTGGCGGCCTCGGGCAGAACCGCCTGTGGCGGGCGTGATTCGGGGTGGGAACCGACGGGCAGCCCGAGGACCGATGCTGCGTACTTGAACGCTGCGCCCCAATGGGTGAAGTAGTCGGGACGGCCCGGATAGCACGTGTACCAGGAGCCCCGATCGAGCTCGAACTGATCCATGCCGGTCGTGCGCGCGTAGTCCATCGCCTCGATCAGCTTTCCGTCCCACACCAGATTCCAGTACTCCGTGAACAGCCGCCGCTGCGGTGTCTCGAACAGGTAACCCGCAGTGCCCAATTGGGCCGCGCAGACAATTCCGTCGCGCAACCAGCCCGCCCGGTAGACGGTGGTGTCGCACTCCCAGATCAGCATTTCCGGGGCGAGTTCGTGCAATCGCCGGCTGTTCGCCGGACGGAACGCCCCCTCTTTGGTGGCACACACCGCGGGGATCTCGGCGGCGATCCGCGCGCTCTCCTCGGCGGTCAGCACGTAGCCCGACGACGGGGAGTTGAACATGCCGAGGGCGATGTCGGTGCGATCGGCGATGTAGCGGAAGAAGTTCAGCACGCCCTCGCCGCCGTGGCATTCCATCATCGGCGTCTGGATGTAGACGATGTCGGCACCGGACTCCTGTGCGTGCCTGGTGAGTTCAAGACAGTCCTTGGCCGCCGTCGCCGAAGTGCAGGCCTGGATGACGACGTCGGGGTTCAGGGCGCGCGCCTCCTCGATTGCCACCTCGAGCAATCGCTTGCGCTCGTCGATCGTCAGCGCCCAGAATTCCGCGAGACCGCTGACACACCAGAGCATTTCACGCCCGAGGTCCCCGACGCAGTAGCGCACCAGGTTGCGGTACGCGTCCCAGTCGATATCGTCGCCCGCCTCCCCCGCGAAAGGGGTGTACAGCGAGTCACCGATCCCGCGGATCGCGGTCCGTGCCCACTCGCGCGCATCCTCGGCCGTTGCCATGTGTCAGCCCTCTCGATGGAGTCCGTCAGGTGAAGTCGCTTCCGCCGTCGACGTTGATGTCGGCACCGGTCATGTAGGAGTTGCGCCGCGACACCAGAAATGCGACGACGGCACCGATCTCGTCGGGAAAGCCGGCCCGCGGGAGGTGGGCCGGGTGGCCGAAGTGTTCGTCGATCGCGGACATCAACGCGTACGGGTCGCCGCCGTCGACGCCGACCGAGTCGGCCCAGCCGAGCAGTGCATCCGAAGCGATGCTGCCCGGAGAGACCACGTTGACGAGGATCTCGTCGCGGGCCAGCAGCAGCGACAGGTTCTTCGAGATGCTCGTCACCATGGACTTGGCCGCGGTGTAGGCCGGCAGGATCACGCTCTGGCGCTGCGTCGAGTGCGCGGAGAAGTTCACGATGCGTCCCCACTGCGCCTCACGCATCATCGGCAGCGCGGCACGAACGCAGTGCACCATGCCCATCACGCCCTCGTCGACGGCGCGGCGCCAATCGTCGTCACCGAGCTCGTCGAAGGTGCCGCGGACCGATGGGCCGACAGCGTTGACCAGAATGTTGAGCTCACCGTCCCACCGAGCGCCGAGATCAGCGAAGACCCGCCGGACCTGAGCCTCGTCGGAGATGTCGGCGACGCAGCCCAGGGCGTCCGGACTTCCCCTGTCACCCAGGTCCACTGCAGCGCGGTCCACGACATCGCGGGTGCGCCCGACCACCGCCACCCTCGCGCCGTCGTCGGCCAGACACTGTGCGGTCGCCAAACCCATACCGCGGCCCCCGCCCACCACCACGGCGGTGGCGTCCCGCAAGCCCAAGTCCATCCGAATCCGTTCGGCTGAGTCAGGTTCCCGTCCAGTTCGGCGCACGCTTCTCCGCGAACGCCGTCGCACCCTCCATGGCGTCCTTGGACGAGAACACCGGCATGATCAGTTCGTTCTGCTTGTCCCACATCTCGTCCTCGCTCCAGCCTGCCGACTGCGCGATGATCTGCTTGGTGACCGCCACGGCCAGCGGGCCGTTCGCGGTGATGCGCTCAGCGAGAGCCAACGCACCGGCCAGCGCCTCTCCCGGTTCGGTGACGACGTTGACGAAGCCCCACTGCGAAGCCTCCTCGGCGGTGAAGTTGTCGCCGGTCAGCGCCAGCTCGAGGGCTTTCTGGTACGGGATGCGGTGGGGCAGTCGCAGCAGTCCGCCACCGGCAGCCACCAGCCCGCGCTTGACCTCGGGAATGCCGAACTTGGCGTTTCTGGCCGCGACCACGAGGTCGGTGGCCAACACGATCTCGGTGCCGCCGGCCAGCGCATAACCCTCGACCGCGGCGATCACCGGCTTGCGCGGCGGGCGTTCGGTGAACCCGATTCCCCGGCCCGGAATGGCCGGAACCTCACCGGCCATGAACGCCTTGAGGTCCATGCCCGCGCAGAAGGTGCCGCCGGCTCCGGTCACGATCGCCACCGAGAGCTCATTGGTGTCGTCGAGTTCGTCCATGGCGTCTGCCAGACCCTGGGCCACGGCGAGGTTGAACGCGTTGCGCGCCTCCGGTCGATTGATGGTGATGACCAGAACCCGTCCCTGGCGCTCGGTGAGAACCTCGTCTGCCACTGTGCCCCTTTCGCCTGCCGCACTTCACCGTTCGTGCGATGTCGCCGGATATTGCTGGAAAACCTTACTATAGGACTTACAGTAAAAGAGTGGAACAACCGTGGGGACTGCCGAGCGGACGCCGGACGGTAGGGTCACGGTCACGGCGGACCCGCGACACGACTGCAAAGGCGCAGTTCAGACTATTGGCTGCCGGTAAATTGACTCGCGATGACTTGACGGCGACCGACCCCGCCCGCGGGGCTGCACGTCGTCATATCGAATGATGGAGGTGACCTGAGTGGCCAAGCAGGCGACCGCGGAGAAACGTCAGCGACGTGAACGCGGTTCCATCAACCCCGACGACATCATCAGCGGTGCATTCGAACTCGCCGAACAGGTGTCGATCGACAATCTGAGCATGCCGCTTCTCGGCAAGCACTTGGGCGTCGGAGTCACCAGCATCTACTGGTACTTCCGCAAGAAGGACGACCTGCTCAACGCGATGACCGATCGCGCGCTGCGCCAGTACGTCTTCGCCACGCCCTACGTCGAGGCCAAGGACTGGCGGGAGACGCTGCGCAACCACGCCCGGGGGATGCGGAAAACGTTTCTGGGCAACCCGATCCTTGCCGACCTGATCTTGATCCGGTCGGCACTGAGCCCCCGGGCGGCCAAGATGGGCGTGCAGGAAGTGGAGAAGGCGATCAGCAGCCTGGTCGAGGCGGGCTTGTCCCCCGAGGACGCCTTCGACACCTACTCGGCGATGTCGGTGCACGTCCGCGGGTCGGTGGTGTTGCAGCGACTTCGCGAGAAGAACCTGAGCACCGAAGATGGCCACGGAGACATCGACGACACGATGACGATCGATCCGGAGAGCGCCCCGTTGCTGGCGGCCGTGACTCAGCAGGGCCATCACCTCAGCGCGGCCGACGACCGCAACTTCGAGTTCGGGCTCGAGTGCATCCTCGACCATGCCGGCAGGCTCATCGAGGCGACCAAAAAGCCTGCGCGCAAACCGGCGAAGGCCGCCGCGCGCAAACGCTGACCAGCGCCACCCCCAGCGCCGACGGACAGCGCCGCCGGAATTGCATTCCAGCACGCCGTCACTCGAAATTCGCCTGCTGGAACGCAATTCCGGCGGTGTACGTGTCAGACCTCGACGATGACGGCGCCGCCCTGGCCGCCGCCCGCGCACATCGCCGCCATGCCGATGCCGCCGCCGCGGCGCTGCAACTCGTAGATCAGCGTGGTGACCATGCGGGCGCCGGATGCGGCGATCGGATGTCCGAGGCTGCAGCCGCTTCCGGAGAAGTTGACCAGCTCCTCGTCGAGCCCGTACTCCTTGCACGCGGCGATCGGCACGGAGGCAAATGCCTCGTTGATCTCCCACAGCGCGATGTCCGACGGCTTGAGTCCGGCCCGGTCGAGCACCTTGGCGATGACCCTGACCCCACCGAGGCCGGTGTCGCGCGGTGCGACGCCGATGGCGCCCCAGGCCCGCACGGTCGCCATCACGTTGAGTCCGTTCGCGGCGGCGTAGTCGCGCTCGACGAGTGCGACCCCGGCAGCGGCATCGTTGGTGCCGCTGGCGTTGCCCGCTGTGATCGAGAAGCCCTCGATCTCGGGGTGCAGCACCTTCAGCCCTGCCAGCTTCTCCAGCGTGGTGTCGCGACGGGGGGACTCGTCGACGCTGAAGTCCACGACCGATCCGTCGAACTGGGTCACCTTGAGCGGAACGATCTCGTCGACGAACTTGCCGGCGTCGATGGCGTCGACGGCACGCTGGTGCGACCGCACCGCCCAGACGTCCATTTCCTCACGGCTGATGCCCGCGGACTGGGCGGTGTTCCAGCCCACGGTGATGGACATGTCCTTCGACGGCGCGTCGGGTGTCTCCACGTGGGTGGGCGGCATCCAGCGTTCCTCGAACTTCAGCTCGGGGCCGGGAATGCGCCAGTTCGTCAGCGGGGTCATCGACAGCGACTGCACCCCGCCGGCGATCAACACCCGCTCCATGCCGGAGCCGATCTGCGCCGACGCGTTGCCGATGGCGGTCAGGCTGCCGGCACAGTGCCGGTTGACCGACTGGCCGGGGACATGCTGAAGCCCCGTGGCGTCGGCGGCGTAGCGCGCCAGGTCGCCACCGCCATAGTGAGATTCGGCGAAGATGATGTCGTCGATATCAGCAGGGTCGACACCTGCGCGACGGACCACCTCGGGCAGAACCGTGGTGATCAGCGTTTCGGGCGGCGTGTTGACCAGCGTGCCCTTGAATGACCGGCCGATGGCCGTCCTGGCAGCACCGACGATGACGGGTGTTGGCATGTTCTCGACCTCGGTTTCCACGTGAGCGAACTTTACAAAAGTAGCAGATACTGTAGCGCTGGTTACAGGTGAGCCGGGTCACTCCGGTTCGGCGACGTAAAAATGTTCGTCGCGCAGCCGGAACGCCTCCTTGGTGCCGTGCTGTGCGCGGGTCTTGACGAAGTTGAATTCACCGGGCGCGAACTGCAGGTTCGTGCCGAAGGCGTGGAAGAGGTAGCTCGCGACCTCCTCCCCCTGATAGGCCTGGCTCTGCTCGACCAGGCGGAAGGCCTCCTTGGCGATCACGACCCCGTCGGCGGGCATCTTCGCGGCTTTCTCCGCCCAGTACCGCGCCCGCGCGGCCACCGAATCTGCGTCGCAGGTGTCGGTGAAGACCCCGAGGTGCTCGACCTCGGCGGCTTCGATGATGTCGCCAGTGAGCAGCATCCGCCGGGCCAGCACGGGCCCCAGGCGATGGAAGAACATGTGCAGGCTGCCGAGTGCGGGGCCGAGAAATCGGGTCGCAGGCATCCCGATCTTCGTGGAGCGTCCGATCACCGAGATGTCGGTCATCAGCGCCATCTCGAAACCGCCGCCGAGTGCGTAGCCGCTGATCTCCCCCACGGTGATCTTCGGGAAGCCCATCAGGTTGTGATAGAAGCCGAACGATTTACGATCCACCGTGAGCCTGCGCCGCTGGCTCGGGCGGCGCTTCTGCTCGGGAGCATCGTGAGAGCCGTACCAGCCGTAGGCGTTGTTCATGTCGGCCCCGGTGCTGAACACGCCGTCGGCGCCGCGAAGCAGCACCACCGTGATGTCGTCGTCCTCGGCGACGTCATCGAGGTAGCGCGCGAGGAGCTCACGCATCGACGCGTCGTAGGAGTTGCGCTGCGCGGGGTTGTTCAGCGTGATGGTCGCGATGCGTTTGTCGCGATCCACGTCGAAGAGCACACGGTCATCGGCGGTGCCGGTCATCATCTGATCCTGTCGGTCGGGTGTTCAACGGTCTGGGCTCGAGATGAGCTTGGCCTCAATGGTTTTGTCGCTGCCCGCGGCGAGGGTATTGCGGCGTGCGGCGGCCAGATGGTCCTGCGCGAGCCGCGCCGCGCGCGCGGCGTTGCCGTCGGCGATGGCCTCGAGCAGCCTGCGGTGGTCGCGCAGCGCCGCCCTCATCGTCTTCGGTTCCATCGGATCGCCGGGGTGGCGTTCGTCGCTCCACACCGACGATTCGTGTGCCGACCAGATCACCTCCAGCGAGCCGATCAGCAGGATCATCGGCTCGTTGCCGCATCGGGACACCAGCGCCTCGTGGAATCTGCGGGCGTTGGGCACATACCGCGCCGGGGTGTCGAACTGGTCGACCTGATCGTCGATCGCCGACTGTAGGTGCGGCACCACCTCGGTCATCCGGTCTTCGCGGGCGGCGCACATCCCCGCGCAGATCGGTTCCAGGTGCAGAAGAGCCTCGCTGACATCACCGGGTGTGGCAGCCCGCGTCTGCAACACCATGCTGATCATGTGCGCGGTGCGATCGGCCGACGGCAGATGCACGACCGCGCCGCCCATGTTGCCGCGGCGCACCGAGATCAGGCCGTCGGACTCGAGGATGTGGATGGCTTCGCGCACCGCGGGTGGGCTCACGCCGAACTCGGCGAACAGGCTCTCCTGCGTCGGCAGCACATCACCTTCTTTGAGCCGCCCGGTCAGAATGTCGTCGCGCAACCGGGACGCCACGAGCTCGGCGACCCGGGGCTGACGAATGCGCTGTGCTGACACTGTTCCGTCGACGGCCTTTCCTTGCTAAGTTGTACAGGATAGTAATCGTAGTACCAACTGTATGGCTATCCATACAACTTCCGCGGCGTATGGTTTCCATGAGGAGATGACCGGGTGGGTGACGACGTCGGCACGGTCCGGCACACCAGCGATGACGCCATCCTGCGGATCGCCCTGGACCGTCCTGATCGTCGTAACTCATTGAGCCACAGCATGATCGATGAGCTCGTCGATGTCCTGACCCGGGCATCGACCGACGACTCGCTGCGTGCGGTACTCGTGACCGGTGCGGGTGGGGATTTCTGTGCCGGTGCGGACTGGGTTGCCACCAACAGTGCCGGTCGCCGCCCCAGGGCCGGCGACCTGACCCGGCGCATCCCACACACCGCGAACCGCCTCGTGGAACTCGTCGCATCGATTCAGCTGCCGGTGGTGTGCAGCGTGCGGGGCTGGGCAGTCGGCCTCGGCTGCAACCTCGCACTGGCCGCCGACTTCACCGTGGCGGCGGCGGACGCCACACTGTGGGAGCCCTTCATCGACCGCGGCTTCAGCCCCGATTCCGGCGCGACGTGGCTGCTTCCACGGCTCGCCGGCGTGACGCGGGCCAAACGCATGCTGCTCCTGGGCGAGAAGGTCTCGGGTAGCAACGCCGCCGAGTGGGGTCTGATCCACGCCGCCGTCGAACCGGCCGACGTCGACACCGCGGCCGACGAGCTCCTGACCCGGCTGGCGACGGGCCCCACGGTGTCGATCGGACTGGCCAAGCAGGCGATCAACTACGGTCTGCACGCGACCATGCAGCAGTCGATGGCCCACGAACTGGCCAGCCTCGAACTCTCTTGCAGGACATCGGATTTCAAGGAGGGTCTTGCCGCCTTCCGGGAGCGGCGATCGCCCGAGTTCGAGGGCAGATGACGAAGGGAAGTACGTGAGCACCCACCCAGGCCCATTCGACACCATCACCTACGAGGTCGACGCGCACAAGGCCACCATCACGTTGAACCGCCCCGAGGCTCTCAACGCGCTGTCCCCGCACATGGTGACCGAACTGCGCGCGGCCTACGACGAAGCCGAGGGCGACGACAACATCTGGTTGATGATCGTCACCGGTACCGGCCGGGCGTTCTGCACCGGCGCAGACGTCAAGGAGATCCCCGAGGACGGGAGGGTCATCTACGAGCGCCCCTATCTGTCGACCTACGACCAGTGGGAGGCGCCCCAGGAAGGCACACCCCCGTTCCGCCGGATGGCCAAACCGGTGCTGACCGCGATCAACGGCATCTGTTGTGGCGCGGGGCTGGATTGGGTCACCACCGGCGACATCGTGATCGCCTCGGACAAAGCCACGTTCTTCGATCCGCATGTCAGCATCGGTCTGGTCGCCGCGCGCGAGATGGTGCGCCTGGCGCGCGCCCTGCCGCGGTCGGTGGCGCTGCGGATGGCATTGATGGGCAAGCACGAGAGGATGAGCGCCGAGCGCGCCTACGAACTAGGCATGATCACCGAAGTTGTCCCGCACGAGTCACTACTGGCGCGGGCGCACGAGATCGCCGACATCGTCAATTCCAATGCGCCGCTTGCCGTGCGGGGCACCCGATTGGCCATCCACAAGACCCTGGACCTGCCGCTGCTGGAAGGCGAGATCCTGGCGGAGACGTTCCGCGAACGCGTCGTCCGCACCGAGGACGCCCTGGAGGGACCGCTGGCATTCGTGGAGAAGCGCACCCCCAACTGGCAGTGCCGATGAGTGTGCCGACGAGCGGATTCGAGACCATCCTGCTCGACCTGGACCACAACACGCGGGTCGCCACGGTCACGCTGAACCGTCCCGAAGCGCTGAATTCCTTCAATCGCACGATGTGTCATGAGATGAAAGAGATCTGGCGCATCATCAAAGATGACGAGGGCATCAACGCGGTGGTGCTGCGCGCCGCCGGCGAGCGAGCCTTCAGCGCCGGACTCGACATCAAATCCCGCTACGGCCAGCCGGATATCGTCTGGAACCACGAGGACCCCGGCGAGCTACTCAGCCCGAAATGGCAGAAGTTGTGGAAACCGGTGGTCTGCGCCGTGCAGGGAATGTGCACCGCGGGTGCGCTGTACTTCGTCAACGAGGCCGACGTGGTGATCTGCTCACAAAACGCCACGTTCTTCGACTCTCATGTCAGCGCGGGTCTGGTATCCGCGTTGGAGCCGATCGGTCTGATGCGCCGCATCGGGCTGGGTGACACGTTGCGGATGGCGCTGATGGGAAACGACGAACGGGTGTGCGCCGAGACTGCGCTGCGAATCGGGCTGGTCACCGAAGTCGTCACCGACCAGAAGCTCTGGGAAAGGGCCCACGAGATCGCCGCGACCATCGCCGCCAAGCCGCCCACCGCCACCCAGGGCACCGTCAAGGCGATCTGGGAATCGCTGGACAAACCGTACCGGGCGGCAATGGACCAGGGCCTCATCTACACCCGGTTGGGCAACCCGACTCGCCACCGCGGAGTTGGCGGCTCTCGATATCCCGAAGACACCGCCGCGGATCCGCTGATGCCCCATCCGCTCTCCCGCCGCGTCAACGCTGTCCTGAACCTGGACCCGGCCGCCGCGGCCATCGAATTCGAGGGGTCCTGGGTCACCTGGGCGCAGGTCGCCACGCTGGCGCAGCGCATCACCGCGCTGGTCGGCACAGCCAGGGTCGGGGTCATGCTCCGCAATCAACCTGCGCACGTCGCGACACTGCTCGGTGTGCTGGCCGGCGGCGGCACCGTCGTGGTCATCAACCCCGCCCGCGGCGACGAGCGCACCAGAGCCGACCTCGACGCGCTGAGATTACCGATGATCATCGGCCTGGCCGCGGACCTCGCCGCCCTCGCCCCATCCACCTCGGCGACCACGGTGGCCATCAGCGATCTGCTGACCGCACCGGTGGTCACCGAGGGTGCCGCAACCGGAGATTGCGGGCGTCCCGGTGTTGCGGTGTGGATGCTGACCAGTGGCACGACCGGCCCGCCGAAGCGGGTCGATCTCACCTACGACATGCTGGCTCGCAGCGTCATCGGGCGCGAACCGGCCGACTCCCCCGACCCCACCGCTCTGCGCCGAGGCGTCGCGATCGTCAACTCGCCCCTGGTGCACGTAGGAGGCGTGTTCCGAATACTGCTCTGTATCGCCGAAGCGCGCCCCTTTGTCCTGATGCCGAAGTTCGACCTGCAGCGCTGGGCCGATGCCGTGCGCGAACACCGCCCGCGGGCGGTGTCGCTGGTGCCCACGGCGTTGCGGATGGTGTTGCATTCCGACCTCACTCGCGAAGACCTGGCCGGCATTCGTGTCGTCACCTCGGGTACCGCGCCGCTGTCGGCCGACGATGCGGACGCGTTCACCGAGAAGTTCGGCGTCCCGGTGCTGACCTCCTACGCGGCAACCGAATTCGGCGGCGGCGTGGCCGGCTGGACGCTTCCCGACCATCAGAAGTACTGGCGAGAGAAGCGCGGCAGTGTCGGCCGGGCGAACCCGGGAACGACGCTGCGGGTCGTCGACGACGCCGGCGTACCACTGGGACCGGACACCGTCGGCCTGCTGGAAGTCAAACCCGCACAGTTCGACTCGGCCCGGGACTGGGTACGCACCACCGATATCGCGCGCCTCGACGCCGACGGGTTCCTGTGGATCCTCGGACGGGCCGACCAGGCGATCATCCGCGGGGGCTTCAAGGTGCTGCCCGATGACGTCCGCAGCGCACTGGAGAGTCATCCCGCGGTACGAGGTGCCGCGGTGATCGGTCAACCCGACCCGCGTCTCGGGGAAACGCCTGTCGCTCTTGTCGAACTGCGCACCGACACCTCGGCCGGGGGCGAGGAACTCACCGAGTATCTGCGGACTCTGCTGGCCCGCTACGAGATACCCAGCAACATCGTCGTCGTCGATGCGATCCCGCGGACTCCCTCGGGCAAACCCGATCTGGCGGCGGTCCGGTCGTACTTCACCCAGACATGACCGTCGCTGCAGACGACGCCCGGCTCACACCACGTGGCGATCCCTCAACCCTGCGATGTCCGCTGCGGTGTAACCGACTTCGTTCAATACCTCATCGGTGTGCTCGCCGAGCAGCGGTGCCCGCCGACGGATCGCGCCGGGGGTGGCCGACAGCCGGAACGGGGTCTCGATGATCGGCACGTCATGCGGCGCGCCGGGAAACGGGACACGCTGCAGATAGCCCATCGCCGCGACGTGCGGGTCGTCGAGCACCTCTTGTGTCGAATTCATCGGTGCCGCGGGCAGCTTCGCCGCCTCGAGCAGCTCGAGAACCTCGGCTTTGGTCTTGTCGGCACACCACTGCGCCATGGCCTCGTTGAGGACATCCCCGTTCTCCCAACGCAGATCGTCACCCGCGAACCGGGGATCGTCGACCCACTCGGCCCGCTCCACGAGGCGGCACCAGCGCTTGAACATCGGCCTGCCGGCGATCTGCAGCAATACCCACCCACCGTCGGAGGTCTTGTACAGGTCACATGGCGCCACCGACGTTCCCTGGTTGCCCATCCGCGGCTTGTCCGTGCCGAGCAGATCGCGTTCGATCAGGAACGCGTTCGACAGCATCATCGCGGTGGGCAGCAGCGCCCCCTCGACATGCTGGCCCTCCCCCGTGCGGTCACGGTGATAGAGGGCCATCATCACCCCGATGGTCAATGTCAGCGCGGTACCGAAGTCGGCGTAGGGCACCACCGTTCGGATCGGCTGCTCTGGCAGTCCCTGCCGAGACACCGCTCCCGACATCACCTGACCGGCACCGTCGAAACCTATCCGGTCGCTGTAGGGACCTCCTTCGCCGTACGCGGTCGCGCTGGCCAGGATGATGTCCTGCCTCACTTCGCGCAGGGTCTCATAGTCCAGACCGTTGGCCCGCATTCCCGCCGCAGGCATGTTGGCGACGACGATGTCCGACCGTGCCACCAATTTCCGGGTGATCGCCTTACCGTCGTCGGTGGTCGTATCCAGGGTCAGCGAACGCTTGTTGCGGTTGCACTGCAGGTAGGTTCCGCCCTCGCCGCTCTCGGTGACCGATTGCACCCAGCGATCCTCACCGCCTTCGCGCTTCTCGATCCGCACGACGTCGGCACCCATGTCGGCCAGCAGCGCCGAACACCATGGTGCGGCGATGAAGCGACCGAAGTCGAGCACCCGCACACCGTCGAGGACGCCCATGGCCCACCTTTGCAGAAGAGGTGACTGTAAGTCTTACGGTACGTTAACCGATCACACCCCGGCGGGTCAGATGCTCGATCAACGGCGCCGCCCCGGCGGCAAGGTGCTCTGACATCGCCGAGCGCGCGAGGGACTCATCCCGGCTCGCCAATGCGTTCAGCAGGCGCCGGTGATGTGCGTTGGATTGGTCCGGCCAGCCATCGATGGTGGGAAACACCGATTCGGGGGCATAACGGGTGATCTGCGACATCAGCTGCGCGAGTTTCGGCGAGTCCGCGGCGACGTTGATGGCGCGGTGGAAATCGTGGTTGAGGCGCCGGGCCCGCTCGCCGTCGTCGGCGGCGTACGCGACCTCGAGGTCGTCCTGGATCCTCGTCAACTCCTGCAGTTGAGAATCACTGATACCGGCGGCTGCTCGGGCGGCGAGTTCGCCCCCGATGTGAGCCTGCACATCCGACACGTCGGTGATGTCGCGCACGGTCACCGGCCGCACCACAAAGCCCCGACGAGGCTGCTGCTCGAGCAGCCCCTCGGCTTTGAGCTCGAACAGCGCTTCTCGGACCGGGGTCACGCTGATCCCCAATCCGGCTGCCAACTGGTCGAGACGCACATACGTTCCGGCAGCGTAGGTTCCGTCGAAAATCCGACCGCGAACGATGCGCGCCACGTCCTCGGCGAGCTGGGGCCTTGCGGCGAAGTCGGGGATGGTCACCGGATCAGACCCGGTAGTCGGCCAACAGGCGCTTGCTGATGATGTTCTTCTGGATCTCGCTGGTGCCCTCGCCGATCAGCAGGAACGGGGCATCCCGCATCAGCCGCTCGATCTCGTATTCCTTGGAGTAGCCGTATCCGCCGTGGATGCGGAAGCTCTGCTGGGTCACCTCGGCGCACACTTCACTGGCGAAGTACTTCGCCATACCGGCGGAGACGTCGTTGCGCTCTCCGGAGTCCTTGAGCCGGGCGGCGTTGACCATCATCAGGTGCGCGGCTTCGACTTTGGTGGCCATCTCGGCCAATTGGAACGCGATGGCCTGGTGCTCGGCGATCGGCTTTCCGAAGGTGCTGCGCTGCTGCGCGTAGCGCACCGCCAGCTCGAAGGCCCGCACGCCGACACCGCACGCCCGCGCCGACACGTTGACCCGTCCGACCTCCACGCCGTCCATCATCTGGAAGAAGCCCTGCCCGGGCGCCTCCCCGAGGATATCGGTGGCTTTGGCCGGGTAGCCGTCGAAGATCATCTCGGTGGTGTCGATGCCCTTGTAGCCGAGTTTGTCGAGCTTGCCGGGAATGGTCAGTCCCGGCGTCACTTCACCGAATCCGGAGGGCTTTTCGATCAGGAAGGCGGTCAGGTTGCGATGCGGTTTGTCGGCACCCTCGTCGGTGCGGACGAGCGCGGCCACCAGGGTCGAGCTGCCGCCGTTGGTCAACCACATCTTCTGACCGTCGATGGTGTAGGTGCCGTCACCGTTGTTCCTGGCCCTGGTGCGGATCGCCGCGACGTCGGAGCCGAGTTCGGGTTCGGACATCGAGAAGGCGCCGCGGGTCTCGCCGGTCGCCATCTTCGGCAGGTAGTAGTTCTTCTGCGCATCCGTGCCGTGCTGGCGGATCATGTAGGCCACGATGAAGTGGGTGTTGATCACCCCCGACACGCTCATCCAGCCGCGCGCGAGTTCCTCGACGCACAGCGCGTAGGTGAGCAGCGACTCCCCGAGCCCGCCGTACTCCTCGGGGATCATCAAACCGAACAGGCCCATCTCCCGCATGGCGTCGACGATCGCCTGCGGATAGGTGTCGGCGTGTTCGAGCTCCTGGGCGTTGGGGATCACTTCCTTGTCGACGAACCGTCTCACCGTCGAGACGATCTCCGTCTGGAACTCGCTGAGCCCCAGCGTCTGCGCGAGCCTAGTCATGCGCGATCCCGCTCCGCTTCTCGCTGTTCGTCATCCGACAACCCTTTCGAATACTGCGGCCAGGCCCTGCCCGCCGCCGATGCACATCGTCTCCAGGCCGTAGCGCCCGCCGCGACGATGCAGTTCGCGTGCCAGCGTCGCCAGCATCCGTCCCCCGGTCGCGCCGACCGGGTGGCCGAGCGAGATCCCCGATCCGTGCACATTGGTGCGCTCCAAATCGGTTGGGCCGAAGTCCCACTCCCGCATGCAGGCCAGCGCCTGGACCGCGAAGGCCTCATTGAGCTCGATCAAGTCCATGTCCGCGAGGGTGAGGCCGGCCTTGGCCAGTGCCACTTCGGTCGCCGGCACCGGACCGATACCCATCACGTCCGGCGCCACCCCTGCCACTCCCCACGACACCAGCCGGACCAGTGGGGTGAGACCGAGCGCAGCCGCCTTGTCCGGTGTGGTCACCACACACATCGATGCGGCGTCGTTCTGTCCGCTGGAGTTGCCGGCCGTCACTGTCGCTCCTGGATCATCCTTGCCCAGAACGGGTTTGAGTTTTGCCAGGGAATCCAGCGAGGTGTCGGCCCGCGGGTGTTCGTCGGTGTCGATCACCGTATCGCCTCCGCGCGAGGACACCGTCACCGGGATGATCACTTCGGCCAACAACCCGTCGGTCTGGGCGCCAACTGCCCGGCGGTGCGACAGCACGGCCAGCTCGTCCTGCTCTTCCCGCGGTATCGAATACTGCCTGCGCAGATTCTCGGCAGTCTCGAGCATGCCGCCGGGGACCGGATGGTTACGGCCACCCGCGGTGGTCCTGCCGCGCGCCAGAGCATCGTGCACCTTCACTCCCCCGCGGGCACCTCCCCAGCGCATGTCGGTCGAGTGGAACACCACGTTGCTCATCGATTCGGCACCACCGGCGACGACGACATCGTTGTTGCCACTTGCCACTTGCATGCAGGCCTGGAGGACTGCCTGCAGACCGGATCCGCAGCGGCGGTCGATCTGCATCCCGGGCACGGTCACCGGCAGTCCGGCGTCCAGGGCGATCACCCGCCCGATCGCCGGCGCCTCCATGCTCGGATAGCAGTGTCCGACGATCACATCTTCAACCGAATCGCCCGCGATGCCGGTCCGCTCGAGGAGTCCGTGCAGCGCGGCAACACCGAGATCGACGGCGGTCAGCGCCTTGAACATGCCGTTGTAGCGGCCGATCGGCGTGCGGACGGGTTCACAGATGACGGCTTCGCCCATCAGAGGTGCCGCCCACCGGTGACTTCGAGGACCGTGCCGGTCATGTACGACGACAGGTCGGAGCCCAGGAACAGCGCCACGTTGGCGACCTCGTCGGGCTCACCGGCGCGACCCATGGGGACCTCCGCCACCTTGGAATCCCAGATGTGTTGTGGCATGGCCTCTGTCATGGCTGAACGGATGAGACCGGGCTGGATGGCGTTGACCCTCACCCCGAGGTAGGCCAACTCCTTGGAGGCAGCTTTGGTCATCCCCACGATGCCTGCCTTGGCGGCCGAGTAGTTGGTCTGTCCGAGCATGCCGACCTTGCCGGAGATCGAGGACATGTTGATGATCGCGCCGCTCTTCGCCTCCCGCATCACCGCGGCAGCGGCTCTGAGGCCGTTCCAGGTTCCCTTCAGGTGCACTGCGATCACCTGATCGAACTGCTCCTCGGTCATCTTGCGCATCGTCGCATCGCGGGTGATGCCTGCGTTGTTGACCATGATGTCCAGGGCGCCGAACCCGTCGACCGCAGCGGCCACCAGCGCGTCGACCTCGTCCGAATGGGTGACGTCACAGCGGACGGCACGGGCGACGTCGTCACCTCCGAGTTTCTCGGCGGCGGCCCGGGTCGCGTCCAGGTTCACATCACCCAGGACCACACGCGCGCCCTCGGCGATGAACCGCTGCGCGATCGCATAACCCAGACCTTGCGCTCCTCCGGTGACCACAGCCGTTCGACCAGTCAGCAACAACACCTGTCCACCAATCCTCACGTCCGCCCGGAAGGCCGACTGTGCTCATATCTGATATACGATATTCGAAAAGCATAGCGCCCCGAGGAGCTCAGCCGATGACCACATCCGAAGTCAGCGACAACGATTTCCGGGAGATACTGGCTCAGACCCGCCACTTCGTCCGCACCGCCGTCGTCCCCCGGGAGCAGGAGATCCTCGCCGGCGATCAGGTTCCCGACGATCTGCGCGAGCAGACCAAGAAGATGGGGCTGTTCGGCTACGCAATCCCCCAGCAGTGGGGTGGTCTGGGCCTGAATCTCGCGCAGGACGTCGAACTCGCCCTGGAACTGGGCTACACGTCGTTGGCGCTGCGGTCGATGTTCGGCACCAACAACGGGATCGCCGGCCAGGTGCTGGTCGGGTATGGCACCGACGAACAGAAGTCGAGATGGCTGGAGGGCATCGCCTCCGGCGACGTGGTCGCATCGTTCGCGCTGACCGAACCCGGCGCCGGCTCGAACCCCTCAGGTTTGCGGACCAAGGCGGTGGCCGACGGCGACAGCTGGATCATCAACGGCCAGAAGCAGTACATCACCAACGCACCCACCGCCGACCTCTTCGTGACCTTCGCCAGGAGCAGGCCGGCGGACGACAAGGGCGCCGGCATCGCCGTGTTCCTCGTGCCCGCCGATGCGCCGGGTGTGACGGTGGGCCCCAAGGACAGCAAGATGGGCCAGGAAGGCGCGTGGACAGCGGATGTCACGTTCACCGATGTCCGCGTTCCCGCCACCGCACTGGTCGGGGGCAGCGAGGACATCGGCTACCGCGCGGCGATGACGTCGCTGGCCCGTGGCCGTGTGCACATCGCCGCGTTGGCGGTGGGCACGGCTCAGCGAGCACTCGACGAGTCAGTGGCCTATGCCGCCTCGGCGACACAGGGCGGCACCCCGATCGGCGAATTCCAATTGGTGCAGGCGATGCTCGCCGATCAGCAGACCGGGGTGCTCGCGGGCCGCGCACTGGTCCGCGACACCGCGCAGAAGTGGCTCACCGAGGAGGACCGGCGCATCGCGCCGTCGGCAGCGAAACTCTTCTGTACCGAAATGGCAGGCAAGGTCGCCGATCTCGCGGTGCAGATACACGGCGGCAGCGGCTACATGCGCGACGTGCCGGTAGAGCGGATCTACCGCGACGTGCGATTGCTCCGACTCTACGAGGGCACCAGTGAGATCCAGCGGCTGATCATCGGCGGCGGACTGGTCAAAGGCGCGTCCCGATGACCGGTCGGCTCGACGGCCGAGTTGCATTCATCACCGGAGCGGCCCGCGGTCAGGGCCGCGCGCACGCCGTGCGGATGGCCCGAGAAGGTGCGGACATCATCGCCGTCGACATCGCGGGCCCACTTCCGCAGTGCGTCCCCTACGATCCGGCGACACCTGAGAACCTCACCGAGACAGTGACACTGGTAGAGAAAGCCGGGCGGCGCATCGTTGCTTCGGTGGTCGATACCCGCGACAGCGAGGCGCTCAACGCCGCGGTCACACAGGGGGTGGCCGAACTCGGCCGACTGGACGTCATCGTCGCCAACGCCGGGGTGTCCGCACCGCAGGCATGGGACGACATCCGTCCCGAGGACTTCCGCGACGTCATGGACATCAACGTGACCGGCACGTGGAACACCGTCATGGCGGGGGCACACAAGATCATCGAGGGCGGCCGGGGTGGCTCCATCATCCTGATCAGCTCAGCAGCGGGAATCAAGTTGCAGCCCTTCATGATCCACTACACGGCAAGCAAACACGCGGTGACCGGAATGGCGCGTGCCTTCGCCGCTGAACTCGGCAAGCACTCCATCCGGGTGAACAGCGTCCACCCGGGACCCGTCATGACGGACATGGGCACCGGCGAGATGGGCACGGCGCTGTCGAAGGCGATGGAGACCAACCCGCAGCTTTCCCACATGATGACGCCGTTCCTGCCGACCTGGGCGGTCGAACCCGAGGATGTCGCCGACACCGTGAGTTGGTTGGCGTGTGACGACTCGAAATACATCACGGCCAGCGCCATCTCGATCGATCAGGGGTCTACGCACTACTGAGCGCGAAGGTCCGATCCAGGAACGCAGTCTGGTCCTGGGCGGTCTTGTCGAACCAGTCATGCCCGGGCCAGACATCGAAGTGGTCACACGGGTAGTGATGCACCTGAGCCCTGCCGTGCGCCGCGGTGGCCGCCACCGCTGCTGCGGGCACGTACTGGTCGAAGTCGGCGATCTGCACCAACAGCGGGCAGCGCAACTTCCTGGCCGCCGCGGTGGTGCGCACTCCGACCACTTCCAGGCCGATCGAACAGTCGATCTCGTTTCGCCAGGTCGGTCCTGCCAGCGACAGATAGCTTTCGTAGGCGCCGTCGAGCGCCAGTGCACCCGCTTCGCCGACCGGAGCGACCAGTGGCATCAGAGTGGGGACGCCTCCCCTGCCCACGGCGACCCGGCTCCTGACACCGGAGAGCGTCCAGCGCAGCGACGAGACGATGCTGCGCGATCTCATCGCCGCGCGGCTCACGGCGACCCCGCTCGTCAGCGGGGTCAGCGCGATCACCGCTCCGATGTCATCGCGCTCGGCGGCCACCCTGAGCACGTGGCCGCCCGAGAACGACGCCCCCCACAGTGCGATCCGAGAGGCATCAACACCGTCCAGTCGCTTGGCCGCCTCGACAGCGGCGTGATAGTCGTCGATCTGACGACGTACCGAAAGCGATTGCCGTGGTTCGCCTTCCGAGGCACCGAAGCCCCGATAGTCGAAGGCCAGCACGTCGATTCCGGCTGCCCCGAACCGTTGCGCGAACGGTTCCAGACCGGAGTCCTTGGTGCCGCCGAAGCCATGCGCCATCACGACCAGGGGCCTGCTCGAGGATCCGGACGCGGCGGCGAAATGCCATCCGCTGCAGGTGACACCGCCGCTGACGAAGGACACGTCGTGCGGCGTCATCGCACCACCAGATGGGCACGCTGGGCACGTGTGATGCCTGCGGGCATCTCGCGGGTGCGCATGTCGTGTTCGTACACAAAGAAGTCAACCTGCTGGGTATGCCGGGGGCGGTCGGTGCAGTGCCCGGCGTGCAGCTGCTGATCGGCGTCGATGACCCGCTCCATCTCGGCTACCGGAGGAAGTGCGTACCGACCCACGGCGTAGGCCGCCAGAAGCCGCGACTGACACTCCACGAAGGGGAACAGCGTCGGCACCGACTGGGCGAAGCCGATGAAGGCCAGGTCGTCGATACCGGGCTTGAACATCCGCTTGTAGAGCCGGATCTGATTGTCCGGGGCGCTCATGAACTCGGGGTCGAAGAACGGGAACGTGATGTTGTATCCGGTGGCGTAGATGATGACGTCGAAGTCGTCACTGGTGCCGTCGTCGAAGTGGACGGTGTCCCCGTCCAGACGGGCCACGTTCGGCTTGGGCGCCACGTCTCCGGACCCCAGCCGCAGCGGCAGTTCGACGGACTGGGTCGGATGGGCCTCGAACAGTTTGTGATTCGCCGGCGGCAGACCGTACATCGTCGGGTCGGTTCCCAGCATCGGTGCGACCAGCTGGACCGCCTTGCGCTGCCACGACAGCGGAAGGTGGGGCGAGGTCCGCCAGAACATGTCCCCGGGACGGCCGGCGATGTACTTGGGCACGATCCACGCGCTGGATCGTGTCGACAGGGTGACGTGATTACCCAGTGCCCGCGAGGACAACTCCACGGTGATGTCGGCGGCGCTGTTGCCGATGCCGACCACGAGGATGCGCTTTCCGCTCAGTTCCAGAGGCGTCGACGGATCGACGTAGTGATGGGAGTGGATCGATTCGCCCGCGAAGGATCCCGGGAACTCGGGCAGGCGAGGGTCCCAATGGTGCCCGTTGGCGACCACCAGCAGATCGAATCGACGCTCGGCGCCGGCCTGGTCGAGGATCCGCCAGCCACCGGGCCCCTCCCGGGTTGCGTGCACCACGCCGTTGCCGAACTCGATGTGCTCGAGCAGCCCGAACGCCTCGGCATAGTCGTCGAGGTACACCTTGATCTCGGAGTGGTGCGGAAACGACGGATAGTGCTCGGGCATCGGGAAGTCCTTGAAGGACAGCCGATGCTTGGACGTGTCGATGTGCAGCGAGCGATAGGCGCTGCTGTGCCCGTTCGGATTGCCGAACGCCCAATTGCCGCCGATGCGGTCGGACGTCTCGAACGTCGTGTAGCGGACGCCGTAATCCCTGAGCATCTTGCCTGCCGTCAGACCGCTGATGCCGGCCCCGATCACCGCGACATGCGGGTCTTCTCGATTCACCGTCACTCCTCACGCCGAAACGCAATTTACGAGGGTTTTTGACGTACGTCAACAGTCACTGACGCTCGTGAATTCGGTCGGTGGGTAGCCGCGGCTCAGCCGATGAAGCGCACGATCGACTCGGCCACGGCGGCGGGCTTGTCCGATCCCTCGATCTCCACGGTCGTACTAAGGACAGCCTGGACCGCGCCGTCGAGTTGGGTCACCGAGGCGATCTGAGCGCGTGCCCGCAGCTTCGTGCCCACGCGGACCGGCGTGATGAAGCGGACCTTGTTGTATCCGTAGTTAATTGCCATGGCCACGTTGTCGACGCTGTAGAGCTGATGGGTGAAGTGCGGCAGCAGCGACAGTGTCAGCAGTCCGTGGGCGATCGTGCCACCGAATGGCCCGCCGGCGGCCCGTTCCGGATCGACGTGGATCCACTGATGGTCATCGGTGGCCTCAGCGAACAAATCGACCCGATCCTGGGTGATCTGAAGCCACTCGGTAGGGCCGAGTTCGGCGCCCTCGGCGGCAATGAATTCCGCCAACCCATTGAACTTCTTCATTGATGTCTCCTTTGACCCGGACCGCCCGCAGAACGGCCTCTCGATACACCGGGAATGATGCGCGTTCCTCACAGTGCCACAGCACCACGGCGTAATTCGCGGCACCATGCCCCTTCGGATCGCCGTGAATCGACCTCAACCGATCCCGTGACCCGAAGCTCGAATGTGGCACCCGCTGCCGAATTTTTCGTGTTTCAGACGTTGCGACACCTTCACGCAGCGAACCCGTCAGCTGAACGAACCATCTCCGGCTCGCCGCCGGGCGCTGCCGAAGACCGCTGGGCAGCGAACGTCCGGAGAGCGAATGCCGACGGCAACTGAGCGCAGTAAGGCAATGCAGTCGTAATATCCAGAGCACGGCGTCAAAAGACTAATCACCATGCTGCCGGGTTTCACGAGTAATCAATTCTTCTGCCACCACACCGATCGGTCCGAGCAATTCCGGACGCCAAACTAGGGCCCCTGTTTGCCATCGGTCCGACGATTCTGACCAGAAATCCGAAAAACAGAAAAGGTCGGGTGGCTAGCTGGAATTAGTACCACCTGCGGCGACATACTGATCTCGTCGCTTTTACACCTAAGCCGGTTAGGGATAGTCGGCAGCCGAGCGGTACGACGTTGTCTCGCCCGCTGCCCAACGATGGGAATGACAATGACAATCTCCTCACTCGAATCCATCCATGAGTTCGATTTCCGGCTTGCCCGGCGCCACAGTTGGTGGGATGACGACGCAGAATGCACCTTGGTCATGTCGCAACCGGGACTCGACCCCGTCCTGTGGCGGGAGTATCTGAGCGGAGCGGAGCGCAGCTACCGCAAACACGGCGTGGAGAGCGCGCTCGACATCGCCGAGATCTGCGATGGGCACGACACTGCCCTGTTCTGGGTAGCTCTCGACTCGGCTGATCGGGTCATCGGCGGCGTCCGGGCCAAGGGACCCTTGACCGGCGCCGACGATTCGCATGCAGTCGTCGAATGGGAAGGCCAACCGGGCCTGTCGGCGGTGCGCAAAATGATCGACGATCGTGCGCCTTTCGGCATTCTCGAGATGAAATCCGCCTTCGTGACCGATGATCCAGCCCGCAACAAGGGGGTCACGCGAGCACTGGCGCGTAGCGGATTCCACGGGATGGCGGCGATGGATCTGCAATTCTGCATGGCCACTTCGGCACCGCATGTGCTCGACAAGTGGCGTTCCTCGGGTGGCGTGGTGGCGTCGATCCCGGCAACGCCGTACCCCGACCCGCGGTACCGGACCAAGATGATGTGGTGGGACCGCAGAACATTCATCCAGCACGCCGAACCTACCCAGGTCTCCAAGATCTTCAACGAGATCCTCGGCATGGACCAGGTCTCGGCCGGCACGGCCGACGTCGTCGCGATGCCGTGACGACGCACGGCGACAGCAGGGTCGCCGTCTCCGACCAGACTGCACAGCGGGACCTCAACCACGCTGCACCCGCCGTATTCTGACTGCACGATGCCTGACAACCCCCCGCTCCGCAGCCTCGACCTGGTGGTCACTTCGGTGGCCACCCGCTTGATGGCAGCGAATGCGGCCACGTCGGTCGAGGTCAGCCAGCAGGTGATGGCCGACCTCACGTCCTACCTCGGCGTCGACGTCAGTTTCCTGCGGTACAACGACCATTCGATTCGGGCGTCCCGACTGGTCGCCGAATGGCCGGTCCGGACGGATGTTCCCGATCCCGATCCTCTCGGGCTGGTCTATTTCGCCGATGCGGACCCGGTGTTCGCCGAGTCCGAATACGGCAAGAAGCCGATGGTGTTCCGTCCCGAACCCGCCACCGACGACTATCAGCGCCGAATCGAGGAAGGCCGCGCCGTGCCCGCCACGTCGATGGCAGCCGCGCCGCTGGTATCCGGCGAGGACACCACCGGCGTTCTCGGTTTCGTCAAGTTCGGCGACCGGGAGTGGAGTCCGGAAGAACTCAACGCTCTCGAGGCCATCGCGTCGCTGTTCGCCCAGGTGCAGGCGCGAGTCCAGGCCGAGGCGCAACTGCGTTTCCTGGCAGACCATGACGACCTCACCGGACTGAACAACAGACGGGCCTTGTTGGCGCACCTCGATGAGCGGTTGGCCGAAGGCCGGCCTGGCCCGGTCTCGGCGCTGTTCTTCGACCTCGACCGACTCAAGGCGATCAACGACTACCTCGGCCACACCGCCGGCGACTGGTTCATCCGGGTGCTCGCCGAACGCCTTCGCAGGGGCGCCGAGGGTCCCAACCTGATCGCCCGACTCGGCGGCGACGAATTCGTCGTGGTGCCGTCGAACCCGATGGATGCCGACACCGCCGAGGCACTCGCGTATCGACTTCAGTCGTCGCTGCGCGAACGCGTCTCCATCGACGGTGAGATGCTCACCCGGACGGTGAGTATCGGCGTCGCACTGGGCATTCCGGGTAGGGACACCACCTCGGATCTCCTGCGCCGAGCCGACCAGGCGGTGCTGACCGCAAAGGGTTCGGGCGGCAACAAGGTCGCGGTGTTCACCGACGACATGTCGATGGAGAGCGAGTTCCGCAACGACATCGAACTGCACCTGCAGAGTGTCATCGAAAACGGCGCACTGCTCTTGCACTACCTCCCCGAAGTCGACATGCGGACCGGCGAGATCCTGGCCGCCGAGGCCCTGGTCCGCTGGCAACACCCGACCCGGGGCCTGCTCTCCCCCGATGCGTTCATCGGCGTCGCCGAATCGATAAACCTCGCCGGTGAATTGGGGCGCTGGGTGATGCGGACGGCGTGCGCCGAATTCGCCGGTTGGCGGGCACGCGGCGTCGGCACGAACACCGTGCTGCGGATCAACGTCTCCCCGGTCCAATTGGTCACCGACGGGTTTGTGGAATCCGTCGCGGGCATACTCACCGAGTTCGAGCTCGACCGGTGGTCGGTCTGCCTGGAGATCACCGAGAGCGTCGTCGTCCAGGACATCGAGACCACCCGAATCACCCTGGCGGGGTTGAAAGAAGCCGGTGTTCTGGTAGCCATCGACGACTTCGGGACCGGCTACAGTGCGCTGTCCCATCTGAAGTCACTGCCGGTCGACACCCTCAAGATCGACAAGGGATTCGTGCAGGACCTCGGCTCGGATCCGGGTGACCTCGCGATCGTGCGGGCCATCATCGCGCTCGCCGAAGCGTTCGGTCTGGAACTGGTCGCCGAGGGCGTGGAAACCGAAGCAGCCGCGCTCACGTTGCTCCGCCACGGCTGTCACCGGGCGCAGGGCTTCCTGCTGTCTCGACCCATTGCCGCGGCGGCGATGGAATCACTGTTGGCCAAGGGGCGGATCCCGCTGCACTTCTCGGCGTCCTCGCCGCGCACGTAGCCCCGGGGCGTCAGGCAGGTTCGAGCGCCTCCGACGACTCCCCTGCGGACGCTGCGGCAGCGTGGGCGACGACTGGGTCCGACGTCAACAACTCGACGCGGCCGAACCGACTGGCCGCCTTGCTCACCAACGCGATCTGCACTTCCGCCCCACCTCCCCTGGGCAGCAATGGAGCGCGACCGGTGGGTGATCCGGCCCTGCTGAGCAGGATGCCGTGGCGTGCACGAACGGCGAAGTGGCCATCGGGCGTTGCGAAGACTGCGCCGATCACCGCACCCTGCTCGAAGACCAGGCGGTCCAATCGGGTCACCGGGTGCACCCTCACACCGCGGACGTGCGCTTCTTCGTCGAGCCAGTCGTGCACCGAGCCCACCACGTCACCCGGGTCGGGGGTCATCGAACCGATCTCGGCGACCTCGACGACGTCACCGTCTTCGGACTCCATCGAGGTCGTGGTCCATTCGGAGACGCGGGTGTACAGGTAACCCGATGGTGAGGCGATGCAGCGAGCGGTCCAATCCCGCAGCCGCGAACCGACGAACGCAGGAATTCGGCGCCCCGCCTGCGCGGGTGGTTCCGCGGTGAGCCTGATCGGTAGAGCATGCGCCGACTCGGGGATTCTCGCGGGGTCCAGCCCTTCCGTCAGGTCGGCGAGGTAGGCCAGGGTGTCGCCATCGTCGCCGTCGAGGCTGAACCATTTCGGGCGGTCACCCGCGGCGCCGGTCGCTCTGGGGTCCGGCGAACCCGCGACGAGCACCTCGGCGCCACCGTCAACCGCAGAGATCGCACAGGCCAACCCCGCCATACCGGCATCGGCGCATACGACATCCACCTCGTCGTGCCACTGCTGATCCCACACCATAGTTATGTGTCCCGTATTTGCCATTGCCGAGATTCACGACCTGGTCTCATAATGCCCCTAGTCGGCCGTGGATCTCGCAGAATGCTCGTGACAGAATCGCTGGGCGTCACCGGTTTATGTATTGCCGAAAATTTGCCATGAACGACTATGGCTAAAGGACGATCGCCTACGCCGCTCACTTCTGAAAGGCCGCTCGTCGAGTTCCAGCCCGGTGCGCTCATCTATCCATTCTGCGCGATATCCGGACTACTCATGACGAGCGAACGAATCTGCGCGCCGGAACTCCGATCGTGTGCCCGTCGAGTGGCCGGCCTTGCCCGGTGTGTGGCCACCTAACTAACTAGGTTTACTCTGTTTCCTGCACGCCACAGAGAGGGGCATCTCGATGGACCTGGACTGGTCGTCGACCGACCTCGCGTTCCGCGATGAAGTTCGCACCTTTCTCGACGAGAAGCTCACGCCTGAGTTGCGTCGGGCAGGTCGGCTGATGACAAGTGTGTATGCCGACCACGACGCCAGCATGGAGTGGCAGCAGATCCTCCATGACCGGGGTTGGGCAGCGCCGGCATGGCCAGTGGCCCACGGCGGATGCGACTGGAGCCTGACCCAGCACTACGTCTTCAGCAGAGAGTCGACGCTGGCAGGTGCGCCGTCGTTGTCGCCGATGGGCATCAGGATGGTCGCGCACGCGATCATCAAGTTCGGTACCGACGAGCAGAAGATCTACTTCCTGCCGCGCATCCTGACCGGCGAGGTGTTCTTCTGCCAGGGCTACTCCGAGCCGGAGGCGGGTTCGGACCTGGCGGCTCTGTCGATGGCCGCCCGCGACGACGGCGATCACCTGGTCTGCACCGGTAGCAAGATCTGGACCACCCACGCGCGAGAAGCGAACTGGATGTTCGCCTTGGTGCGCACCACCCGCGGCGACAAGAAGCAACGGGGCATCACGTTCGTGCTGTTCGACATGTCCACGCCCGGAGTCGAGATCCGCCCGCTGGTGATGACCTCGGGCGAAGAAGTGCAGAACCAGGTGTTCTTCGACGAGGTGCGGGTGCCCAAGACCAATGTCATCGGCGAGATCGACGACGGTTGGACGGTTGCCAAGTACCTGCTGGAGTTCGAACGCGGAGGGGGCGCGGCCGCGCCGGCGCTACAGGTGATGGCCGAGGAGATCGCCACCGTCGCCGGCGGGCAGCCCGGACCCGGCGGGGGGCGACTTCTCGACGACCCCGCCTTCGCCCGCAAGCTCGCCGATGCCCGGATCCGCACCGAGGTTCTCGAGATCCTCGAATACCAGGTGCTTGCCGTGGTGTCTGCGGGCGGGAACCCGGGGGCGAAATCATCGATGCTCAAGGTGCTCAGCACCGAGCTGAGTCAGTCGATCACCGAGCTGGCGATGGAGGCCGCAGGGCCGCGGGGTCGGGTGTATCAACCGCATGCGACGTGTCCCGGTGGACCCATCGCCGATTTTGAGGCGCCCGTCGGTGGCTACGTCAGCGGTGAGGCCTGGCAGGCCGTGGCTCCGCTGCGGTACTTCAATGATCGCGCCGGCTCGATCTATGCCGGTAGCAACGAAATTCAGCGCAACATTCTGGCCAAGGCTGCATTGGGGCTGTAGATGGACTTCACACTCAACGACGAACAGGAACTGCTGCGCAACGGGCTCAGCAGATTCCTCGCGACGCGCTACGACCTGGAGAAGAGCCGGTCCGCAGCCAAGACCGGCGCAGGCTGGCAGCCCGACATCTGGCGCGCGTTCGCCGATGAACTCGGCATTCTCGGTGCGACGCTGCCCGAAGAACACGGCGGAATCGGCGGCGGGCCGGTCGAGTTGATGTTGATCGCCGAGTCTCTGGGGCATGCTCTGGTGGTCGAGCCCTACGTCGATACCGCGGTCGTCGCGGCGGGTCTGTTGCGCCGGGCCGGAGCCACCGACCTGTTGGAGGCGGTGGTCTCCGGGCACACCATCGTCACACTGGCCGCCACCGAAGCGACGTCGGGTGAGCACTGGCGCAACGTCACCACCCGCGCCGAGCGCGACGGGGAACAGTGGGTGCTGACGGGCACCAAGATCGTCTCGGCCAGCACGCCGCTGGCCAGTCATGTGCTGGTCACGGCAAGGACGTCCGGCGAACAAGACGACGACGACGGCATCTCGCTGTTCGTGGTCGAACTCAGCTCGGCGACTGCGGCTATCGAACTGCACCACTACCGGACCATCGACGACCGGCGAGCCTCCGACATCGTCCTCGATGGACTTCGGTTACCGCCGGCGGCCCTGCTCGGT
>NZ_JBAUJR010000212.1:0-31853 GCF_049683935.1 Mycobacterium sp. | reverse complement strand
GGGCACGCCGTGACACCGCCGCTGCCGGAGACGGCGCTGGTGCCCGCCGACCCGCAACGCATCGTCGTGCTCTCCGGCGACCAACTCGACGCGTTGTGCGCGCTGGGTCTGCAATCCCGCATCGTGGCCGCGGCGCTGCCGGACGGATCGGAAGACCAGCCTTCCTACCTGGGCACTGTGATCCACGAGCTGCCCGGCGCCGGGAGCCGGAGCGACCCCGACCTCGCCGCCATCCGGGAGGTCGAGCCCGATCTGATCCTGGGTTCGGTGGCCCTCACCCCGCAGGACTACCCGCAGTTGGCGGAGATCGCTCCCACCGTGTTCAGCGGACCGCCGGGAGTCGCGTGGAAGGACAATCTGCGGGCCGTCGGTGCAGCGACCGGCCGCGTCGACGCGGCCGACGCGCTGCTCGACGGTTTCGACCGCGCCGCGGACGAGACGGGCGAAGCGAACGACGCGATACATTTCCAGGCGTCGGTGGTGCAGTTCACCGACACCACGGTGCGGGTCTTCGGTGCCGACAACTTTCCCGGCGGCGTTCTCGCCGACGTCGGCGTGGATCGGCCTGCGGCTCAACGGTTCACTGACAAGCCCTATGTCGAGATCGGGGTGTCGGAGGCGGATCTGGGTGACTCTCCGGACTTCTCGATCGCCGACGGAGACATCCTCTACCTGTCCTTCGCCACCGCCGAGGCCCGGGAACGGGCCCCTGAGGTGATGGACAGCGACGCGTGGCGGCGGTTGTCCGTCACCCGCGACAACAGGATGTTCGCGGTGAACAACGAGATCTGGCAAAGCGGTGACGGAATCGTCGCCGCCCGCGGCATCCTGGCCGACCTGCGGTCGATCAACTCCCCGATCAACTGACAGGGTCCCCCTTAGGGGGAAACTCACAGGCTGGATCGGGACTATCACCGCCGCGCCGCCCGTTGACCCCTCGTGAGCCGCAGTGTCGCGGCAGCATTCCGCCGGCGTCGCAGACGCGACCCGCGCAGCCCAGCAACAAAGAGGACGTGATGATGAGCACCGTTTCCGCCTACGCAGCCACTTCGGCCACAGCTCCGCTGACCAGGACCACGATCACCCGACGCGACGTCGGGCCTCACGACGTCGCGTTCGACATCCATTTCGCCGGGATCTGTCACTCCGACATCCACACCGTCACCGGGGAATGGGGCGGCGTCGAGTATCCGATGGTGCCCGGACACGAGATCGCGGGCGTTGTCACCGAGGTCGGATCCGAGGTGACGAAGTTCACCGTGGGCGACCGCGTGGGCGTCGGATGCTTCGTCGACTCGTGCCGCGAGTGTGAGTACTGCCTCGCCGGTGAGGAGCAGTACTGCAACAACCCCGGCATGGTCGGGACCTACAACGGCGTCGGTCGTGACGGGCAGCCCACGCAGGGCGGCTACAGCGGCGCGATCGTCGTCGACGAGAACTACGTCCTGCGCGTCCCGGACGCCATCTCGCTGGCGGACGCGGCCCCGCTGCTGTGCGCGGGCATCACCACCTATTCGCCGCTGCGGCACTGGAACGCCGGACCCGGCACCCGGGTGGCGGTCATCGGCCTCGGCGGACTCGGACATCTCGCGGTGAAGCTGGCGGTCGCGCTGGGCGCCGACGTCACCGTACTCAGTCAGTCGCTGAAGAAGATGGAGGACGGTCTGCGGCTGGGAGCCTCCGAGTACCACGCCACCAGCGACCCCGAGACCTTCAAGAAGCTGCGGGGCAGTTTCGACCTGATCCTCAACACCGTCTCGGCCAATCTGGACCTCGGCGCCTACCTCGGGTTGCTCAAGCTCGACGGCACCCTGGTCGAACTCGGGATGCCCGAGAACGCCATGGAGGTCCCCGCTGCCGCATTGATCTTCGGGCGACGCCGTATCGCGGGATCGCTGATCGGCGGGATCGCCGAAACGCAGGAGATGCTGGATTTCTGCGCCGAGCACGGCGTCGCGCCCGAGATCGAGATTATCGAGCCCGACTACATCAACGAGGCGTATCAGCGGGTGATCGCCAGCGATGTGCGCTACCGGTTCGTCATCAACACCGAGTCACTGCGCTAGGCCACGAGTCACGGCTCGCTCCAGGGCCCGGACCACGCTGTGCATCACCAGGTCGACCTTGAATCCGTTCTGACTCAACGGAACCGCGCCTGCCGTGAACAGCCGCGCCGCAGCTCGGAACGTCTCGGTGTCGGGGCTGCGCCCGGTGAGGGCGAAGCGTAGAGGTGTCGTCGACGCTGACCGCCACCCGCGGTTACCGCTAGCCCCCATAGTCGGGTCTTCGAGGCGGCCGGACGTCGCCGTGGTGCGACAATCGGAGCCGTGCTCACGCCAGGTGGAGAGGACATGGGCGGCCTGCGGGTCGTGATCGCCGACGACGACGTGCTGTTGCGCGAAGGCCTGGCCAGCTTGCTGGACCGGTCGGGATTCGAGGTGGCGGGCCAGGCCGGTGACGGGACAGCCCTTCTGGAGTTGGTGCGCGACCGCAAGCCTGATCTGGTGCTGGTCGACATCCGGATGCCGCCGAGTCTCAGCACCGAGGGACTCGATGCCGCCAAGGTGATCCGCGGCGAGTTCCCCGAGATCGGCATCGTGGTGCTCTCGGCGCACATCGATGTCGACCACGCGATGGAGCTTCTGGCCGGCGGCCGGGCGATCGGTTATCTACTCAAGACACGGGTGACCGATGTGGCCGACTTCGTCGACACGTTGCAGCGGGTGGCCAACGGCGCTTCGGTCGTCGATCCGGCGTTGGTGGCCGAGCTCGTGTCGGCGCGCAAACGCGACGACCCGCTGGCCGCCGTCAGCCCCCGGGAGCGGGAGGTGCTGACGCTGATGGCCGAAGGCTTGTCCAACGCCGGGATCGGTCGCCGGTTGTGGGTCACCGAGGGAACGGTGGAAAAGCACGTCCGTAGCATCCTGACGAAGCTGAACCTGCCTGAAACCGGCGACGACCACCGGCGGGTCCGCGCGGTGATCATGTACCTCGACGCTCGCTGAGCCTGGTCACGGCCGCGCGAGCAAGGTCCGGATGGCGCTGGGCGACAGCGCGAACTTCGGGAGGAATCCCGCCGCAGGGCTGGCGGCGATCAGGTCGGCGAAGTCCTGTTCATCGTGGGTCGAGGTGAGGATGACCGACATGCCGCTGAGCCGCTCGGCGACGTCGAAACCGCTGTCGGCACCGAGATCGACGTCGACCAGCACAATGTCGGGGTGTAGTTCCGCGGCCCGCAGCACCGCCTCCTCGGCGTCACAGGCCACACCGACGACAACGAAGCCGCCGCGTTCCAGCATGGCCTTCGCGGCATCCCGGAACGCGGCGCTGTCGTCGACGATCAGGCAGCGCGGAGCACTCATCCTTCGAGCTTGTCAGGGTGCACTGCAGATGGCATTCCTGTTAACGGGAATCCTGCGGACTACCATCGGCCGGTGACCTGGCAATCGTTGCCGCAACGACTTCTGGCGCAGTTGGTGCGACCCACCGCACGTCCGCTCGGGGTGGGCATCGCCGTCGCGGCCGCATTCCTTGTCGCCGAGGTCGGCGCGGTGTTCGCGCTCAAGACGATCGCCCCGGAGAACGCGTTCGGCGCTCTGCTGCTGTTGGGGGTCCTGGTGGTGTCGGCGGGCTGGGGCTTCGGTCTGGCGATTGCCACGTCGCTGGCCAGCGCGGCGGTGTACGCCTGGCTGCACCTCGAAGGCCGCGACAGCCTCGCACCTGCTCTCGCGATCTTCCTGACCCTGGCGCTGTTGACGAACGTGCTTGTGGGGCAAGCCCGATTGCGCGCTGCCGAAGCCGAGCTGCGCAGGCGGCACGCCGACACCCTGGCCGCCCAGCAGGCGGCCCTGAGACGGGTCGCCACGCTGGTCGCCCGCGGCGCCGAACTCTCGGAGGTCTTCTCGGTTGCGGTTCACGAGCTGGCCACCAGCCTCGACGTCGACCACGTCACGGTGCTGCGCTTCACCGCCGACGATGACTGCGTCGTCCTGGCGACGCGGGACCGACTGGGACAACCGGGACTGGTCCAGGGCGAACGGTTCTCGCTGGCCGGCGACAGCGTCAGCGTTCGGATCCACGGAACCGGATCACCGGCCCGCATCAACGACTACCGCCAGGCGACGGGCCCGATCGCCACCCGACTGCAAGCACTCGGCGTGCGCTCGGGAGCGGGGGCACCGCTCGTCGTCGGCGGCGCGGTGCGCGGGGCGATCATGGTGGGGTCGCGTGCGCAGCAGGAGATCTCCCCGCAACTCGAAGACCACATCGGTGATTTCGCCGACCTGATCTCCACGGCCATCGCCAACGCCGAGACCCGCTCCGAGTTGACCGCATCACGCGCGCGCCTCGTGGCGGCCGCCGACGAGGCGCGGC
The DNA here is from genome assembly GCF_049683935.1 of Mycobacterium sp. Classification (GTDB taxonomy): domain Bacteria; phylum Actinomycetota; class Actinomycetes; order Mycobacteriales; family Mycobacteriaceae; genus Mycobacterium. The sequence goes on along the minus strand of NZ_JBAUJR010000212.1, from coordinate 27,479 downwards.
GCGGGTTCGAACGCGACCTTCATGACGGCGCTCAACAACGGATAGTGTCGCTCAGCCTCGAATTACGGGCGATCGAGTCCACCGCCGCCGGTGACGGGGCGCTGCGGGACCAATTGTCCAACGTCGTCGACGGACTGGCGGGGCTGCACTCCGACCTGCAGGAGCTGTCGCGGGGCATGCATCCCGCCGTGCTGTCCCGGGGTGGTCTGAAGCCGGCGATCAAGGCGTTGGCACGGCGCTCGACCGTGCCGGTCGAACTCGCCGTCGACGTCGAGGGCCGGCTACCGGAATCAGTGGAGGTGGCCGCGTATTACGTTGTCGCAGAAGCGTTGACGAATGCCGCCAAACATTCGGGTGCCGACGCGGTGACCGTGGAGATCGATGTCGACGGCAACTCGCTGAGACTGTCGGTCTCCGACAACGGTGCCGGAGGCGCGACTACAGGAGCGGGCTCGGGCCTGGTCGGGCTGCGCGACCGCGTCGAGGCGCTGTCGGGCGAACTGACCCTCACCAGCACACCGGGCGAGGGCACCTGTGTGCGCGCCACCATTCCGGTGGGTGACCGGAACGACTAGAAGTTCCAGTCCTCGTCTTCGGTGTGCACGGCCTTGCCAATGACGTAGCTCGAGCCGGAGCCGGAGAAGAAGTCGTGATTCTCGTCGGCGTTCGGGCTCAGCGCCGACAGGATCGCCGGGTTCACGTCGGTCTCGTCCTTGGGGAACAGCGCCTCGTACCCGAGGTTCATCAGTGCCTTGTTGGCGTTGTAGCGCAGGAACTTCTTGACGTCCTCGGTCAGACCCACCCCGTCGTAGAGGTCCTGGGTGTACTCGACCTCGTTGTCGTAGAGCTCGAAGAGCAGTTCGTAGGTGTAGTCCTTGAGCTCGGCCTTGCGGGCATCGTCCTCGAGCGCCAGGCCCTTCTGGAACTTGTAGCCGATGTAGTAGCCGTGCACGGCCTCGTCGCGGATGATCAGCCGGATCATGTCGGCGGTGTTGGTCAGCTTGGCCCTGCTGGACCAGTACATCGGCAGGTAGAAACCCGAGTAGAACAGGAAGCTCTCCAGCAGGGTGGAGGCCACCTTGCGCTTGAGCGGGTCGTCACCCTTGTAGAAGTCCATCACGATCTCGGCCTTGCGCTGCAGGTTCGGGTTCTCCTCCGACCAGCGGAACGCCTCGTCGATCTCGACCGTCGAGCACAGCGTCGAGAAGATGTTGCTGTAGCTCTTCGCGTGCACCGACTCCATGAACGCGATGTTGGTGTAGACGGCCTCTTCGTGTGGGGTCAGCGCGTCCGGGATGAGGCTGACGGCGCCGACGGTGCCCTGGATGGTGTCGAGCAGGGTCAGGCCGGTGAACACCCGCATCGTGAGCTGCTTCTCGTGGGCGTTGAGCGTCCCCCAGGACGGGATGTCGTTGGAGACGGGCACCTTCTCCGGCAACCAGAAGTTGCCGGTCAGCCGCTCCCACACCTCGGCGTCCTTCTCGTCCTGCAGGCGGTTCCAGTTGATCGCGGAGACGCGGTCGATCAGCTTCATTCCCTCGGACACCAGGACCTCATTTCGCCGGAATTTGCAGTGGCCGAATCAGTTCTACCGGCCGACCCCGACACTACAACTTGTTGGGGCTCAGAACTTGTGACGCCGCAACATCTTGTGTTGGCGTGTCGCGTTTTCTTCTCAGGAACGTGTACTCGGATGCCTTGAACCGACGCGTCGACAGCCAGTACTGCCATGTCATGCCACTCCACAGCGTGCGGTTCACTCCGTGCTCGTCGAGATACCAGCTCTGACAGCCGCCGGTGCTCCAGACCGTACCTTCCAGGTCACCCTGCAGATCGTCGTTGTAGCGATCCTGCGCGGCCCGAGTCGGCGCCAGTGCGCCGGCGCCTGCCCGGTCCACCGCCTCGATGGCCTGGGCGGCGTAGCGGATCTGCGACTCGATCATGAACACCACCGAGTTGTGCCCCAGCGCGGTGTTCGGGCCCAGCAGGAAGAACAGGTTGGGCATGTCGGCGACGGTGATGCCGCGCAGCGCCGCGATGCCTTCGGAGTTCCAGCGGTCGACGAGGTCCTCACCGCCGGGGCCCTTGATGTCGACGTAGGTGTAGGAGTCGGTGACGTGGAATCCGGTCGCGAACACCACGACGTCGGTGTCTCTTTCGGTCTCACGACCGCTGCCGTCGGCGGTGACGATGCCGGTCGCGCTGAACCGTGTGATGCGGTCGGTGATCACTTCGGTCTTCGGGTCGGCGATGCCGCGATAGTAGGTGTCGGAGTTCAGGATCCGCTTGCAGCCGGCCCGGTAGTCCGGGGTGAGCTTGCGGCGCAGTTCCCGGTCCTTGATCGACCGCCGGATGTTCCACTTGCCCAGCATTTCGCCGATCTTGAGCAGCCGCGGCTGACTGGTCATCGCGAAGCCGACCGACTCGTGCAGCCAGTAGATTCCCGCGCGCATGGCCGCGCGGGTACCCGGCACGTTGGCGAAGACCCGGCGCATGCCCTCGGGGATCGGGTTGTTCGGCCTGGGCATCACCCAGGCCGGGGTGCGCTGGTAGAGCTGCAACGAGGCGACATCCCCGACGATCTCGGGCACGATCTGGATCGCGCTGGCGCCCGTGCCGATCACTGCGACACGCTTTCCTGCGATGTCGACACTGTGGTCCCACTGCGCCGAATGGAAGGCGGCGCGGCCGGACCCGAGATAGTCGTCGTAGCCCTCGAACTCCGGGATCAGCGGAATGTGCAGTCCGCCGGCCCCTGAGATCAGGAACTGCGCGACGAACTCGCGACCGTCGGTGGTGAAGACATGCCACACCATCTCGTCGTCGTCCCACTGGGCGCGGTCTACATGGGCGCCGAAGTGGATGTAGCGGCGCAGTCCGTACTTGGTGGTGACACCGAGCAGGTAGTCCTGGATCTCCGGCTGGAACGACCACATGTGGGTCCAGTCGGCCTTCGGTTCGAACGAGAACGAGTACATGTGCGACGGGATGTCGCAGGCACAGCCCGGGTAGGTGTTGTCGCGCCACGTTCCACCGACCTCGTCGGCCTTCTCCAGGATCTCGAATGCCACGCCGCGGCGCTGCAGTTCGATGCCCATTCCGAGGCCGGAGAATCCGGAACCGATGATCAGGGCACGGGTGTGTACCGGGGTGCGATCGACCGAGATGTCCTCGGTGTGTTCAGCGACGCTCATGACGCCGACTGTACCTGGGAACGCTGGTACCAGGTACGCCGCGGGCGCGGCTCCCGCCCGGGGTCAGGCGACGTGTTCGTGGCGCTGAACGCCCTCGTGCAGCGGCAGATCGGGGTCGATGCGGATGCCGAGCACCTCGCAGGTGCCGTTGATCGAACCGACCATGATCGTGGTCAGGTAGTCGACGAACTTCTCCGACGGCAGCCGCCGCGGGCTGTCCTCTGAGCCGAGCCACCAGTCGGTGGCCGACGCCGCCGCCCCGAAGGTGGCGAACCCGGCCAGCTCGAAGGCCGCACCGTCGAGCTCCATCTCCCGCAGCTCGTTGCTGAACATGTCGGCCATCGCCAGGGTGATCTCGCGGCCTTCGTTGAGCGCCCGCATCGTCGACTCACTCTGCTCGGCGAAACGGCCCAGCATCAGGAAGCGCACGACGTTGGGGTGTTCGTCCACCAGACGCACGTACTGCTCGACGGCCCGGTAGATGACCATGCGCGCAGGGTCTTTCGAGATGTCGATCGACGGGTAGATCGCGGCCCACAGCATGTCCCGCATCCGCTGACCGATCGCCTGGAAGAGGTCTGACTTGTCGGTGAAATGCCGGTAGATCTTCGGCTTCGCGGTGCCGGCCTCCTCGGCGATCTCCCGTAGCGAGACCTCGGGACCCAGCCGGTCGATGGCACGGAACGCGGCGTCGACGATTTCCGAGCGCACCTTCTTTCGGTGCTCACGCCAACGCTCGCTGCGGGCGTCCACTTTGACACCCGGCTCTTCGGCAGAGCGCGCCCTAGACCCTCGTCGCACTCGATCACTGTACCCGGCGGGACGCCGCTGACCTGCTCAGACCCCTCGCGCTGTGGGAATGATTACCGAACCATTAGGGATTCTTCCCAACGCGATGGTCGACACAAGCTTGGGTACTATCGCTGCGACAGCCGATCGACGAGACGAGATTCATGACGCAGCGATACGACCTGGTCATAGCAGGTGGTGGGCCTTCCGGTGCCGCCGCCGCATGGCAGGCCGCACAGACCGGCGCGAAGGTCGCGGTCCTGGACAAAGCCCAGTTCCCCCGTGACAAACCCTGCGGCGACGGGCTGACCGCTCGCGCCGTCAGCTACCTGCAGAAGATGGGCCTGGCCGACGAGGTCGCCACGTTCCACCGGGTGAACCGGGTCACGGTGTTCAGCCCGAGCGAGTGGGAGCTGTCGTTCCCGAAGCGTCCGGGCATGCCCGATCACGGCCACACCGTCAGCCGCACCCACCTGGACACGGTGCTGCTCAAGCACGCCGAGTCCGCAGGCGCCGAGGTGCGCCAGGGCGCCGAAGTGACGGGCCCGGAACTCGACGCCAACGGCCGCGTGGTCGGCGTCGTGCTCAAGGGCGGCGAGAAGGTCTACGGCGACGCGGTCATCGCCGCCGACGGCGCCTACTCCCCGATCAAGCGGGCGCTGAAGATCGACTCCGAATACAACGGTTACCAGGCGATCGCCATCCGCTCGGAGATGCACGCCAACCGGCCCGACTCCGATTCGCTGGACATCTACCTGAAGCTGGTGTTCGAAGGCGATCAGCTGCCCGGATACGGCTGGGTCTTCCCGATGGGCGACGGAATCTTCAACATCGGCCTCGGCTACGTCAACAGCTACAAGAACTGGCAGTCGATCAACGCGACCCAGTTCCTCGGCGAGTTCCTCCGGACACTCCCCCGCGACTGGGATCTACCGCCGATCGAGGAACTCAAGAAGAACAAGAGCGTGCGCGCCTGGCGGCTGCCGATGGGGTTCACCGCGTGGCCGCCGTGGCGGCCGGGTGTGCTGTTCACCGGTGACTCGCTGGGTGCGGGTAAACCCGCCTCCGGTGCCGGCATCTCGAAGGCGCTCGAATCCGGACTGGCCGCGGGCGAGTGCGCGATCGCCGCTCTGCAGAACGGCGGACCCGACGACTTCACCAACTACGGACAGCGGATGGAAGCCGCGTGGGGCCGCGAATACAAGCGCGGGCGCTACATGCACAAGCTGATCGGTCAGCCGAAGCTGGCCAACGCCGGAGTCAAGCTGATCGACAACGCGGCGTTCCGTGACCGGATGCTCAAGGCGCTCTACAAGAAGGCACAGGGCCCGCAGCACAAGGTGAAGTAAGAGCCGGTCGCCCGGGGATTCGACGCCCTTCGTCGATACCCCCGGTGCCGGTCGATCGCCAAATAGACTCCGATGGTGCGCACTGCGGAGCGGCCCGACACCCGGTACGTCGCAGCGCGCGCGATACTTTCTGCCATCGCCGCTGCTTTGATCGGCTACCTGGCGGCGATCGCGGCATGGCCGCAGATTCGTGACGCGCTGCCAGAGAGCATGCGCTGGTTCGGTGCCCCCAACTCGGCGGTCACCATCGGCGTTGTCGTCCTTGCGCTGGCGCTGGTCGTCGTCGTGGTCACTCGGACCGCAGGCGGACGGCGGTCCGGGGCGCCGGTGGCGATCGTCGCCGGACTCGCGGTCACGACCACAATCCTCGGTGTGGCCTCGTACTGGCGATGCCAGGACGAGTCGCATCCGGATTTCTTCACACCGCTGTTGTGGACGGCAGCCCTGGTCAAGGGTGGCGATCCGACACGGGCACTGGCCGACGGCGCCTGCCCGGCCCCGATGCCCGTCGCACTCCACGTCGCCCAGATCTGCGCGCTCGCCGCGGTTTTCATGTCGGTGGTCGGAATCGCGGTAGCGCTCTTCCGGTCACGCTTCGACCGGCTCCGCGTGCGATCCGCCCGCTCGGTGACCGCCGTGGTCGGTATCGATCAGGACGCCCAGGCCCTCGTCGCCGCGATCGCGCACACTCTGCGCCGCCGGAGCATGCTGGTCGTCGTCACCGACACCGCGGACAGCGACGCCGCCCAACGCGCCCGCACGGTGGGGGCCCGGATCCTCACCGTCGATCTCGACCGGCCCGAAGCGCTTGTCGCCGTGCCTATCTGGCACAAAATCGACCGGCTCTACCTCCTTGCTCCCGACGCGTCGACCAACCTGCTGCGGTTGCGCACGCTGACCGCCCTGGGTGGCGACGACCGCAGGCGCATCCCGCTGATTGTGCGCATCGATGATCCGTGGCAGGCCAATGCGTGGCGCGCACAGCATTTCGGCGGGGTACACAACCGCTGGGCAGCCGACACCGTAGGAATCTACGAGGTGACGGCCCGACGGTTGCTCGACAGAATCCTCGCAGGACCCATGATCGACCGGCTGCTGGTGTGCGGATCGTCGCAACTGACGACCGCCCTGTGCAGCGACATGTTCCAACGCCGGCTCGAACACGAATACGGCGGCACGGGTTGGCTGCCCGCACTGACCGTCGTTGCCGAAAACGCCTCCGAATACCGGCAGGACAGCGAGTTCGCCGCGGCGCAACTCGGATATCGCGGCCGTTCCGGCGACGTCCTCGCCATCGATGAAAGACCGTCGTTCCCAACGCTCATGGACATGGTCACCCATGGGGATCCGAGGTCGACGGCGCTGGTGCTGGTCGACTCGCTACCCGACGGCAGCGTCGCAACCCGCATCGCGGCCCGCTTACCGGAGACCACGATTCACGTATACGACCCTCGGGCGGATACCACCCGCGAGCGGGTGGCGGTGGTCGGGCGCCTGTACACCTACCGGCTGAGCCTCGACCTGCCCGGCGGACAGGCCCACGACGCCTGGGAGCGCGCAGCGATGCTGATCCACAACCGCTACGTCGCAGAGTCAGGTGGTGCCGGCCCCACCGCCGTCCCGTGGGGCCGGCTCGACGAGTTCTATCGCGAATCCAACAGGCGCCAGGTACGCAACGCGCTGTGGATGGTCGAGACGATCGGCGGGCACACATGGAACAGCTGGGGCCAGTCACCGCATGACCTGCCCACCGCTCGGTTGCGCGGTCTGGAACCCCTGGAACAGTTGCGGCAGATGGGTTTCGACGCGCCGACGGCCACCGCCATGGCTCGCGCCGAACACGAGGACTGGTGCCGGTACTACCGCAGACACGGCTGGCGGTCCGGTCCGCGACGCGATGACACCGCCAAGCTGCACGACAAGCTCGTCGATTGGTCGCAGATCGAAACCGACTCGCAGCGCCTCGACGCTGCCCTACACAGCCTGGCCGCCACGCTGACCAAATTGCGGGAGTTGGGATACCGCTCCCGTCCGGCCGACGACAACACGTGGGTTCAGTATCGCCGCGCGGGAGTCGTGCTGGCCGAGCAACGCAGCACCCCCTGGACGTGGACGGCCCATGACGGATCGACGATGAGCGCCGCTGCGGGCGACTGGGCCGTCAGCGAGAAGTCGGACGGCACCACCTGGTCGGTGCGTGACGACATCTTCCGCGCCACCCACGAGCACCTCGGCGGCAGGCGGTGGCGGCGGCTCGGGACCGTGCTGGCCCGACCGGCTCGTGCCGCCGAGGAGGTGGATACGCTCGAGGGCACCATCACTGCGCCCGAAGGTTCCTGGATCGTGCAGGGTGATCACGGTGACGTCTGGGCGGTGCCCGGCGACGAGTTCAGCCGCCGCTATGAATCCACCGGTCAGGACAGATCAAAGGCTGCCGGGAAGTGATCGGGCTGCACCTGCACCGCGCCGGCCGTGGTGCCGAGGCGTGCGAGGCGCGGCAGGTTCTTCGGGTTGTCCATCGCATAGAGTTCGTCACACTCGGCGTCGTCGAGGTGTTCATCAAGGTTCTCCCGCAGCCACTTCGACTCCAACGCCACCTCGTAGCGTTGGTAGGTGATCAGGTCGGGACCTCCTCCGATCCGGTCTTTTCGGAGATCACCCACCTCGCTGTCGATCTGCCACGATGTCGGGCTCGACGCCATCCACTGCAGTACCGCCTGGCCCTGCCAGTTCGCGTCGGCCATGATCGACATCATCGACTGGGCGGCGAGCAGGACCGCCGGCATCTCCATCACCTCGGCGGCCGGCATGCGCAGCGAGCGCAAACCCGTGCCCGCCGACACCAACAGCAGCCTGTCGGCTCCGAACTGCCAGCTCAGTCCGTAGCCGCTACACGTTGCCAGCATCAGCATCTGCAGCGCCGGGTTGTTGTACGGGCTGACCCCACCATCGACGAACGCACCCGTGACGCCCGGGGCGATCCGCAGAAGCTCGGGTTCAAAATAGTGTGGCGCAGCCGTACTGGCCCGAACAACGTTGCGCAACAACATATCCCGATTCGGGAAATCGTGTCCTGAACCCTCGAAGTACTTGCCACGCGGATTGTTGTGGAGCAGCCACGGGCTGCCGGTGTCCAAGCGCTTGGTCATCACCATCAGACCTGTCCGCAGCTCGTCTCCTCCCAACGTGATATCGCCGAAATGGGTATCGAGGGCACGCAACAACGGCTCCTTCGGGAACTTCGCACCCAGAAGGCCGAAACGCAGCATCCCCTTGTCGAACACCTTCTCCCCCAAGGACCGGTAGAGCTCGACGAGCTCGTCCACGGCGAAGCCCAGCGCAAGCCCGGCGGCGATGATCGAGCCTGTCGACGTGCCGCCGATCAAGTCGAAGTAGTCACACAACCGGAAGTCGGGGTCGCCCCCGTTTCGCTCGCGCAGGATGCCCTCGATGCGTTCGAGGTATCCGAGGGTCAGCGCACCGCGGATTCCGCCGCCGTCGAGGGCGAGGATGCGTTTGGGGCCGTCGTCGAAGAGGTGCTCGTCACGAGTCTTGTGCCACATCGGCGTTCCCCTAGTCCGGCGCGATCGGGAGATCGGGGCAGGTCTTGATGTAGTCGATCTCCGGTGACACCCAGTCGTTCCACTGCTGCCGGCTCATATTGGCAGTCAGCTTGGCGCACAGGTCTTCAGGGCTGGCCGAGGCAGGCCAGAGCCATACCTCGTTGTCATACGTCGCCGCCGCGACATAACGACCGTCCGGACTGATAGCCACATCGATCACGCTGTTCCGCGGCCCCTCGAGGGCGCGGCCGATGGTGTCACCTACGTCCGCGTCCCACAGTCGCACGCTCCTCCCACCGCCGGTCGCGGCGCGATGCCCGTCCGCGCTGAACACCATCGACGTCACGTAGGAGTCATGCCCGTGGACCGGACCACGCTTGGGCTCGCCGGTCTCGGCGTTGTAGAACGTGACGTAGCCGTCGAGTCCCCCCGTCCCGACGGCCAGCCCAGGACCGAACGCACCCGCCAGGGCGCCGCTCGCCAAGGGAGTTTCTGAAAGCTGTTCCCCGGTGACGCTGTCCCACACCATCACGTGACCGGACGGGTTGTCCAGGTTCATCGAGGCAACCGTGTCACCCTCCGGGGCGAACGCCACCGCTACGGTGTTGCCTGACCTGCCACCCGTGGGCTTGGCACGGGGACGCCGAGTCTCGCTGTCCCACAGCCGTAACCCGCCCTGCTCCGCGCCGGTGACGACCACACGTCCATCGGCACTGAAGGCCACGGGACCCAGGACTTCACCGACGTCGCCGGGCGTGCCGTCCAGGTTTCCTGTGTCCGGGTTCCGGAACTGCAGCGCCCCCGCGGTACTCGTCGATGCCAACTGCTGCCCATCGGGACTGAATGCCATCCGATTCACGCCATCGGATGCATCACTCGACTCGTTCCGGGCGACCCGACTGTCGGGATCCCACATCTGCACGGTGCCCTCGTCGGATCCGACTGCCAGGATTCCGTCGGGCCGAAACGCGACCGCACGGCCGGTGAGCGGCAATGCCACAGCGACATCGAAGATCCACAGCGTGCCGTCGCTGCCCGTGACCGCCAACCGCTTCCCGTCCGGATCGAATGACACGCCCAGCGTCAGCCCGGCCGGTCCGGGCAACGTCACGTCGACGAACCGTCCATCCACCGTGGACCAGACCTGCACCGTCGAATCGTTTGTGCCCGTGGCGATGAGACGGCCGTCCGGGCTGAACGCGCCTGCGACCACAAATGTCGAGAACTGCCCTCCGGCGACCGGCGCGTCGATCGATCGACCGGTCTCGGCGTCCCACAGTTCAAGAGAGGTGGCCGCCCCGGCCGTCATCACCCGCCTGCCATCGGGACTGAACTCGAGCACGGTCAGATCCGCGTCCCGCGTGATTGTCGAAATCTGCCGGCCCGAGGACATGTCGAGCACCGCGATGTTGCCTGCGTCATCACTGGCAGCGACCCGGGACCGATCGGGGGTGAACGCCACCTTGTCGGCTCCCTCCACCAACGGCAGTCTCACGGGCTTGCGGGTTCTCATGTCCCACACCTGCAGGTCACCCTCCCAGCTGAGCGTGGCCACCTCGACACCGTCTGGGCTGAAGAACACATCGGACGCCGAGTCCCCGACCTGCAGGGCTTCCCCATCCTGCTGGCCGGTTTCCACGTCCCAGAGCCGCACGGTGCCGTCGACGCTTGCCGACGCCAACAGCGCTCCGTCAGGGCTGAACGCGACTCCGTTCACCACATCCTCGTGACCCGCAAGCGCATCACCCTGCGGCGCACCGGTTTCGACGTCCCAGATCTGAACACCGCCGTCGGCGCCTTCCAGGTCCGTGTTCCCAGCGGCGACCAGAGTCCCGTCCGGGCTGAAGGCCGCAGCGCTCAGCGCGTGGTCGGCCATGATCACTTTCGACAGCGCGGCCTGCTGCACAACGGCGTCGTACAGGGCGTCCCGATCGGGACTTCCGGTGATCGCCCCCGCGGCCAGGAGTTGTTGCACCGCCCGGATGTCGCCACCTGGCCGGAAGCCCGCGAACATCGACTGGGCCTCCGCCACCAACCTGACACCGGTGGCCTCTTCGAACCGATCCTGAGCCTGGCCTCGAGCATTGTTGGCAATGAATGTGGCGGCCAATGCGATCACCGCAACCACCACGGTGCCGGCCAGCACCCCTCGAAGAACACGGGAGCGCCTGCGCAGCGTGGCGGTGTGCGCCTCGGCAGTCTGCTGCCGCTCCTGGGCATGAGCGGCACGTTCCTGTGCTGCGACCAGTTCGGCGCGGCGTTGCTGCTCTTCGGCCGCGCGGCGCTCACTTTCACGCTGATGAGAGCCCGTCAGGTAATCGTGAGTGGTGGACAGCCGTCGCCGGAAGCCCTGCTTGTTCACCAGCGCAATGGCTTCGGTGAGGCGACTGCCCTCCAGCAACCAGGCTGAGTTACGGCCGTTGGCTTCCCACGATGCCGCCGCGCGCTCCAGGGCGTCGGCGTCCTTGAGGTCTTGACGCTCTTCGCGCAGCCAGGTCACCAGCTCATCCCATTGGCGCAACAGACTTTCCAGGGCCACCTCCACCACGGTCTCCCCGCCCCGGGTGCCTTTGACCATCAATCGCTTGGCCACCAGCGCATCGATCAGCGGTCGACTCGCCTCCGGCAGGTCCGCCCACCGGGCCACGCGCCGCATGGGCTGGTCGTTGTCCGGGTTGACCGTGGCCAGCCACGGGATGAACGCAGCCCGCAACGCCTCCAGTTCCGTTGCCCGCCGTACGGGATCGCTGGACAGGACCTCGTCGATCTCGGTCTGCACCACTCGGCGCATCCCACCCAGCGTCTCGTACTCGGCGAGCTTGAGTTCACCGTCGCTGCCATAGTCGGTGTACAGCCTCGACATCGTCAGAGCCAACATCGGCAACGTGTCAGCACCCTCGCCCGCATCCAGGAGTAGCCGCTCCACCAGATCCGGTGACACCCGCAACGGCCGGCCCCCCTCGGTCGACCGCTGCGCCGGACCGACGATGACCTCCTTGAACTGGGTGGCCGGCATCGGCTTGAGTTCGTCGAACAACACCGTGCCCAGCCCAGCCAGGGCGGGATGCGCCTGCATCGCCTCGTAGCGGTCGGTTCGGATCGTCGCCGCGACCACCAGTCCCACCTCCGTGGCGTTGAGCCGCGCCAGTGTGGCCGTGAGCAACTCGAGAAACGCTCGTGCTTGGTCTCCTGCGTCGGCCGAGAAGAGCTCCTCGGCTTGATCGAGCGGCAGCACCAGGGTCGGCGCCGCGGCCTCACCGTCCTCACCACGCAGCAGCAGCCGACCGGCCGCGTCGTCGCGCAGTTCGGCCAACAGTGCGGCAAGCCGTTCCGCGTCGCCGGCGGTACAGATGGACTTGAGTTCACCGAGGTTGGGCCCCGAACGGCCGAACCGCTCGCGGGTGGCTTTGATCGCCGCCGCGAAACCGGCTTCACCGGTGAGCACGTTCCGTTCGGGCCGAACGATCTCACACACCAGGAACCGGCGGTCCTCACGACGAAGCCGTGGCAACAGCCCGGCCCGCAGGAATGACGACTTGCCGGTGCCCGACGGACCCAGCACGACGAACAATGAGTCGACTCCGGCCATCCGCATTCCCCGCACCGCGTCGAGGGCCCGTACGATCTGTGCATCGCGCCCGAAAAACACTGCGGCATCGGCTTCGTCGAGCGGTTCCCAGCCGCGGTACGGCTCCCTGCCGGGATCGTCCGGAGGTGGCCAGACGAAGGACTCCGCGCCGATTCCCGCCCCCTGGATACCGTCTCGAAGCCGATACAACCCCTCTGTGGCGAACTGCACCGGCGGTCCGCCGCCGACCTCGATCGACGTCATCGCTCCGTCGCCGAACAGATCGCAGCGTTGCCACTCCGAGGTGAGGTCGCCGCCTGTCGACGATTCGAGACGCGCGACGAAGACCTGTTTGTTGAGGTTCTCCGCAGTGCGGTATTCGACCTTGCACTCGTGGGAGGACTCCCAGTTCGCCGAGAGCAAGCAGATGACGGCCTCACATCGGGCGTTGGCCCGCCGCAGCGCATCTTTCCAGCGGGTGCCCGCCTTGAGACCCGACTCTGGATCGACGTCGAGAAAGATCTCGTTGGCCAGCGGCGGATCCTGATCGACCAGCCACTGCTTGAGCGCGATCGCCTGGCGCATGTCCCGACTCGAATGACTCAGAAAGATGCGCGACACACTCTCACCCCTACCCGGAAGCCCCGTACGGTGCGTCAATCGTCAGCGAAGTCGATTTCAGCAAACAGAGTTGATGGCTGCCACCGTAGGACACGACCGCCGACCGCGCAGCGCATTCGTCGGTCGCGTCAGTTATTCCAGTCGCCGACCGATGCCGGCACAGTTAGCATTCGCCACACGCGTGTCAGGTCCCGGGCCCGGATCGGGGGAAGTCATGAGAACGATCGCACGGTCGGCTCTTGCAACCCTCTGCGCCGCGGGAGTTCTCAGCGCCGCGGCGGTGACGTGCGCACCTACCGCGCTGGCGACCGAGGACGAAGAGTTCTACCTCGAGTATGTCTCCCTGTTCGGCGACTTCTCCGAGTCAGCGGAGCCCGATCCTCAGCGACTTCTCGACGAGGGCTATGCCGCATGTGAGGGCCAACGCACCGGCATGCCCGAAGACTTCGCGGTCAATTTCATTGCCTCGGCGCTGGACGTGGGGCGCGCCGATGCGCAGTTGGTGTACGACGCTGCGACGGACTTCCTCTGCTGACAGTGACGGTCACTGTCGGCGGCCATGGGTAGCGTCGCGGCCATGGAGCAACGAGTAAGCCTGATCACGCTCGGCGTCGACGACCTCGACCGGGCCCGCACCTTTTACGAGCAGGGCCTGGGGTGGGTACCGGCGCAAGCACCCGACGGCGTCGTTTTTTATCAACTGCCCGGCATCGCGCTGGCCCTGTTCGGCCGCGACGACCTCGCCGAGGATGCCCACCACCGCGTCGACGGCCGGTTCAGCGGCATCACGATCGCGATCAACCAGCGCACCGAGGCCGACGTCGACGCAGTACTCGAGCAGGCCGCCGCGGCGGGAGCAACCATCCTCAAGCCGGCCGAAAAGGTCTTCTGGGGTGGATATTCGGGCTATTTCGCCGATCTGGACGGACACGTCTGGGAGGTGGCACTCAATCCTCAGTGGACCATCAACGACGACGGCACGCTGACGATCTGATCGCGCTGACCGCCGCCACGGGTGACGTCAGCGTCGACCGCGTTTGGCCGGACCCTGCTTGCGGGCGACCTTGCCCGCCGCGGCGCGGGCCGCCTGCTTCGCCAGAGTCTTCTCCCGTGCGGTGCGTTTCGGCACCGGCGGAGCCTGCCCCCGCGACGACCCGGGTTTGCGGCCCCGCACGATCCCGATGAACTCCTCGACAAGTGCGGCCTGCGGCCCCGCGAGGACGGCGAGCGCCACCGGGCAGGTCGGCGCGTCGGTGATCGGTCGATACGTGAGGTCCCTGCGGCGATACAGCCGCGCCAGCGACTGCGGAACGATGAGCACCCCGATGCCCGCAGCCACGAGTTCTATTGCGTCCTCGGTGGTCTCGGGTCGGTGGTCGACCGGGTCGCCCGGAGCGCCCGGCCAGGACAAGACGTCGTCGAGCGGCAGCAGTGTCGGCTCGCCGTCGAGGTCCGCGGCGGTGATCTCGTCGACGGCCGTGAGAATGTGATCGGTCGGCACCACGGCCACCGTCGTCTCCTCGTAGACGGGGATGACGGCCAGCCCGGTCGTATCGGCGGGCAGCCGGAGCAACGCCACGTCGACAATGCCGGCCCGCACTGCGGCGGCCGCGTCCGCCGCAGACACGGCGTGCAACTTCAGCGGCACCTCGGGGTGGCGCTGCGCCCAGGCACGGGCCCACTTCGCAGGCGTACCGCCGGGCACATACCCGAGGGTGAACGACGGCAGCGAGGGCGAAGCCACCGCATCAGGCTACCGATACGCTGACCTTCATGAGCAGGCCCAACGCGCAGTCCATGAAACCCGCCACGGCGGCGAAGAAGCTGGACGTGTACTTGCCCGCGACGCCTGCGGAGTTCCAGGAGAACCCGATCACCCGAACCGAACTCGCGGCGTTGCAGGCGGACCCGCCGCAGTGGCTGACCGACCTCCGCAAGAACGGCCCGCACCCCAAGAACCTCGTGGCGGCCAAGCTGGGCGTCTCGATCGCCGGCCTCGCGCGCGGCGGGGTCACCGATGCGCTCACCACCGACCAGATCAGTCAACTGCTCGAGGAGCTGCCGGAGTGGCTGGTGGCAGAACGTGAGAGCTACCAGGCGGTGCTGCGCGAGGAACGCCGGGTCAAGGCGCAGCGGGCGGAGAAGGCCCGCAAGCGCTGATTCTGTACCAACCGACGGGCTGGTCACTGCGCTGGGCGATCCAATGGTATCGCTCCGTGGGGATATGCGTGACATGTCACGGAATAACGTGAGATGTCACCTAGTTGTCGGAAGTGGAGCGCGACGGGCGTTCCCCGACAACAGGAGGTCACGATGGGTCAACTCGAAGGCAAGACAGCACTGGTCACCGGCGGCACGTCCGGCATCGGCTACGCGACAGCGCGGGCGTTTGCCGACGCGGGCGCCAAGGTGTTCCTCACCGGCCGCACCCAGCAGCGCGTCGACGACGCCGCGGCGTCTCTCGGTGGCGGCGTGGTTGGTGTTGCCAGCGACGTCACCAGTGTCGAGGACTTGGACCGATTGGTGGAGGTCATTCGCGCCTCGGGTGCCGGACTGGACATCGTCTTCGCCAACGCAGGCAGCGGCGAGTACGTGACCCTGCAAGACGAGACACCCGAACACCTCATCGACACGTTCAACCGCAACGTCGGCGGAACGGTGTTCACCGTGCAGAAGGCCTTGCCGCTGCTGAACCCCGGGGCCTCGATTGTGCTGGCCGGCTCGACAGCGGCCACCCGAGGCATGCCGGCATTCGGCGCCTACGCCGCAGCCAAGGCCGCCATCCGGTCCTTCGGCCGCACCTGGGCCACCGAGTTGGGCGACCGCGGATTCCGGGTCAACACCATCGTTCCCGGTCCCATCTTGACCCCGGGCCTCACGGAACTGGAGTCCGATCCCGACCAGCGCCAGGCCATGCTCGACAATCTGGCCTCGAACCCGATGAAGCGGATCGGCAATCCCGAGGAGTTGGCCGCCGCGGTGGTCTTTCTCGCGTCGGATGCGAGCAGCTTCATGACCGGTTCCGAGGTCTACGTCGACGGCGGCACGAACCAGGTCTAGACGTCCGGACGCGGCAGGGTCCCCTCGCGCAGCAATCCCTCGTGCACCGTGGCGAGGATGTCGGCGAGGGCATCCTCGCGGCCGGGATCCAGGTCGCCGAAGAACGTGCGACGCACCCACTCCGCGTGTATCGGGGCGGCCGCTGCGAGCAGGTCCCAACCTGGGGTCGAGAGGATGACGACGGTGCCGCGGCCGTCGGTCTCCGACGCCGTGCGTTCGACGAGGCCGCGGCGCGTCATCCGCATCAGGTGATGCGACAGCCTGCTGCGCTCCCACCCGATCACCGTCGCCAGCGATGTCACCTGTAAGCGGCGATCGGGCGCCCGCGACAACGCGTTGAGCACCGTGTAGTCGTAGAGGGAGAGCCCACATTCGGTACGCAGGTGATGGTTCATCTCGTACTCGAGCCGGTGGTACACCCGCATGTAGTTCAGCCAGGCGCGCTGCTGAGCAGGTGTCAGCGGATACTCGCCGGCATCGGTCATCGTGCGGTTCTACCGCCCGCGGGTGACCCCCACCGGATCACAACATGCAGCTGACGCAACCCTCCACCTCGGTGCCCTCCAACGCCATCTGACGCAACCGGATGTAGTACAGCGTCTTGATGCCCTTGCGCCAGGCGTAGATCTGAGCCTTGTTCACCTCACGGGTGGTGGCGGTGTCCTTGAAGAACAGCGTCAGGCTCAACCCCTGGTCCACGTGCTGGGTGGCCGCGGCGTAGGTGTCGATGATCTTCTCGTAGCCGATCTCGTACGCATCCTGGTAGTACTCCAGGTTGTCGTTGGTGAGGTACGGCGCCGGGTAGTAGGCGCGGCCGATCTTGCCTTCTTTGCGGATCTCGATCTTGCTGGCCACCGGGTGGATCGAACTGGTCGAGTGGTTGATGTAGCTGATCGACCCCGTCGGCGGAACGGCCTGCAGGTTCTGGTTGTAGATGCCGTGGGTCTGGACCGACTCCTTGAGCCGAACCCAATCCTCCTGCGTCGGAATGCGAATGCCCGCGTCGGCGAACAGTTCGCGGACCCGCTCGGTGGCCGGCTCCCACACCTGGTCGGTGTACTTGTCGAAGAACTCACCCGACTTGTACTTCGAGCGCTCGAAGCCGCCGAACGCCGTGCCGCGCTCGATCGCGATGCGGTTACTGGCCCGCAGCGCGTGGTAGAGCACGGTGTAGAAGTAGATGTTGGTGAAGTCGACACCCTCTTCGGAGCCGTAGTGGATTCGCTCGCGAGCAAGGTATCCGTGCAGGTTCATCTGCCCCAGGCCGATCGCGTGGGATTGGTTGTTGCCCTGCTCGATCGAGGGCACCGAGGTGATGTGGGTCTGATCCGACACCGCGGTCAGCGCCCGGATGGACACCTCGATGGTCTGCGCGAAGTCCGGCGAATCCATCGCCTTGGCGATGTTGAGCGAGCCGAGGTTGCACGAAATGTCCTTGCCCACTTTGGAATACGACAGATCGTCGTTGAACTCCGACGGCGTGGACACCTGCAGGATCTCCGAGCACAGGTTGGAGTGGGTGATCTTGCCCTCGATGGGATTGGCCCGGTTCACCGTGTCCTCGTACATGATGTACGGGTAGCCCGACTCGAACTGCAGCTCTGCCAGGGTCTGGAAGAACTCCCGCGCCTTGATCTTCGTCTTGCGGATCCGCGCGTCGTCGACCATCTCGTAGTACTTCTCGGTGACCGAGACGTCGGCGAACGGCACGCCGTAGACCCGCTCGACGTCGTACGGCGAGAACAGGTACATGTCCTCGTTCTTCTTGGCCAGCTCGAAGGTGATGTCCGGGATCACCACGCCCAGGCTCAGCGTCTTGATCCGGATTTTCTCGTCGGCGTTCTCCCGCTTGGTGTCGAGGAACCGGTAGATGTCGGGGTGGTGCGCGTGCAGGTACACCGCGCCGGCGCCCTGACGCGCCCCGAGCTGGTTGGCATAGGAGAACGAGTCCTCGAGCAGCTTCATGATCGGGATGACACCCGAGCTCTGGTTCTCGATGTTCTTGATCGGCGCGCCGTGCTCACGAATGTTGGTCAGCAACAACGCGACTCCGCCGCCGCGCTTGGACAGCTGCAGTGCCGAGTTGATCGAGCGCCCGATCGACTCCATGTTGTCTTCGATGCGAAGCAGGAAGCACGACACCGGCTCGCCGCGCTGCTTCTTGCCCGAGTTCAGGAACGTCGGGGTGGCCGGCTGGAAGCGGCCGTCGATGATCTCGTCGACCAGTTTCTCGGCGAGCACCGTGTCCCCGGCGGCCAGTGTCAGCGACACCATGACGACCCGGTCCTCGAAGCGTTCGAGGTAGCGCTTCCCGTCGAACGTCTTCAGCGTGTAGCTGGTGTAGTACTTGAACGCGCCCAGGAACGTCGGGAACCGGAACTTCTTGGCGTATGCGCGATCGAGCAGCGTCTTGACGAAGTTGCGCGAGTACTGGTCGAGGACCTCGCGCTCGTAGTAGTTCTTCTGGACCAGGTAGTCGAGCTTCTCGTCCTGATTGTGGAAGAACACCGTGTTCTGGTTGACGTGCTGCAGGAAGTACTGGTTCGCCGCTTCCCGATCCTTGTCGAACTGGATCTTTCCGTCGGCGTCGTACAGATTGAGCATCGCGTTGAGCGCGTGGTAATCCGTTTCGCCGGGGAGCGCGTGAACTTCGGCAGCTACAGGTTCTGCAGCTGTGACGGTTGGGGGCACGTCTGGTCCTTCCAGAAGTCGGTGAGGCCCGCGCGGACGGCGAAGACGTCGTCCGTGGTGCCCATCAATTCGAAGCGGTACAGATACGGCACGCCGCACTTACGGGAGATGACGACTCCCGCATAGCCGAACTCGGCGCCGAAGTTGGAGTTACCCGCGGCGATGACGCCGCGCAGCAGCCCACGGTGGTGCTCGTTGTTGAGGAATGCGATCACCTGCTTGGGGACGTATCCCCCGGCGTCGGGATCGGGGCCGTTGGCGTGCCCCCCGCCGTAGGTGGGCAGCACCAGCACGTAGGGCTCTCGAACGACCTCGGGGTCCTCGATGCGCCCATGTACCGGGATGCGGATGGCGGGGGTGTCCAACTTCTCGACAAAACGGTGGGTGTTCTCGGACACGCTGGAGAAGTAGACGAGATTACTCACTGCTGTGCCCTTCTCTCCGTTGTCCGCGGACTACTCCGGTCAGCCCGCGGGTCAGGCCGTTGCGGCGGCCACGCCTGCGAGCGACTTGATTCGATCGGGGCGGAAGCCCGACCAGTGGTCGTTGCCGGCCACGACAACGGGAGCCTGGAGGTAGCCGAGCGCCATCACGTAGTCGCGGGCGTCGTTGTCGACGGAGATGTCGATGACGTCGTAGTCGACGCCCTGCTTGTCGAGAGCCTTGTAGGTGGCATTGCACTGCACGCAGGCGGGCTTGGTGTACACGGTGACAGTCATTTGGGCTCCCTCAGCGAAATTTTTGTTCGACGACCGATGATTCTTTGTCACTTCGCACCCCATCTGACCAACAGCCGACCGGCCGACTGACGTTCTCTTGTTCTCAACGACGAGCCGGGGGTGGAACTTCCCCTGGGACCCTCGTCGAGAGCAGATTGCATCGTTTGCCGCTCTCCACCCTAGACACTAGATGTTGTGCCCCGCTAGTAGAGCACACACAAGATGGTCGTAATCACACGTTTGGAATTTTCCCTGGTAGTTGCGGTGTGTCGCGCTGTTTTCGGCGTGTCCCAGATCACAACGGCGTCGCCACTCCCGGCACAGACAGGTCTATCAGAACCCCCCGACACGTCCGGGTGCGGCGATGAGGACAGTGCCGACGCCCCTCCGGTCCAGCAACTCCCCCAGCAAAGCCCGCGCGCCCACCCCGAGGCGCCTGGAGATCCCCGTCCGCAAGCGGAGACACTGATGGGAACCGCGACGCCCCGCCGTGGTCGGCCATCGGAGCACCCCGGTTCGGAAAACAGCAATCGGCAGGACGGGTGAACCACCCGCCCTGCCGATTGTTGACGTGTCTGCGCCTCGCCGTGTCAGCCGATCTCGGCGACCACCTTGCCGACGATGTCGCGCAACCGCTCGACGAGCTCAGCGTCCTCCCGCGGATGCTTGCCGTCCAGCGACGCCGCCGGGATGGACAGCTCCAGGTCGTCGACGACCCGCGGCCCGGCGATGCCGAACGACTTGCGTGTCTCGTCGTGTGCCCAGACGCCGCCGTACTGGCCCAGTGCCGCGCCGACCACTGCCATCGGCTTGCCCTTCAGCGCGCCGTCGCCGAACGGCCGCGACAGCCAGTCGATGGCGTTCTTCAGCACGCCGGGAATGCTGCCGTTGTACTCAGGCGTGACGACCAGCGCGGCATCGGCTTCCGCAGCCGCCCCACGCAGCGCCACGACGGATTCGTCCACCGACTCGTTGTCGATGTCCTCGTTGTAGAACGGCAGTTCGCCGAGCCGATCGAAGAGCGTCAGCGTCGCGCCTGGCGGAGCCGACTCGATGGCGAGCTCAGCGAGTTGGCGGTTGATCGACGCCGCCCGCAGGCTCCCGACCAGAACCAGTACCTTGCTGCCTGACGCGTCCGACATCGTTCTCCTCCGTGGGTTCGGTTGATCGTGGGTTCGGTGGATCTTCGTTGCGAAATAACCGGACCATGGTCCGAATTATTCCAGCTGAGCTAAAGTTGCCTGGTGAGCGTGTCCGACAGGCTGACGGCATTGCCGCTGACCGACGCCGGCCCCCCCGAACGGGGTGATGCCGCACGCAACCGTGCGCTGCTGCTCGACGCCGCACGACGGCTGATCGACGAGCGGGGCGCCGAGGCCGTCACCACCGAGGACATCGCGGCGGCGGCGGGCGTGGGCAAAGGCACGCTGTTCCGCAGGTTCGGCAGCCGTGCGGGCCTGATGGTCGTTCTGCTCGACGAGGACGAGAAGACGCAGCAGCAGGCATTCCTGTTCGGGCCGCCCCCGCTCGGCCCCGGGGCGCCGCCGCTGGACCGGTTGCTCACCTACGGCCGGGAGCGGCTGAAGTTCGTCGTCGTCCACCACGCGCTGCTCTCCGACGTCGGCCGCGATCCGCAGATGCGCTACAACGCACCGATGATGCTGCACCACAGCCACGTCCGGCTGCTGCTCGAATCCGCGGGCACCACGGGCGATCTCGATACTCAGGCGACCGCACTGCTGGCTCTGCTGGACGCCGACTACGTGCACCACGAACTCAACGACCGCGGCCGCACGATCCACCAACTCGGCGATGCGTGGGAGACGGTGGCGCGCAAGCTCTGCGGATCATGAGCGCGCAGCATCCGCCGTGGATCCTGCACGTCGACCTCGACCAGTTCCTGGCTTCGGTGGAACTGCAGCGCCATCCCGAACTCGTCGGCCTTCCGGTGATCGTCGGCGGTAGCGGCGATCCCACCGAAGCCCGCAAGGTCGTCACCTGCGCGTCCTACGAGGCCCGCGAGTTCGGCGTACATGCGGGCATGCCACTGCGCGCCGCCGCCCGCCGGTGTCCCGAGGCGACCTTCCTGCCTTCGGACTCGGCTGCCTACGACGCAGCCTCCGACCGGGTGATGGCCCTGTTGCGCGACCTGGGTCACCCTGTCGAGGTGTGGGGATGGGACGAGGCCTACGTGGGCGCCGACGTCGACGATCCGGCGGCGCTCGCCCGGAGAATCCAGGAGGTGGTCGTCGCCGGGACGGGCCTGTCGTGCTCGGTCGGAATCAGCGACAACAAACAGCGGGCCAAGGTCGCCACCGGGTTCGCGAAGCCCGCGGGTGTCTACGCCCTGACTGACGACAACTGGATGTCGACGATGGGCGACCGAGGCGTCGAGGCACTGTGGGGCGTGGGACCCAAGACGTCGAAAAAGCTTGCCGCCATGGCTATCACGACCGTCGCCGATCTGGCCACAACAGATCCTGCGGTGTTGACATCGGCGTTCGGTCCCACCACCGGACTGTGGATCCTGCTGCTGGCCAAGGGGGGCGGCGACGATACGGTGAGTGCCCAGCCGTGGGTGGCGCGGTCCCGCAGCCACGTCGTCACCTTTCCGCAGGATCTCACCGATCGGGCCGAGATCGACGCGGCCGTGGTCGATCTGGCGCAACGCACCCTGGTGGAGGTCCTCGCACAGCAGCGGATCGTCACCCGGGTTGCCGTCACGGTGCGCACCAACACGTTCCACACCCGCACCAAGATCCGCAAGCTACCCTCGCCGACGACTGCCGCCGACACCATCGTCGACACCGCACTGGAAGTGCTCGATCTCTTCGAACTGGACCGGCCGGTCCGACTGCTGGGCGTTCGCCTGGAACTGGCGATGACCGACGCGCCGGCCACCGTTGTCACCGTCACCCACTAGCGTCGTCCCCGTGCTCCAGACAGTCGCCATCCGCGGTTACCGCTCACTCCGCGAACTGGTGCTGCCACTGCGCCGTCTCACCGTCGTGACCGGCGCCAACGGCACCGGCAAGTCGTCGCTCTACCGTGCGCTGCGACTGCTGGCCGACTGCGGCCGCGGCGAGGTGATCGCATCCTTCGCCCGCGAAGGCGGGGTCGAGTCGGCGCTGTGGGCCGGTCCCGAGAACCTCGCAGGCGCCCGCCGCACCGGGGCCGCCCAGGGCGGGCGGCGAACCCGCCCTGTCTCCATCGAACTCGGCTACGCCGCAGATGATTTCGGTTATCTGATCGACCTGGGGCTGCCACAGGCAAGGAAAACGGCATTTGCACGCGACCCGGAAGTCAAACGCGAACTGGTCTTCGCCGGACCCGTCGCCCGCACCGGCACCACCCTGGTGCGCCGGGTGCGTGGTTTCGTCGAGGTGGCCGGCGACGCCGGACGCGGATTCGACGAACTCAGCCGCAACCTGCCGGCGCACCGCAGCGTGCTGTCCGACTGGGCCGGCGCGGCACCGGAGCTGGTGATGGTGCGGGAACGCCTGCGGGACTGGAGATTCTACGACGACTTTCGGGCCGACAGCGGCGCTCCGTCGCGCCGACCGCAGGTGGGCACGAGAACCCCCGTGCTGGCCGACGACGGTGCCGATCTCGCCGCAGCGGTCCAGACGATCCTCGAGACCGGCACCGACGACCTCGCCCGTGCGGTGGCCGACGCGTTCGACGGTGCCACCGTCTCGGTGTCCGTCACCGACGGGTTGTTCGATCTGCAGTTGCACCAACGCGGCATGCTACGTCCGCTGCGCAGCGCCGAGATCTCGGACGGCACATTGCGTTTCCTGCTGTGGGCGGCGGCTCTGCTGAGCCCCCAACCGCCGTCGCTGATGGTGCTCAACGAGCCGGAGACGTCCCTGCACCCTGATCTCGTCCGGCCACTGGCCGCGCTGATCGGACAGGTCGCGACACGGACCCAGGTGGTGGTCGTCACGCATTCCCCCACGTTGCGCCAGTGCCTCGGCGCCGCACCGCTGGGCAGCGACGAGGACACGTGGGAGATCGAGCTCTTCAAGGACTGGGGCGAGACCAAGGTGACCGACCAGGGCCTGCTCACCACCCCGCCGTGGGACTGGGGACAGCGTTGAAACCTCAGCGCCGCTTCTGTTTTGGTCGCAACGCGCGGGTGAACAGCACGTTCACCTGTTTCATCGACATGCTGTAGGGCAGCCACATGGTGCGCTTGAACAGATACAGCGCACGGATGTCCTGCGACGTGTAGATCAGGTACCGGTTCTTCGTGATTCCCCGAAGAATCTTCTCCGCAGCGAACTCCGGGGACACCGCGTGCCCGGCGAACCGGTTCGTCCACTTGCGCACGTTCGGATCGTCACGGTCCACGCCGGCGATGTGGACGGTGTCCACCAGAGGCGTCTTCACCGCGCCGGGCACCACGACCGACACCCCGATGCGGTGCCGGGCCAGGTCGAAGCGCAGCACTTCGGACAGACCCCGCAGCCCGTACTTGCTCGCGCTGTAGGCCGCATGCCATGGCAACGCGACGATCCCGGCCGCCGACGAGACGTTGACCAGGTGTCCGCCGCGCCGGGCCGCCATCATCGGCGGCACGAAGGCTTCGATGACGTGGATGGGCCCCATCAGGTTGATGTCGATCAGCGACTTCCAGTCCTGATGAGTGAGCTTGTCCACGGTGCCCCACGCCGAGATCCCGGCGATGTTCATCACCACATCCATCGGCGGATGGTCGGCATGGATGTCGGCGGCGAAACCGGCGACGGCATCGTGATCGGAAACGTCGAGGGCTCGATGTTCGGCGACCACACCGCCCAGCGCCCTGGCGTCCGCGACGGTCAACTCGAGCCCGTCGGCGTCCCGATCGGTCAGGAAGAGCTCGGCTCCATCGGCGGCCAGCTTCAGCGCGGTGGCACGGCCGATACCGCTGGCGGCGCCGGTGAGCAGGCACCGCTTGCCGCGAAATCCGTTCTTGAAACCGATGTTCGATTCGAGCTGTGCCATGCCGGTGACACTACCGGCGCCTCTCGCGCGCGCCCGGCGCCACGACCCGGGTGGGCCGTCAGTGCGTGTCGGTGCCGCCCCACAGACCGGTCAGCCACAACCGCTCGACGATCTCGATCGCGCCGGCGGGATCCTGACGCCGGCCCACGAACGCGCTGTCGTGCGCGAGCGTCATCGAGGTCACCGCGGTCAGGGTGCGCACCAGCGCGGTGGTGTCCTCCGATATCGGTCGTGCCCCCGAGTCCTGCTTGACCAGCCCGACGATCTTGTCGATCACGGTGTCCTGGAAGTCGTCCATGATCTCGCGGATCTGGGCGTCTGTGTTCCTGGCCAGGTTGCACGCCCCCATGATCGGATCGTGGGACGAGAACACGATGTTGGCGTAGCCGACCATGCGTTTGGCGAAGTCCGACGGCGTCTCGTCCGGCTCTCGCGGCGCGAAATCGTGGGTGAGTTTGTCGAGTTCGGCCATGGCTTCGGCGACGATCACCGCCAGAACCGCGTACTTGGAGTCGAAGTAGAAGTAGAAGCCGGATCGCGCGACGCCGGCGCGCTCGCTGATGGTGCTGACCGACAGGTCGGCGAACGAGCGCTCCTGCAGCAGGTCGCGCACCGCGGCCAGGATCGCGTCGCGTTGCCGGTCGCCGCGGCTTCGGCTTTTCTCCGGCGGAGAAGGTTCGGCGCTCATGGCAGTAAACCTTTGCATCGCGACTCGCTGCAATCAAAACTTGACATGCGTCAAGTCGCCCCAGCAGGATGGTGCAGAGGTGACATCCACCACAGCTTGTTCTTTCAGGAGCGTTTGATGGCGACGATCAGCACCCCGAGGTACCTACGTGACCAGGCCAAACGGCGGCTCACCCCATCGATCACCAACTTCCCCGGACTGGGCGCGGTAGAACGCAAGCTGCTGCGCACCGATTTCCCGCAGAAACCGATGGCGATGCCGCCGGCAGGCAGCGACCTCAAGCCCGTCATGGGCGATGCGGGGCTTCCGATCGTCGGACACATGGTGGAGATGTTCCGTGGCGGACCGGACTACTCACTGCACGTCTACCGCAAGCACGGGCCGCTGTTCTACGTCGACTCCCCGGCGCTGCCGTCGGTCGCCGCGCTCGGACCCGACGCCGCCCAGGCCATCTACTCCAACCGCAACAAGGACTTCTCGCAGCAGGGCTGGGTGCCGGTCATCGGGCCGTTCTTCCACCGCGGACTGATGCTGCTGGACTTCGAGGAACACATGTTCCACCGCCGGATCATGCAGGAGGCGTTCGTCCGGACCAGGCTCGTCGGCTACACCGAGCAGGTCGACAAGGTGGTCTCCCAGGTCATCGCGAAGGACTGGGTGGCCGACGACGCGCGGTTCCTGATGTATCCGGCGATGAAGGAGTTGACCCTCGACATCGCGTCGATGGTGTTCATGGGCCACGAGCCGGGTTCTGACCACGAACTGGTCACGAAGGTGAACAACGCATTCACCACCACCACCCGCGCAGGCAACGCCATCATCCGCACTCCCGTGCCACCGTTCACCTGGTGGCGCGGCATGCAGGCTCGCAAGCTGCTGGAGAACTACTTCGAGGCCCGCGTCCGAGAGCGCCGCGGCAAGGACGGATCCGACCTGCTGACCGTGCTGTGTCAGACCGCGGACGAAGACGGCAACAAGTTCTCCGATCAGGACATCGTCAACCACATGATCTTCCTGATGATGGCCGCCCACGATACGTCGACCTCGACGGCCACCACCATGATCTACCAGTTGGCCCGCCATCCCGAGTGGCAGGAGCGCTGCCGCGACGAATCCGACCGCCTCGGCGACGGGCCGGTGGACATCGAGTCGCTGGAGAAGCTGGAATCACTGGACCTGGTGATGAACGAGTCCATCCGGCTGGTGACTCCGGTGCAGTGGGCGATGCGCCAGACCGTGCGCGATACCGAGCTGCTCGGCTACTACCTGCCCAAGGGCACCAACGTCATCGCCTACCCGGGAATGAACCATCGGCTCGAGGAGCTCTACCCCGAGCCGATGAAGTTCGACCCGATGCGCTTCGCCGAGCCGCGCAACGAGCACAAGAAGCACCGCTATGCCTTCAGCCCGTTCGGCGGCGGCGCGCACAAGTGCATCGGTATGACGTTCGGTCAGCTCGAGGTCAAGACGATCCTGCACCGGCTACTGCGCAAGTACCGGCTCGAACTCCCGCGGCCCGGCTACACGACGGAATGGGATTACGGCGGCATGCCGGTCCCCAAGGACGGCATGCCGATCGTGCTGCGTCCACTGCGGTGAGCCGGGTCGCCGAGCGTGGCACCCGCGCCGCGCGCACGGGTGTGCTGTCGCTGGCGGCCATGCGGATCGCTATCGGCGGCCTGGCCTGGGCCAGACCCGAGGTGGCGGCGACGCTGTTCGGGCTTCCCCGCCCCGATGCGCAGTCGCGTTATCTGTGGCGCCTCTTCGGAGTGCGCGACGTGCTCATCGGACTCGGGACGGTGACGTCGACCGGCCGACGCCACAGGACATGGGCCGGTGTCGGCCTGGCCTGCGACGTCGCGGACGGCGCTGCGGGCGCGCTGGGCCGAAACGACGTGCCCCGCAACACTGCTGCGGCGATGGTCGGGGTGCCCGCGGCCGCGGTCGCCTTCGGCGCGTGGGCGTTGACCAGGTCGGAACCGAGAAGCGGAGCCGGTTAACCCGCCTCGGACAGCAGTCGGTTGGCGCAGGCGATGACCGCGCGCAGCGACGACTCGACGGGATCGTCGGACCACCCCATCGCCCACTCGGTCCTGCCGCGGCCACTGCCGCAGACGAACGTCGCGGTGTTGTCACCGGCAGGCACCTGGTGGAAGGCAGTCATCTCGACGGCAACCCCGCGCGCGTGCAGCATCTCTGTCAAAGCGGCGACGGGCCCCCGCACGCAGCGGCGCGCGAGGTGCCGATC
>NZ_JBAUJR010000211.1:0-44032 GCF_049683935.1 Mycobacterium sp. | reverse complement strand
GCCACGCCGGCGTTCGGGCTGGGATGTTTGTGCGCGTCGCGGCGCCATGCCCGCAGTGCCGCCACCGGCGATCCGCCGACGACGGGCGCGCACAGGGCGACCAGCACGCCTGTCAGCCGGGCGCCGGCGAGATTGGCCAGATCGTCGAAACGGGCTGCCGCCCAGCCGAAGCGAGCGTACCGCGGCGAGCGGTTGCCGATCATCGCGTCCAAGGTGTTGGCAGCGCGGTACACCAGTACTGCGGGGGTGCCGCCCACCGCTGCCCACACGATGGGGCTGACTTGCGCGTCAGAGGTGTTCTCGGCGATCGACTCCAGCGCCGCACGGGTGAGCCCGGTGGCATCGAGAGCGGCCGGGTCGCGTCCACACAGCGACGGCAGCAACCGGCGGGCGCCGTCGATGTCTCCGGCCTCCAGCAGGCCCGTCATCTGTTCGCCGGTCCGGCCCAGCGTCGTTCCGCCCAACGCGATGAACGTCGCGGTCGCAACAGTCGCCGCCTCACGCAGCACTCCGCGCCGGCCACCGACTCCCTCCGCGAGGGCACCAACCGCGGCCACGGCGACAAGCAGTCCGGTGGTATGAGCCACCCCGGCGACCCGGCTGTCGGAGTAGCTGTGTTGTTCCACCGCCGCCGCACCGGTGCCGAACAGCGCCACCGGATGAGCACGCCTGGGGTCGCCGAACATCACGTCGGCGACGGCACCGGCGACGATTCCGACCGCACGGCCCCCAGCTGAAAACACCACGGCAGCGTCTCACAGCTCGATTCGCCGAAAGGCAGGTGGTTCGGGTGTCAGACTGTCCCCCATGGCGGAACTGATCTTGACCGCAAACACCATCATCACCATGGACGACGACCTTCCACGGGCCCGGGCGGTGGCGGTATCCGGTGACACCATCGTGGCGGTGGGCAGCCTCGAGGACTGCCGAGCGGCACTGCCCGGTGCCGAAGTCGTCGACACCGGCGCTGCCGCGCTCGCACCGGGATTTGTTGAGCCACATGGACATCCGCTGATCAGCGGGGTTGCCACCCAAGCGCCGGCCCGGTCGATCGCACCGTGGGACGCCCCCGCCTGGCCCGACGTGCAGAAGGTGTTCGCCGATGCGATCGCCGGCACCGATCCCGCCACGCCACTGTGGTTCGCCGGCTACGACGCGCTCCTGCACGGCCACCCGGCACCACATGCCGCCGAACTCGACGAGATCTTCGGCGACCGCGTCACGGTGATCACCGACAACTCCGGACACGGCGTGTACTTCAACACCGCGCTCATCAGACTCCACGGCTGGGACACCGACCCGCCGGAGGATCCGGTCGCCTCCCATTTCGGCCGCAACGCCGACGGTTCGCTCAACGGCCAGGGATTCGAGTTGCCGGTGGTCACCGCGGTGACGATGCCACTGATCACGCAGATGGGTGACCCACTGCTGTCGGGGGCCCACTACTACGCGCTGATGTCGCGGGGCGGTTACACCTCGACCTCCGACATGACCTACGACCCGAAGTTCGCCGCCGGCTACGAGGCACTGGCCGCCGCACCGTCGTGCCCGCTTCGGGTCAGCATGTGGGAGATGTCGATCACCGATACCTACTCCGAGCCAACCACTTTCGGCGCCGGCGAATCCTGGCTGACCAAGGCCGGTGTCAAGCTGTGGACCGACGGCTCACCGTGGGTCGGCAACATCGCGATCTCGTTCCCCTACCTCGACACCGAGGCCACCCGGACCGCAGGCATCGACCCGGCCGTCGCGGGCGGCGCCCACTCGATGAACTACTCGCGCGCGCAGCTCGACGAGATCCTCGA
The DNA here is from genome assembly GCF_049683935.1 of Mycobacterium sp. GTDB lineage: Bacteria > Actinomycetota > Actinomycetes > Mycobacteriales > Mycobacteriaceae > Mycobacterium. The sequence goes on along the minus strand of NZ_JBAUJR010000211.1, from coordinate 42,227 downwards.
CCACGCGGCGCCCAAGGGTTGGCAGATGGCCTTCCACGCCAACGGCGACCTCGCGCTGGACCTGGCATTGGATGCCTACGAGGACGCGCTGAACAAATACTCCCTGCTGGGCACCGACCACCGCTGGCGCCTGGAGCACTGCGGCGCGGGGACCCGCGCGCATTTTGACCGGGCGGCGCGGCTGGGGGTGCACGTGTCGATGGCGCCGTTCCAGTACTACTACTGGGGCGAACTGCTCGACGGCGCGATGTTCGACCCGGAGCACGGCGCCCGATGGGCGGCCTTCGCCGACGCCGTGGACTCAGGCGCGTGCGTATCGCTGCACAACGACGGATCGGTCTCGCCACCGACACCGGTGATCAACATCGCCACCGCGGTCACCCGGCTCACCCGCAACGGCACGGTGCACGGACCCGAGCAGGCGATCTCGCTGGATCAGGCCTGGCGGGCCCAGACCATCAACGCCGCGCGCACCCTGCATCGCGAGAACCTCGTCGGGTCGATCACCCCGGGCAAGCTTGCCGACTTCGTCGAGCTGACCGCCGACCCGTGGACGGTGGAACCGGCCGAGATCATCGACGCAGTCCGGGTGGCGGGCACCTGGCTGGGCGGTCACCGGGTGGATCTCGACGAGTTCCTCACCGCGGTGGGCGGGGGCGACAACACGGCGCACGCGCACCTGGCGGAGCGGAAAGCCAAGGGCTGCTGCTGAACCGGTCGCGTCGCGACCATTACTACGACCGTGTAGCGCGACGTAGCACATCTTGCTACGCTTGCCACATGGCCAGGACGATTCCGCAGCGCGACCTCCGCAACGAGAACGCGAAGGTCATCGATGCTGTCGCGTCCGGCGAGACGTTCGTCGTAACCCGCAATGGTGAGCCCGTAGCGGAACTCCGGCCGATTCGGCCGGGGCGGCGAACGTTCATCGGTCGTGACGAAGTCGAGGATCTGGCCCGCGCTGCTGTGCGCATCGACCATCAACGGTTCCGTGCGGATCTCGACACGATGATCGATCAAGGCATCTAGGTGGCGGCAGGCTTGATCGACACCTCGGTGGTGGTCGACTGGCACGATCCGATCGTCATTGCCGCATTGCCGGATGAGATAGCGATTTCGGCGATCACAGCGGCCGAGTTGGCGGCGGGCCCGCTGCTCGCCGCGACGCCCATCGAGGCTGCAAGACGACAGAACCGCTTGCAGGAGGTCGACTCCCGACTCGAACCCCTGCCTTTCGACGGCGCTGCCGCACGCAGCTACGGGCTGATCGTCGCAGCGGTCGTCGGCAGAGGAAGAAAACCACGGAGCCGATTTGCGGACCTGTTGATCGCGGCTACCGCTCACGCGAACCGACTCGATCTCTACACCAGGAATGCAGACGATTTCACCGGCCTCGAGAAGCTGGTCCGCGTGGTCGGCATCTGATCACAGAACCTGAATGAACATCGGTGGGCGCGGACGGTATCGAACCGCCGACCGCTGGTGTGTAAATGCCTTTCACCCACCTGTCCAGCGTCTCCGTGCGTCTATTGCGTACGTATATGTCCGGGTCAGCGGATCCCACGCGTCTCACCGCATCGCTCGCATCTCGCCCGTTTTCGCGCGTCTTGGCACAGTCCTGGCACAGCGGGGGTTTCGGTTTAGACCCGAATTAGCCGCCTTTCGGTGCCTGCATGACACGCTCGCTCAGGATGGGCGATGTCCCGTCTTCAAATGGGCGATGCGGCGTCATGCCCAGGAGCAACCTTGCGACTACGGCTTAATTTGTCGGTCAAGTCGCGCCGGCGTCCCGTGATCCCGACATCTACCGTCAAATGGTGATTTCCAAGACAACCGCAGCCACGACGGGCGGCTCGTCCGTGACGACATCATTTCCCCACACCGTCGCGCGACACCGCCGGAGCACTGCTCGATGAATAATCGTCATTATCCATGTCGATCGGCAGACGTTCGGCCTCTGGTTTTGGCTTCTAGGATTTCACATTCACTCGCGAAGCCTTGAAGTGCGACGGCGACGGCGTTCTCACGCAATGACCACACCAGTGATTCTCAATCTTGTGTCCAAGATTCGCGCATTGTCGCGGCGTCCTCGATGCGCCTGGCCGTCCCGCGCCCGCGAGTCATCGACGAACCAACGAACCTTGACCCCGACGGCCCGCGCGGAGCTGGGCTGGGCTGAATCAGCCGGCCACGCGTTGCAGTTGGTCATGGTTTCGTCGCAGCGTTTGCGCGGCGTCGACTGGCGTCACCTGCCACGTGACTGCGAGTTGGTTGACCAGCGATACCAGATCGGTGGGTTGCGCCGGGCGACCTGATGTCTTGGCATACGGCCCGTCGGTTTCCAGGAGGATCCGCTCGGCGGGCACGTGCGTAATGAAGGATCCGAATCGCTTGGATCGGATCATGGCGGGGTTGACGGAGAAATGCAGGCCGGCGGCGAGGGCGTCGTCGATGAGCTTGAGCGGCCCGGTGTACCAATGCATCACGGCGGGCACCCGCGCCTGCGACAGCAGATTGATGACGTCGGCCTCTGCGCCGCGGCTGTGCACGGTGAGGGGGTGGCGCCCGGGCTGGGCTTCAGTCAGCACGATGTCGAAGACTCGGAGTTGGTGCTTCTTGGTCGCGATTCCGTGCTGCGAGAAGTCGAGCCCGACCTCGCCGATCCAGCGGGTCTGCGGCATGCAGCGAAAAAACCTGGCGATGTCGGCGGGCCGGAAAGAAGCGGCGCGCAGAGGATGTAGGCCTAGGGCCACCTCGATGGTCGGTCGCCTTCCCAACCGAGTCCTCAAGCGGCGGAACTCCTCTGGGCTTTCGGTGACGGCCACCAGGGACACATTGGCCGCAGCCGCGGCGTCCATCACCGCGACCGGGTCATCGTAGGCACCGAGGTGGCAGTGGCTGTCTAGCAGCGGCCCGAGATCGGTCACTGCAACCCCCGGATCAGTTCGGCGGTCGCCCCCGTGGCGCCCTGCAACCAGCTGCGGAGCTCCTCCAGGCCGGCACGCCATACGCGGAGAAAGGCGCGCTGCTCGCCGTCGGGGATCGGTCCGTTGCGCAAGACGTCGCGATCGGGGCGGTCAGCGAAGACGCCGTTGACCACGGCGCGCAGGTCACTGGCCCGCCGCGTCGCTCGGGACAGCAGATCGCTGCCGTCAAGTGCGTCCCAGGCGTAGCCGTCGGCGCTGTCCCAGCCCACGTGAGCCATCGAGGCACGACGGATGAGACACGGGAAGCAGTACCCGCAGTTGCCTTGGTCGCGCTGGACGTAGCGCGCGGCCTCCGGGTGCGAGCAGGACACGCTCAGCGGCGCGAGGCGCCGCAACAGGTCGGGGTTGAGGGTGTAGGCGAGCATCTGTCCCTTGGGGGTGAGGCGGTAGGGATTAAGGACCGGATTGTTCACCCCGCAGCGAGCCGCTGCCTCGGTGAAGGTCTTGATGAAGTGTGGGTGCGTGGTGCGGGTGCTGTAGCTTCCCGACCTTGCCCGGGTGAGCGGGACGTTGATGCCGATGAAGCCGTTCTCGGGGATGAACACCGGGGTGGTCGGGCCCACCGACGCCGCCAGGGCCACGGCGGTGGTCAAGAACAGCAACGACCGTGCGCGGGTGGTGTTCTCCCGCCGGGCCGGCAGCGGCCGGGCCTGCGCGGCGTTAGGGGGTGCTGGTCGTAGGAATAGCCTCTTGGACACCAGTCGATCGGGACCATAGTGCTCGAATAGTTCGGCGAGGAGGGCTTCTTGGGCGGTGGATGCCTGACCTCCTTCGTGATGGGAGAGCAGGCACAACCGCAACGCCGGGTCGCCTTCGAGGAGATCGACGACACCGCACAAGGAATCCAGGCCGCCGGAGAACAAGCACACCGCGTCCGCCTCGCCCACCGCAGTCACTGCGGCCGGCACCTTTGGCACCGCGACGAGCGGATCGTGGTCGTCGGTGCGGGCGGTAACCGCCCAGCGGTCACCGGTCAGGAAGCTCAGCACTGATGACCAGTCAGCATCGGCCCACCGACCGGCGTCCTGCACGGGCAGCTCGAGGTCGAGTTCCCTGGTCCACCGATCCGCGGTCAGGCGTCGCAGCGATACCTTGTCGGCGCAGTAGGCGGCCGCGCCCAGTAGTGCCAGATCCAGGGCCTCGCGCGGGGGGCGCCAACCCTCAAAGAACCGGGCGCCGGCCTTGCCGACTTGGACCGTGGACACCGAACTCCCCGGCCTCCAGTCCAAGAGCTGGACCTCCGGTGACTCGGTGTCGTCCTCGTCCAGGGCGATGCGCATCCGGTAGGAGCTCATGACTCGTCTCCGTCGTCGAGGGCGCTGATCGCCTGGTAGGCACTGCTGATGGCATCTTCGGCGAGCCCGCGGCCTTGTTCGCCTCGCCAGTCGACGGCGAAGGGATCCTCTGGCAAGTGGATGGCGACCAGGTCGGCGATGATCTGTCGCATTTCCTGATCGGCCCTTCGCATGGCGACCGGGTCAGACAGTCGGGATAGCCGCTCGGCGACGACGGGCACCCGGTTGTAGACGTAGAGCGCCAGGAAGCTCTGCAGCAGCGCCAGCAGGTCGACCCCGTCGATGCGGACGTCGGCGAGTTCCTCCCATTGGTCGGCGTCACCGAACACCTCGTCCAGGACGTCGCACGCCGCGTCGCGGGCTGCCTGGGCGTCCAGATCGTCGCCGTCTCCGGCGATGAATCCGATCAGTTCGTCGAGCACCGTGAAGCGGTCGCGTCCGATCAGATCGACCAGGCCGATGGTCGAGAGTGCCTCGGCCAGGCCTCCGGCACCGATGCCCGACAACAGTGCACCCAGGTTCTGGATGCCCGCGGCCCCGGCCCGGGCCGAGGTCGCCGCCCCGCCCGCACCCCCGAGCAACGGCACGTGGCGGCCCAGAACGCGCCGAGCGCGTGCAGCGGAGTCGGGGCCGTCGAGGTGGCGGACGTAGGAGGCGGCGGCGTACTTCAGCGGCGTCCACGCTCCCCCACTGCCCGCCGACCTGTCAGCGGAGGTTCCCATCCCGCGCCCCCCGTTTCTGCTGCGCCTCACGTGCCCGAAGCGCCGTCTGCACGATGCCCCGCAAACCGCCGCCCGCGTTTTGCCATCGATCCAGGACCCGTTGGATCTTCGGATGCTCCACAGGCAGGCGGCGGACGACAAAGCCGCCCGCCGTGACCGGGATGCTCGCGGGCGCGATGCGCAGCAAGGTGTCACCGAGCGCATCGACCACGTCGGCGTTCAGTTCCGCCAGCTCGATGGCGGCGGTCAGGGCGATGCCCGACGGGTTTCGCGTCACACGGTCGAGCAGGGCCTCGAAGAACTGGGCGCGTTCGGAGGGGTCCAGGTCGGCCACGGCCGGGTAGTGCTTTCGCCGGGCCTGCTCGACCTCGGATTGCACGTTGGTCAGCAGGATTTGCAGGCGCGGCGCGAGCCGCGACGCCGACACGCCGAAGGACAGTTTGTCCCGTGAATAGGTGAAGTAGGGCCGCAGATCGACCGACTTCAACGGCGGATCGAGCCTCAACCATTCGCCGATGTGGGGCTTGTCAGCCCACGCCCGCACGTCGGCGTCGAGGTCGGCCTCACCGGTCGTGGCGTCGGTGTCGGTGGTTGCCCCTGACCGCGTCCCGGTGGCGCGTCGTGGTGCCGAAGGAGGGTCGGATTCCCCACCGCTGGCCGCCGGTGGTTGTTCGGATGACGTGCGGGCGTAAGTCTCCGCGGCGGCCAACTCAGGCGAGGGTCCGTCGGCGGGGATCTGCCAATCGAACAGTTTCTGGAAGTCGGAGTTGTGTTGATCCTCCAGCACCATCAGTTTCGCGAGTTCGGGCAGTTTGAGGTCGACTTCGCGCCGGGCGGCGCTGCGGTGTTTGAGGAGCAGGTTGTTCATAAGGCGCTTGAGTTGGCGGGGATTGCCGCGCAGGGAGGTGCCCAGGACCGGCATAATGTTGGCCGCCCACCCGAGGTCGGCTGCCATCGCTGGTGGAATGTCTCCGAGGACCTCACCGGCGATGCCGGCGTTGAACGCGACGGCGAGTCCGTTGACGCGGCGATTCCTTTCGGCCGCATCGACGACGTCGTCGAAGCTGTCGTCGTCCAAATGCAGCTCGGCGATCAGCAGGTTGGCGTAGGTCTCGGCTTCCGGCGCCGACAGCGGCGGTATGGCGACCTTGAGTTGCAGCATCTTCTCCAAGTAGTCACGCCCCAGCCCGGCGCCGTCTTCGCGCTTGAGATCGGGGTAGCGCGCGTCGATCGCCGATTCCACCACCGCTTGGTTAAGGGCCAGCACGTAAGCCGTCTTGGGAGTGTTGAGGAAAAGACGTATCGCCTCCAACGTATCGACCACCGTCTCGGGTAGACAGCGGTCCAGGTCGTCCACGAAAACGACGACCGCGTCGATGGACGGTTGGCCCTCGACGAGTGCCGCGAAGCGTGCACGGAACTGCGTGACATCGGTGATAGGCGGCTCGGGGTCGGCCGGCGCTGTCGGCTCCGGCTCGGCGAGGCTGTCCTTGACCGGCGCGGCGATCGCCTTGGCGGCCTCGCCGAAAAGTATGAGGGTGTCCGGGTCGGTGTCGGGGGCCAGTGCCTGCATCAGCATCGGCGCCCCCGTCGGGACGACGGTCGCCCCCATCCGTCCGGCGCGGCGGGCCCACCGTTTGATCGTGCCGACGAAGGCGCGCAAGCGCCCCACCTCCTCGGCGGTGGCCGGGAACCGGCGCTCGAAGGCGTCCAGGACGGCGTTCATCAACGCAACCTTGACGTCTTCAAGGTCCTCGTACTGCCAAGGACTGAACGGAACGCACAAGTATGGCGGGGCGTCGCCGTCCTTATCCTCATCCCCGTCGTGATCGGCGTCGTCGTCATCAGCGCTCTGTCCGCCGGTGTCGGACCGACGCTCGGCGTCTAGTTCGGCGGCGGCGATCAGCATCAAGCTGCTCTTACCCGATCCCCAATCCCCCAGCACCCCGATCGTCACCGGCAACAATCGGGGCTCGGTCAAGGCGACGACGAGGCCGTCGACCAGATAGTCGAAACCCAACAAGTCGAAGTCGGTCTCGTTGTCCGCCCACATCGATTCTCCCCCTTAGCAGTTGAGTAGTCCCGCGCACTCTCTCGCCGATGACGCGCGGGCGCACCCGCGTCCGTCGCCCAAACCCTGTCGTCCCGCGGCCAGCTGTCGCTCGGACGACCTTGCCGAACCGTAACCGGAAGAGCAGCTCGACATGCAGCGTTCACCGACGTGTCTCCATCGTGACCATCGCATGCGGTGCGCACTGAAGTATGCTGAACGCCTCTCTCCTCCCCTGCCTGCGCCGTTGAGCGGATCGTGAGCCGCGTGGCCTAGTTGGTTCCGCGGCGATGTGGGCGGGTTACAGTCTCGAGATCCGAGTTGGCACCGCACTCATCCCGCCGGTTCCAAGTAGAAACGCCGCGCATGGATAACCGTTGTTATCCACGAATACCTGCGAGGGGCTGCTGGACGATCGGCGTCAACCTGCTGGTTGTCGTCGCGGCCCATGGAGCCGACCATGCCGTGCGCTGGCGCAACCTGCGACCTCTGGGTTATGAGCCGGTCAGTCGCCGCCTCACGCGGTCAGTTGTGTCCTGAATGCCCAGGTCAGGTCACTTAATGCGTCTCCAGTGTCATTCTCGTTCGGCCTCATCTCACGCTTTACGCACTGTTTCGTTCACAAATCCGTTCACACCGGGGCCAGAGTCTCTTGGCTTGGTGGAAGCCGACTGACAGCAGCCGGTGCTCGTCTTCCCACAGCTTCGGGGTGACGCGGGCGGAGTCCTGGGCAATCTGCTCGAGAATGCGCTGCGGCACACTCCACCGGGCGGTTCTGTCGAACTCGGCTGTGTCCGCGACGGCGACCGGCTGACGATCGCCGTCGCCGACAATGGCGAGGGAATCGCTGCCGAATGCATCACCCGGGTATTCGAACGGTTCTACCGCGCCGACGCCGCCCGCGACCGCGAGCACGGCCGCTCTCGGCCGTACCGGCCGCAAACCAACGGCAAGGTAGAAAGATTTCACCAAACCCTCGGCGACGAATGGGCCTATACCCGGCTCTAACACCAGCGACGCCCAGCGCTGCGAGCAGTTCCCGATCTGGCTACACACCTACAATTACCACCGCGGCCACACCGCACTCGGCGGCCAACCACCCGCCACCCGCATACCTAACCTCTCAGGTCAGTACAGCTAGTCGCGCTCAGAATATCCGCATGCCGCGCAATCTTGCCGCGTCAACAAAGGGTTTTGTGTGCTTGCCGATGCTGGAGGGTTCTATCTCGGTCACCGGATCGGGGCCAGTCCCGTCGTCTGTACGCCGCAGCCACATCGCGTAGTTGTCGCCCAGCGTCGTACCCCATTTGGACGGGTAAACAATCCCGTGCGGACGCTCCCCGTCGAACAGAACCGTCCGGTCTCGAATCCACGTTGCGATGCCCGTCGTGAGCTTCTTCAGGTCTTCGGATGAGCTGGTCAGCTCGCTGAGGGTCAGGTGCTCGACCTCACACTCAGCCAGCAGAGTCGAGCCCAGCCGTTCGGAAAGCACCGAGATCGATTCGGCGCCAGTGACGTCGACGAACCAACCGCTGTAGGGCAATTGAAGTTCGTAGAGGGAGCGCATTTCCCGCCAGCCCTTCGAGATTGACCGGTAGGGCATCGCCCCGTGCTGTGGCAACTCCTTCGCAATCTGCGCGGCGAACGTCGCGGCGTCATCGGGCTCCACGTCGTCGAAGAGGTCACTCAGCAGCGTCGCCGGCGGGTCCGGTCGGATATACTCCAACACTTCAACGAAAGCGCCTGTCGCCGAGGAACATCCGTATATGGTTCGCCCCGGCGTATCCCATCGCGACCAGTCCTCGACCGGATGTTCACCCGGAACGCGCGGGGGTGGATTAACCGGACCGTACTGCGTCCGAGCCACTCGAAAGACACTCTGACCCGAACTCGCAACGATGTTTAGCCCACTCGACGCGCAGATAGTCGCACCCACCAACGACACCCGCGCCTGCCTCTCTGTACACAGCGAACGGGCTGAGTATAGGAAGAGTCGACGTCACGAGTGACTAGGCATGGTAGGTGTCGGTGATAAACGCGTCCGCGGCGCGAAAGACAGCACCAAACTGATCTTCGCGTAGCAGTTGCGCCGGCGTGATCCCGTCTAGGCGAGGATTCGCAGAAATCAGCCAGTTCCGGGCAACCTGGTCGTTTTCGGCTTCCTCGATCAGCCAGAAGACGGTATGCGTTGCCGTCAGCCGCCGCGCTTTCTCAGTCGAGGGTTCGGCGTGGTTGCGCTCCCCCGGAGGGGTGGCCCACCGGGCTGGCATCGCACGACTTCGTGAACTGGCGATATACGCCGTCAGGGTGGGTCCGAGGCGCGCCAGAAGGTAGGCGACAACCTCGTGGGTGTCCATCCGCGCGGTGTCGTCCCCAGCCTTGATCAACAAGTCGGACATCTCGCGAGCACCTCCTTCGTCAGCAGCAACTCTACAGCGCCTAACCATGAAAGCGGCGAGAATAATCCGCAAAGTGACTCAACAAGCTCCACAAAACATACACATAATGCGCGTTATTTGCCGTCTCAGACACCCTGTCGTGCAGGTAGACGCCCGATAGCAGCGCCTAAGACGCCGCCGCCACTACCCAAGCAAGTGGCATATCCCGGCCAATGCTCGCGGATGTCGTCGAGGCGCCGTATCGGCACCGTGCAACACGAAATACTCGAAGGACAACGGGCAGTCGCGTTCGCAGCGGGCGATGCGCCTGAGATCAACGTTGACTGCCGCGTGGACGTGGGCCGGTTGGCGGCACCGGTCCGCTATGGACTGGCGGCGACGCTTGAGGTTGCCCCGACCATCAGAGTCGACATCCACCAAGAAGTACGTCAACAATTGCAGGTCCGACTGCGCACCGGGACCCGCCGACACGCGTATCCCGGACGAATGTTTGCGACCGCTCTTCAGCAGCGAGCAACGACCCGCGAAATCGCTACATTCGCCGACGCTAAGTGCGAGCGGGCGTCCTACCGCACGGCCAAGCGGCGGTGGTCGAGACTCAGAGGGTGGCATCGACGGCATCTACGTAGGAAGACAGTAGTTGATGACAAATGAATCTCGGTCGTGTTGAGATGTGGTGTCATGCAACCGCTGTCGCGGGTGGCGCTGTCATCCTGGTTCGGTGGCGCCAAGGACAGCGAAGAAAACCGACAGCCGGTTGGCGGCTCGGCTCGCGGCGCTCGCCTCGCTGGGCGCCGCGGTCATCCACTTCGCCGTCGTACCCACCCACTGGCAGGAGTGGATGCCCGCTGGCGTGTTCTTCACATCGATCGCCCTCTTCCAACTGCTCTGGGCGCGGCTGGTTCTCACACGAACCACGACTCCTGTGCTTGCTGCCGGCATCATGGTCAACCTTGGAGCCATTGCTCTGTGGGCCGTGTCCAGGACCGCGGGAGCCCCGTTCGGCCCCCACGCTGGGGAAGCAGAATTGGTCCAAGCCGCGGACCTTTGCGCTCTGCTGCTTCAGATCTACGTCGTGATGGGCGCCAGCTGGGTGTGGTACCGCGGCCTGCAAGGACAGCCGGTACCGGTGTTCGGCAGCGCATTAGTGCTCATGGGCGCAGTCGGTGTCGTGACGCTGGCGTCCACGGTGGGGGTTGCTTCAGGACTGCAGCACGGCCATGCGCCAGCGAGCGCAGACGGTGGTCACCACGGGGCGACCCCCGAGGATGGGCACGGCGAGCACGACGCGACGACCCCCGACGATGCGCATAGCGATCACCACGGCGCTGGCGCCGAGCCCGCGGAGGGCAATGATCATGGGACGAGCAGCGAGCATGTTCAAAGCCCTGACAGCAATCACGAGCCGGCCGCCCCGCCGCCGGTCAACGAGCCTGCCGGCGAGTCGGCTGCACCGGCGACGGCAGAAGTTCCGGCCCCACCCGCGGTGCCTGCGCATGACGACCACGGCGATCATGATCACCGCGAGTAAACACCTGACTTCTCCGCTCGTGTGAGCACAGGCGTCAAACTAAGCCAACGCATCTCTGAGATCGCTTGGTCGCTAGTCGTTTTCACGGAATCTGGGACGAGGAATACGCCGTGGGCCTGACCGTCCCAGCCGACGGCGACCACCGTCTTGCCCTGCGCTTCGGCCGCTCTTTCGCCTGCACCGATTCACTTGGCGATCGACCGCGTGGTCGAACTGTGGATGAGCCGCCGGAATTTCTCTTTTGCCGTCACGAGCAACAGGCCTTTCCAGTCGACGAGGCACCCGCCGCGGATACAACCACAAAATACCCCTCCGGGGTATCCGCGCACAACGTGGGCTCCATCAGAGGGTGCTCGCCCGCCTCTGTATTCGGCGCCTAAGTGCATCGGTAGCGCGAGCAGCGCGGCGAGTTCGGTGCAGATCAGTGCGGTACGGGGGCCGACATCAATCCATCGCGCGGACCCATCGCCGCCGCTGGCGGACCATGCCGCCGACGTCCGACTCATCGCCCTGTCATTGCTGGTGCCGCGGCGAATCCAGCCATGGGAGATCGTTAGCATCGTTTTGTGGCGATGACTCGGGCTGGCGGTGATACCACCGGTGCACCCCGCTGGGGCGGGACCGCGCTGCTGCGCCCGGGGGTGTTGGCGTTTACCGGATCGATCGGTACCACTGATGTTCACGCCCACCACGCCGTCCAAATCATAACGGCCACTACACCTTTGACGGTGCGTGACGGGCACGGCATCGGGCATCGCGGCACGAAGGTGGTCGTGCCCGCCGATGCGCCACACCGGATCGAGGTCGGCGCGCAGGAGGGCACGGTTGTGTTCTTGGAACCGGAGTCCGTGCCGGGGCGGTCGGCACATCTGCGCGCGGTCCATTCCGGGTGGACTGTTGCTCCCGTGTTGACGTCGACGCGACGACGAACTCTGGCCGCCGTGGTGGACGAGCTGGTCGAGCACCTGGCGCCCGTCCTGACCGGAGACGGAGCAACGCCACGCCATCCCGCCGTTGATGACGCGCTACGCCTCCTGCCCAGCCTTGTCGCCGCAGGCCCCGTCAGCGGTACGGGTCTCGCTGCCCAAGTAGGCCTCTCGGCGAGCAGGTTGACGCATCTATTCACTGATCAGGTCGGCATCCCGCTACGCCGCTACGTGCTGTGGTCGCGGTTGCGGCTCGCGGTCATGCGGGTGCAGGCCGGTGATGACCTGACCATCGCCGCGCACGGTGCGGGGTTCGCTGATAGCGCTCACCTGACCCGCACCACCCGCGAGATGTTCGGCCTGGCGCCCTCGGTGCTGAGCCGGCACGTGTCCTGGGACCTCGAAGCCGGCCTTTAGCCGGATCATTCAAGCGCCGCCGCATCGGTGACCGCGACGATTCACGGCATGAGCACGACTTCTCCGACATCGACGGCGGCTACCGCGGCCCAGGCGGTGGCCCGCTACGGCTACGTGCCGTTCATGCTGATCGGCCTCAACGGCGTCGGCATCGTCTTCACCGCCGGCGGCGCCCAGAAGTACTGGCTGCTGGCCGTCCTGGTCGTCGCGATCACGACGACGTTCCTGGTAGAGCTGGTCATTCCGTATGACACCGCGTGGAACCGTGACCGGGCCGACAGCACGCGCGACCGCATCCACGTCGCGGTCAACGAAACCCTCATCCTGGCAAGCGTGGCCGCCATCCCGCTGCTGGCCGCGATCGTCCCCGCACCCCCGTTGTGGCCACACAGCTGGCCATTCATCGCACAGGTCCTCGCCGCGATCCTGGTCGCGGACCTCGGCATCACCGTCGTACATCTGGCCAGCCACAAGATCGGTGTGTTGTGGCGTTTTCACGCGGTGCACCACAGCATCACCCGGTTCTACGGGCTCAACGGCCTGATGAAGCACCCACTGCACCAAACCGTTGAGATGGCCGCCGGTGTCGCACCGCTGATCCTGATCGGACTGCCCGTCGACGTAGCCTCCGTACTGGCGCTGGCGGTGGCAATCCAGCTGCTGCTGCAGCACTCCAACGCCGACTACCGCATCGGTGCCGCCAAGTACGTCTTAGCCCTCAACGAAGGCCACCGCTTCCACCACCTCAAATGGGCCGGCGTCGGCGACGTCAACTTCGGCCTGTTCACCCTGGTGTGGGACCACCTGATGCGCACCTACTCCTACGACCCCACCTGGCGATTCGACTCCACCCAGCTCGGAATGGCCGCCAAACCCGACTACCCCACCAGCTATCTGCGGCAGATGATCTACCCGTTCACCCACGCCGGCGGCTGCAGCCTCAAGCCCACGACCACGACCACGACGGCGGACGGAAACGCGCCGATACCGCCATCCGGCCAAGGCTCGACGTATCGTCTGTAGCCGTCGGGTCCCCCATTCACCGGTGCAGCGTGGCTCGACCCGCTAGCCGGCGTCCTCGCCGCGGTCGACGGCAACGGCAGACGGCTGCACCACTTTCGGCTCGGACTAACAGACGGACGCGCCCCCGATTTTCGGGTTGTACAAACCCGAGGAGCCAGCTTTTAGTGCCAGCTTTATCGAATCTTTATCGAAGGACTAAGAAAGCCAAACGACTCATGAGCACACTCGAAGGCATACCCGTCCACCGTCGCCCGCGATCGGCCCTCGCAGCGCACCAGGCGGTGCCACCGCCAGTTAGACGATGACGACAACCCGATACGGAGAGTTCCACTCATGCCGCAGACAGGCTGCCCCCCACCGTTTCGAGCGACGACGCACTGGCTGCGCACGACCGTCCTCGCGGTGGCGGGGCTGCTGATCGCGACCGCCTGCACCTCGTCTCCGGCGCCGGCGCCCACGCCCGACGTCATCACCGACAAGGGCACGCCCTACGCAGACTTGCTCGTACCGAAATTGGAAGCGTCCGTAACTGATGGTGCCATCGGCGTCGCTGTCGATGCCCCCGTGACCGTTACCGCCGACGATGGTGTTCTCGGCCAAGTGTCGCTGACCAACGAGGCGGGCGAACTGGTCGACGGGCAGCTTGGCCCCGACGGCGTTACCTGGTCATCGGCGGAACCGCTGGGTTACAACAAGCAGTACACCCTGCAGGCGCACGCACAAGGGCTTGGCGGAACGACAAGCACCAGCGCTACATTCGAAACCCATTCCCCCGAAAACCTGACGATGCCCTACGTCTTGCCCAATGACGGCGAAACGGTGGGCGTGGGTCAACCCATTGCGGTTCGTTTTGACGAGAACATCACGAACCGGGTTGCGGCGCAGCAGGCGATCACCGTGACCACGAACCCATCGGTTGAGGGCGCCCTTTACTGGCTCAGCAATCGTGAAGTCCGTTGGCGCCCTGCCGAGTACTGGGAGCCGGGAACGACCGTTGATGTGTCAGTCAAGGCTTACGGTGTCGACTTCGGCAACGGGCTCTTCGGCCAGGATGACGTCACCACGCGCTTCACAATCGGCGACCACATCATCGCCACCGCCGATGACGCCACCAAGACGATGACCGTGCGGCGCAACGGCGAAGTCGTCAAAACCATGCCCATCTCCATGGGCAAAGCCAAAACACCCACCGACAACGGCGCCTACATCATCGGCGACCGCTACTCATTCCTGGTGATGGATTCGTCCACCTACGGAGTCCCCGTCAACTCACCCGACGGCTACCGCACCGAAGTCGAATGGGCCACGCAAATGTCCTACAGCGGCATCTACGTGCACTCTGCCCCATGGTCGGTGGGCAGCCAAGGCATCGCCAACGTCAGCCACGGATGCCTCAACGTCAATCCAGCCAATGCGCGCTGGTTCTACGACAACACCCGACGCGGCGACATCGTGGAAGTCATCAACACGACCGGCGCCACCCTGTCAGGAACCGACGGCCTCGGAGACTGGAACATCCCCTGGGAGCAATGGAAGGCCGGAAACGCCAACCTCTGAGCATCGAAAGGGCTTGACACCGAGCCGACATTTCTTCAATGCCCGCCGAAGCTGAAACCCATTACTGCGCAGCGCATTTAGATACACTCCTGAGCCGCCGTTGCTGTACGGGCGGTTGTCGGCGTGGCTGGAGCCCATCGACTCCCCGATGACCGAAGGCGGCGCGCTACCGCCGACGAGGCTTCACATGACCGCTCGCGGCAGAACTGTTGCTGCCCCCGACGGCGGCCCATAGTGCCTCCTTCGAGAAGCTCGCACAATTTGCGTTTATCCGCGCGCTATTCACGCGCGCCTCCCGACCGTGAAACGGTTTCACACCAGTACTTACGGCATTCAAACCGCACCGCCGCAGCGAATTTCACCATTGTAATTATGTGGCTGCTGTTACTGGTGGGGCTTTTGTGAGTTAGGCTTTTCTACGTAGGAGCTACGTATTTTGGTGCTGCGCCGTACGTATGCGACTCAGCCCCGCTATTGGTGCGTGAGATAGCTCACCGCGCGGCGCACCGAGGAGAAGACATGGAATCACACGTCCGGAGCAAGGGTGCTCCAACTGCCCGCGCTGACCGCTGCGACCCCACAATCCTTGTAGCGGGACGCGTTCGACGGCTCCCCGGTGTGATCGCCATCGTCGTCTTGCTATTCCTTGCATGCGCACCGGTCGCGTCGGCCCAACCTGCCGCCGGCCCGTGGGACCCACTGCTGCCGAAGATGGCGAGCGCGGGCGCTCCCGGCGATCCGGTTGCCATCGCGAACGCATCCCTGCAGGCAACGGCCATGGCGACGCAGACGGCCATGAATATGGGCCGCAACTTCCTCAGCAGCCTGGGAATCGTCAGTCCCGCCGTCGATCCGTCGACGAGCGTGCGCGGAAATCGGGTCAATGGTGCGCAAGCGATCGAGTACGTGATTCGCAGAGCGGGAACCCAAATCGGTGTTCCCTACTCCTGGGGTGGCGGAAGCCTCACCGGTCCCAGCCGCGGCGTCGACCAGGGAGCAGGCACCGTCGGCTTTGACTGTTCAGGCCTGACACGGTTCGCGTTCGCCGGCGTCGGAGTGCTGCTCCCGCGATGGTCCGGTGATCAGTACGACGCCGGCCGCAAGGTGCCGCCCTCCCAAGCGAAGCGAGGTGATCTGCTGTTCTGGGGGCCGGGTGGGAGTCAGCACGAAGCTATCTATTTGGGCGGCGGGCAGATGCTCGAGGCGCAGCAGACCGGCGTCCCGATCAAAATCTCCCCGGTGCGCACGTCAGGGATGACGCCTTACGTCGTTCGCATCATCGAAAGCTGACTGCTCGCTGCAACCAGTGACCAATCGGATCACGACGACGCACCAGGCACTTGCTGCCCCACTTCGCCTGAGAGGCAGTAGCCAGTCCCGCGCACCGTACGGAGATACCGCGGTGAGTGCGGAACGTCACCCAGCTTGCGTCGAAGATTACCCACATGGACCGCCAGAGTGGACCGGCCACCGTCAGACGCATCCCCCCACAGGCTCAGCTGCAATTGACGACACGTCACCGGTTCACCCAGACTCTCCGCCAGCGTGCAGAGAATCTCAAACTCTGTGCGGGTGAGCGGCAACGGCTCGCCGCGGAGGAACACCCGACGCGCGGCCACGTCAATAAGGAGATCCCCGATCTCGCGGCGATGCGTCTCGTCGCCGTGGCCACCGCCACGTGGTTCGCCGTCGACACGGCAATGCCTCAGCGCCAGACGGATTCGCCGGTTCAGTGCTTCGATGTCGCCCACGCAGACGACCCCCGTACTAATGAGCAGCGGAGTGATATCACCGTCACTGAGAGCGACCACGCCGACTTGAGTTTCCTGACTGATGCGGTCAAGCATGGCCTTGCCCCGCCCCTGAGTGCCGACGCCCACCACGACCACATCGGGATCACGATCGCGCAACCCTATGAGTGCAGCAGCTGGTGAGGAGGCCACCTCCACGGCGAAATCGCCGGCGCGTAAGTGTCGCGCCACGGTGGTCGCATAAATGCGTCGAGGCTCTACGAGTAGCACGCGGATGCGGCCGGCGGCCGCCGCTGGGGGTACGGAACCAGCGACAAGACGGTGCGACTCGATCGTCGTGGCACTCTCCCAGCCGTTCAAGGAAACAAACTCGCGCTCACGCATTCCTCACTGCGCCACACGAGACAGCCTACCGCCATCTACGTAGTTACTACGTAGGTGACGCGCCAAGTGGCAAGTTCAGCGCCGGTTTGCGTCACTAGCGGCCCTCGGCGCTGGTCGCAGTCGTCCTCGCTGATCCAGGCGGCACAGGGCAGCCGCCGACAGTAATCCGATGACTGTCAACAACACCCACAGAAGTTCCGGCTGCCCAACGTCTCTGGCGAGTTGCATCAGCGAGCCTGTTGCCAGGTTGCCGACGAGGATGCCAACACCGACGATCGTGTTGTAGAAGCCGTAATGCGTTCCGACGAGACGGTTGTCGGCCAGGGAGACGACGGTATCCATTTCGAACGGGAACACCGCAGCCGAGCCGACCGCCAGCACGGCCGTCGCGATCAGCAGCGCTGTAGCCGCAGCAACGCGGCCGGCACGCTCGTCATCGGGCAATACGATCAGCGGCAGGAACGACAGCGCCAGAATCACCATGCCGATCGCCAGTGAGCGCCCCGAACCCCAACGCCGCCCAAACCACCGTGTGATGCGCATCTGCCCGATGACCGCGACAACTCCGGAGACCACGAAAATCATCGCTGTGACCACGGAGTCGTTCTGCGGAAACAGGTACCGCGCCTGCAGCGGCATCGCGAGGTACACCTGAAACGACAGCACATAGGACCCGATCATCGCCGCTGCGAATAACAGGAACGAACGGTTGGCCGCAACCGCCCGCCAATCCTGAAGCACCGAAGTCTTCTCCTGTGTCGGAGTCGCAGCACGTTGCGGCAGAGCGAACAGTTGCGCCACCGTCAGCCCCGCGAAAACCAGCGCCGCCGCCGCAGCAGTCATTTTGAAGTCAACGAACATCAACGCCAGGCCCACCAGCGGCCCCGCGAGGATGCCCGCTTGATAGAACACGTTGAACAGCGCGAACGCTTCCAACCGACGAGGGCCCGCGTCGGCGGCTAAGTACGCCCGCACAGCTGGGTTGAAGAGTGCCCCGGCAAAACCCGTTGCCGCCGAGGCGACCAACACCGCCGGCAGCGAATCGGCGACCACCAGAAGCCCGAATCCCGCAGTCCGCAGCACGCATCCACTCACGATGAGGGGCTTGAAGCCCAGGCGATCGGCCAACGTGCCACCGATGATGAACATGCCCTGCTGGGAGAAGTTGCGAACCCCGAGAACGAGCCCGATGGCCCATGCCGCCAAACCCAGGGGCCCAGCCAGGTAGCCGGCCAGATACGGCATGAGCATGTAGAAACCGAGGTTGATCCCGAACTGGTTGACCATCAGCATGCGGCTTGGCCAGCCGAAACTGCGGAACCCGGACAGCAGTGTCATCACGACACCACCTGCGTGGGGTCGACGACCACGGGGCACCGCGTCCAGGCCGTGACCGCCTGTGCCAGCGGGTCGTCAATGCAGGCAGGGTGATTCGGCGGCACCTTGTCCAACAGACCGTGGGTGCGGCAGTAGTCGTCGTTATAGACGGTGTCGAAATAACGCTGTGGGCCGTCGGGGAAAATGGCGGCGACCGTAGTGCCCGGGTCGCTGTTCCTCGCAGCCCACCCTGCCACCAACGCGACCGCGCCGACGCTCCACCCGCCACTGGCATAATGGGTGGCCGCCAGGGTTCGGCAGGCCCATACCGCATCCGCCGGCGCGACCCAGTGCACTTCGTTGAAAGCGCCGTAGTCGACGTTGCCGGGGTAGATGCTTGAGCCGAGGCCGCGCATGAGTCGAGTGGTGGCGGGTTGCCCGAAGATGGTGGAGCCCACCGTGTCGACGCCGATCAGCCGCAGGTCCGGATTGAATTCCCGCAGGACTCGCGCCACGCCTGCCGAGTGTCCCCCGGTACCGACGGAGCACACCAGCACATCGACAGATCCCAGCTGTTCATTCACTTCGATCGCCAGCCCGCGGTAGGCCTCCACATTGTCCGGGTTGTTGTATTGGTCGGGGTGCCATGCGTGCGGATCGGTGGCCAGAATCTCTTGAACGCGTTCCGTGCGGGCCTGCTGCCAGCCGCCGCGCTCGTGGGGCTCGGTGACCAGTTCGATGTGCGCGCCGAAGGCGGCGAGCATGTGTTGGATGATCGGTTCCATGCCGGGGTCGGTGACCAAGGTGACGGGGTGGCCGTACACAGTGCCCGCGAGAGCAAGCCCCAATCCCAAGGTACCGCTCGTTGATTCGACGATACGGGCGCCCGGGGCAAGCGCCCCACGAGTGCGCGCGCGCTCGACCATATGCAGAGCGGGCCGGTCTTTCATTCCGCCCGGGTTGAAGCCTTCAAGTTTGGCCCAGAAGCCCTGCCCCGCGGTGGTGAACGGCGCGCCGATCCTCAGGACGGGCGTCTGCCCGACCATAGTGGCCGGACGCTCAAAGCGGCCCAGCCGTAGGTGCTTGAATCGGTCTGTGTCGTGGGCATGGTTGATCGAAACAGCGTGATTCATGTCGGGGATGTCGCTTCTGTTGACGCCGCGACTGTCGCGCGGCTGCTGGTGGCGGGCAGCGGTCACCGGCCCCGGTCCAGAAAGGCGGGGCCTGACGCTAGCCGATCAGCGACGCGCGATGCAGAGCCGGACGAGCACGTCCCGGCCGGTCTGTGCGACGGGTGAGCGCGGAGGACCGCGGATAGGAGCAAGCGGCGCGTAGCGCCATAGCGCTGGCAACACAGCCAGAGCGCTGACCAAAGCCAGGGCAATTAGCGTGACCGTTCCCCGCCGCAGGACGGCTTCAGCGAAAGACTCCGGTGACGGCGCGATCCCGCCCAGGGAGATGTGCTGATGGTCGAGCTGGACAGCCACCGGCGCGCCCACCGCGCTCGCAAGGGGGTGGGGTCCATGGGCTGGCGCCGCCTCGGTCCCCGGTAGCGCCCATTCCGCTGCCACGAGGATGGTCCAGAACGCGAGAAACACAGCGACGACTGCGCGTCGGCGCTGCGAGGAACTCCGGTCGATGTAGCTCACGATGTTGCCGACTGTAGCAGCGGATCGCCGAAGGGAGTTGCCGCCGTGCAGTTGACGCCGTGTCGTGACCTGCCCGCGACAGTCACCTTCGGCGGCCCGCGCGAAGCGGTCAGCGCATTCACGGCATTCGCCCGATAGCGTTGCTGTACTGCTCATTTCGACGCTATGCGTGCAACCAATCGACCTCGGCGACACCGCGTTTGCACTGGTCATCTACGGTTTGACTACGTAGGTAATTTGGGATGTAGCCTCAGCCGTCAGGCAGTCAGGGAGGGATTTGCTGGGTGGGCCAATACCCGACCGCCGAAGGGCCCGCGTCCGTCCAAGTGCGCTTCTCCGACCCCCAGCCAGATCGGATGAGTTCGGCGGGCACCTAGTGGTGGCAGAGCACCTGGATGAATGCCGGAGTGGCGATCATGGCGGCGATGGCGGTAACCAGGAGAGCGCGGTGACGCCACCGCACGTGCCGTTGCGTCGGGGTGACCAGTCGCTCGGCGCGGGCGATGACCGCCGTTGCCGCGGCTGCCAGACCTTCGGCCACCGGAGGTCGGTGACCGGCCAGTGCAAGCAACCCCGTGAGTAAAGGACGAGTGCCGACGCGACGAGCGGCGGTGTCGTCAGCGCACATCTCCAGCAGTTCCGCCACTGCCTGATGTGCGCAGTCGAACAAGGGAAGGTGAGGAAGGGTGGCGGCAAGGGCACGCAGCACCATGAGAATGTGGTGATGATGCCCTGTTAGGTGCGCATCCTCGTGCGCGAGAACCGCTTTCAGTTGCGCTCGGTTCAACGATTTCACGGCCGCCGAGGTCACGACGACCGCATGGGGGCGGCCGATGACACAGTAGGCGGCGGGAAGGTCGGCCTCGACGACAACGACGTGGGGATGGTCAGTGGGCCGACCGACGATCCGCGCGGCATGTGCGTGCTCGTGGCTTCGGGTGCGCAGTCCGGCCAGGCAGCGACCCAGTCGCAGCGCCACGACCGCCGAGGTCAGCAGCCCCCCGCCGATGAGCGCAATAGAGCCGAGGCGTCCCGCCAGCGGGGTGTGATCGGAGAAGCCGAACAGTTCCAGGCAGAGGGTCACGACCGAGCCGTCGAGGATGCTGTTTGACGTCGCGTTGACCACCAGCACCACTGCCGCCAGCCATGCCGCAAGCACGGCGGCAACCGTGGCCAGCCAGGCGGCCACACCCATGGACGGGCTGACCCCGCCACCAGTAAGGCGCCGCAGTACCGGTGGAGCAAGCCACGCCAGCACTGCGCCGTAGAGCACCAGCCACAGCGCCGTCGTCATGATCGCCGCCCCTTACGCAGCGCCGCCTTCAGTTGGGCTGATTGCTCTGCACTCATCTGCTCGACAAAAAATGCCAGCACAGTGTTGGTGTCGCCGCCGGAGTCGAAGGCAGCTTTCATCAGCCGCGCCGACCGCTCCTCACGACTCATCGCCGCCCGGTATACATAGGCCTTGCCGTTGCGCTGCCGTTTGAGCCACCGCTTGCGATACAGGTTGTCCATGGTCGACAACACCGTGGTGTACGCGATTGCCCGCTGCTCAGACAGGTCTTCGAACACGTCGCGTACGGTGACCGGCTCCTGGTGATCCCACACCCAGTCCATGACCACCGCTTCGAGATCGCCGAATCCTCGCTGTTCCATCCGCCGCAACTCCTGCTCGCTCTAACGAGGTGGCCGATTCGCACAGCGCGGCACCCTGCAGCCTCCAATGTAGCCGCCAACAGCCCAAATGCAGGGGACCTCACTGCGGCTGCGCCACCGATGTTGATTCGCAAAGGCGCGCGCCAATGAAATCCGGTTCAAGGCAGCGGCCCCTCGGGCCAAAGAGCAAATGCTGCCGTCCGGTCAGGTGTTACCGAGTTGAGACTGTGACAGGCGTTTCTCCTGATGCTGCAGTGATGTACGTTCCACCTACGTACTTAGCAACTACGTAGTTACAGCGCTAATAGGCCGTCGCACATGACACCTCGGCGCAGACTCGCGGTCACCGGCAGCCACCCCACAGGAGAATTGATGCGGCGCCTCACTTCACTTCTCACCACCGGGGTGATTTTTGCGGTGCTGGTGCTTCACACCTCCGGCATCGCAACGGCCGGCCACGGAAGCGAACCTGATGGTGACAGCGAAACGGTCGCAGGACTTGTCGCCGCCGTCGCCGAAGCCAACCAGCACGTCGCCGATATCGGCGCGGACATCCAACACCAGCAGGAGAGCGTCAATCGGACGCTGGTTGAGCTTGCCACCGCCCGCGAGGCGGTCGCCGAGGCGCACCGCACACTCGCCGACAGCGAGAAAGCACTCGCCGACAGCCAAACCGCCATCGACGCCACGCAGCAGCGTTTCGACGAGTTCGCCGCCTCGACCTATATGAACGGTCCCTCGCGCTCACTGCCGCTGGCAAATAGCCCCGAAGACATCCTCTCGGCAGCCTCAATGCAGCAGACCTACCTCATCGCCTTCAGTACGGTCAAAGACGATCTTCGCCGAAGCCAGACCGAACACGCCAACCGACTCTCAGCCGCCAAACAGGCCCGGCTGGACGCCGACGCAGCAGCGGCCGAAGCGCAACGACGGCAGGACGGTGCAGTCGCCGAACTCGTTGCCGCGCAACGCGCTTTCACCGATCAGCAGTCCGACCTCACCCGGTTGGCCGCCGAACGCGACTCCGCACAAACCCGACTCACTACTGCCCGACCGGTAGCAGCCACCACGCGCCAGCCCACGGCCGCACAACCCCGTACCCCGGTGCCGCCGAGCGGCCAATGGGACCGCTCCGGCCCGGCACCGGCATACAGGTCGGGCGTCGGCCAGTGGGACACCACGCTGCCGATGGTGCCCAGCGCCAATGTGGCCGGCGACCCCATAGCCATCATCAACGCCGTCCTCAAAATCATGGCGACCTCGCTGCAACTCACCGCCGACATGGGCCGAAACTTCCTCACCAAACTGGGCATCCTCTCCCCCGCGACCGCTGCTGCAGATCCCGGCATCACCAATGGACGCATCCCCCGCCTGTACGGCCGCCAGGCCTCGGAGTTCGTGATCCGACGCGCCATGTCACAACTCGGCGTTCCCTACTCATGGGGCGGTGGCAACGCCAACGGGCCCTCTCGGGGAATCGATCAAGGAGCCAGCACCGTCGGCTTCGACTGCTCCGGCCTCATGCTCTACGCCTTCGCTGGAGTCGGCATCAAGCTCGACCACTACTCCGGATCCCAGTACAACGCCGGCCGCAAAGTTCCGTCATCGCAGATGCAGCGCGGCGATCTGATCTTCTACGGCCCCAACGCCAGCCAGCACGAAGCCATGTACCTCGGCGACGGCATGATGATCGAAGCCCCCTACACGGGGTCAGTGGTCAAAATCTCACCCGTACGCAGCTCCGGCATGACGCCCTACGTCACGCGCTTGATCGAATACTGACACCCCGCGCGAGCGCTACGTTCGGCCGCGTCGCTGACCAGTCACTCCGCCCCGACGTGGCCGCTGCGAACAGGCTCCTCCATTGCCTCACGCCGCTGCCTGCGGCGCGGCCGGCCAGAAGCGTGGAACAGGGCCGTCGCGCCGGCGATGGCGGCGGCCCACATCACGACAATGACGGCGCACAGGATCAGCCACGTTTGCCACCCGAGACTGTTCGGGCAGACGTCCATCAGCCAGCGCATGTCAGGCCCTCCTCCACCGTGAGCGTCTCCCAGCCGAAGGACGTAATCGGTATGAGTCTCGTAAAAATCTGCTGAAGATCGCGCCGCTTCGGGCGGTCGTGCGCTGCCGCGGCTGCTTCAGCGGGCACCATGCGGGATATGGAGGATCACCCGGGTACACCTGAGCAGGCGAAGGGATACCCTGTCCTGGTCGTCGACGACGAACTTCCCCTGGCCGAAGTGGTGGCCAGCTATCTAGAACGCGAGCAGTTCGAGGCGGTCGTGGCCGGCAACGGCGTCGACGCGATCGCCGTCGCGCGCGACCCCGATCCCGGTGTCGTCATCCTGGACATAGGTCTGCCCGGCATCGATGGTCACATCAGCGTCGTTGTGGGCCGCGTCGCTGCTCGCAGCGCTCGGCGATGACTGAGAGTCTGTTGTCGCATTCGAACAGCAGTGATGAACAGGGCCGACGCCGCCAACGCCGCAAACCCAGTTCCACATCGCTTGTGCTGCATCGCGCATCCTTCTCATACAACTTCGTGACACCAGGCCACGCGGCAAGCGCTCTCGCCGCCTCGGTCCAGCCTCAAGATTCCGAGTATGGGTCGGTTCGTGTCCCGATGAAGACTTGATGAAGAAGCCTCACTGTCCTGTCGGTACACGCAGCCCTGCCCAGGGCGTCATAGCAGCGTCGCGCCGATGCCCTGTGCCGCCCATCTACTATTGCACTACGTAGATAGTCCGCGACCGGAAGGTTTCACCGTGCAGCTCCGCAGATTCGTTGCCGCAATTCTGACCGGAGCCCTCGTCGCGGCGTGTTCGTCGAACGCCCCCGACAGCGCGCCGCCCGCGATAGTGCCGGGCATGGTGCACATCCACGGTCTCGGCATCAACCCGTCCGACGAAACCCTCTATGTCGCCACTCATTACGGCCTCTACACAGTAGAGCCCGATCGGGCGCCACAACGAGTCGGCGATCTCGCCCAGGACTTCATGGGCTTCACCATTGCCGGGCCTGACGAATTCTTGGCCAGCGGCCACCCCGATCCGGCTGACCGTCAACAACTGCCACACCTGGGCCTGATCAAGAGCAGCGACGCCGGCCAATCCTGGGAATCCCTGTCGCTGCACGGCAGCGCCGATTTTCACGCACTCGAGTACCGCCACAGCCGGGTCTACGGTCACGACAGCCAGTCGGGCGCTGTGATGGTCAGCCTCGATGAGCAGTCCTGGCAGCGGCGAGCAGAAATCCCCGCCTCTGACCTAGCAGTATCACCCGCGGACGCCGACGAGATCCTCGCGACCACACGCCAAGGGCTCCTCCGAAGCACCGACGGCGCAATGACGTTCGACCCAGTCAGCGGTGCACCGACACTGGCGCTCGTCAGCTGGCCCGATCGTGGTCCCCTGCTCGGAGCTGACCTCGCAGGAACCCTCTACACCAGCACCGACAACGGGCAGACCTGGCAGCCACGACACACCCTGAGCGCCAAACCTCAGGCCCTTCTCGCCGCTAGCGACGGCCAGGTCTACATCGCCACGGATACCGCGATCTACACCTCCACTGACGACGGTGCCTCCGTGAACGTCCTCACCGCTGTCGAATAGACGGCCAGCAGAAGAGACACGGAGCCGCCACAGGGTCCGCTCACCTCAGTCCGCGAGCCCACGTCGGCCCTGGCCTGGGACACTTCCCGACCCGACCGTACCCCTCGCTCACACTATCGACGAGATCAACGAATGGACGGCCCTCAGCACCAGGTCTTCAGCAGTCGCCGCCGCGCCACCTAGCGGCGGCGACCTAGTACCGCCGGACGTTATGAATCGGCGCGGAGGAGATCGGCGCGACCTTCACCGGCGTTCCGTACGTCGACGCGTGAACCATCATCCCATCGCCAATGTAGATACCCGCATGAGAGACATCGGCATAGAAGGTCACGATGTCTCCGGGCTGCAGGTCAGTGACAGCGACCGGTTGGCCCCCTTCCGCCAATGCCTGGCTTGAACGCGGCAAGGACTTGCCACTCTGCAGGAACGCCCACTTAATGAGTCCCGAGCAGTCGAAAGAATTCGGGCCCGTCGCACCCCATGAGTACGGCGACCCCACCCGCGTCAACGCTGCCTGCACCACCGCGGCACCCTCGCCGCTCGACGGAGTCGGCGCCACACCCGCCGCCGGCGGATCGGGCATCGCGACGATCGCGGGGTCATCGGGATTCGGCTCGCCGGGGACGGGTGGAGGTGGAGGGCCGGGGTCAGCGAGTATCGCGCGCTGATCCGGTGTCAACACCTCGAACTGGGCTTGGACTGCGGCTATCTGGGCGCGCAGATCGCTTTGCTTAGCCTGCAACTCAGCGCGGACCTTCGTTGCCTGATCCGCGGCTAGGCGAGCCTGCACGGCGGAATCTGCCGATCTCTGCGCGGCTTGGGCGGCCCGCTGGCTAGCCGACTTGAACGCCGCCATATCCGCTGCCATTTGCGTTGACATGGTCTTCTGGATCGACAGTTGGTCGATCAAGTCCCGGGGTGAGGACGCAGTGAGGGCCGCAGTAAGCCCGTCGGTGCTGCCACCCATGTATGCGGCCGCCGCCACCTTGTCTACCGCCGCCTGGTACTTCGCCAGTTCGGCGTTGGCCACGTCGACGGCCGACCTGTCGATGGCGTTCTTCGCTTCCGCGTCCGCCTGCACGGCGAGTTTGGCGTCTAAGTCGATCTGTGCGGTGTGCATAGCCTCAGTGGTCTGCTCTGCCTGGCGGGACAGCTCATTCATGCGGGCCAGTGCGTCCGATGCCGGATCGGCGTTGACGTCGCTGACGACCGCGACACACAGCAAGGTCGCAACAGCGACCGCGCCGACAAGCGACCGCACCAGCGAACGGGAGATCCGCCGGATCGGTTCAAGGATCACGACGTCGGATGTCCTTTCGTTGCGCAGGAACCAAGTACGGTCTCGATACGTAGATCACGGTTAGGTTACGGACGTACGTGGCGGTTGTCCACACGGAGCCACTGCCGCACCGCACGGTAAGCGAAATCGGTCGACCTACTGCCAACGTACGTAGGTAGTAGATTTGGAAGTACTCGTCGTGCTTCTTGGGTTGCACGGCGGAAGAATCTAGGCGAGGAGACCGGTTATGGAGCGGCGGCTAGTGCGCAAGCTGGGACTGATGTTGGCCGCGACTGGCCTCGCCGGCGCACTAATGCTGAGCACCGGCTCCGCCGCGGCGGAGCCGCCCCTTCCCGGACCGCCGGCGCCGATCGATCCGATGGCAAAGCCGGGATCCCCGCCAGAACCGTTCGTCCTCCCCCCCGATTCGATCCAGGGTCCGCTAAGTGATCCTTCACGGCCGGCGCCCCCGGCCGGGCCCACACCGCCTGGGCAGAACCCTGCACCCTACGTGGGCGAACCGGTGTTCGCGCCGCCGACGTTCAATCCCGTCAATGGCGCGATGGTCGGGGTGGCCAAGCCGATCATTATCAACTTCCAACGGCCGATCGCCGACCGCGCGCTGGCCGAGCAAGCCGTTCACATCTCCTCCACCCCTGCGGTCCCCGGGAAGTTCTACTGGATGAGCGCGACCCAACTCAGATGGCGGCCCATCGACTTCTGGCCCGCCAACACAACGGTGAACATCGATGCCAGCGGCACGAAATCGAGCTTCCGCACCGGCGACTCGTTGGTGGCGACCATCGACAACGCCACCCTCCAAATGGAGGTCATGCGCAACGGCTCACTCGAGAAGACCATGCCGGTGTCTTTGGGAAAGCCGGGATACGAAACACCCAACGGCACCTACTACGTGCTCGAGAAGTTCGCCGACATGGTGATGGACTCCTCCACCTATGGTGTGCCGGTCGACGCGGCCGAAGGTTACAAGCTCAAAGTTCAAGACGCGGTGCGGATCAACAACGCCGGCATCTTCGTTCACGGTGCGCCCTGGTCAGTCGCTGATCAAGGCAAGCGCAATGTCAGCCACGGGTGTCCAAACCTCAGTCCGGCCAACGCTCAATGGTTCTATGACAACTTCGGCAGTGGAGACCCCGTGGTCGTCAAGAACTCCGTCGGCACCTACAACCAAAACGACGGCGCCCAAGACTGGCAGATCTAACGAAGGCACTCCCAGTAGGTGGTGCGACAGTCGGCAAGGCGCCTTTTTGCCCCCATCACGTACACCTGACGAAGTTCTCGACGTACCAGTCCACCGGGCCGCGGTTGACTCACTACTGGTCGTGGTTGTGATCAACGCCCGTTTCGTGGTGAAGCGACTCAGGCGAAGGAGCCGACAGGCGCCGGTGTCGCTGGCGTGCCGGCTGACTCGACGACCGGCTACGTAGCGGGTGGCGCCGCACGACCGTGATCGTCCGCGTGTCCGATCGTCCGACCGTGGTGATCGGGTTTCACACCGGCCGGCTCGTGATGACCGTGCCGCAGACCGGATGCGACGCCTACCGCCGATGCCAGCACCGACGCCGACGCCGACGCCGACGCCGACGCCGACGCCGACGCCGACGCCGACGAGAACGATCGCGTTGGCCGCCATAGGGCCTCTGGGCGAATCAGACAGGGACTTTCGTCCTACGTATCACCTACGTAGTTCCATGGGCATCGCCAGGGTAGAAGCGCATGCTTGAGGGCGGCCCGAACGGAAGGACCTCGAGATGAAAACACAGTACCTACCCTGGTACGCCTTGGCCTTGGCCGCCGCTTTCGTAACTGCGCTGGCCATCGGTGTTCCGCTGTCGACGTCGGCGCTGCTGCTCTTTGCGCTGGCATGCCCAGTGATGATGATGTTCATGATGGGCGGAATGGGCGGCGGGCACGGTAACGACACCAAGCATGACCGGTCCGATACGCCGGAGCATCGCGACTCTGCGGGACGGTCATAAACCTCCACGTCCATCACCGATCAGGAGGTCTTGGCGATGGCAGATGCAGCCTACGGATTATGGCCGCTGGTGATCGTGAACACGTTGTTGTTCATGGCTTTTGGGCTGAGCTTCTTTCGTCCGAGAACGCATCGAGATTGGCGGGCGATGGGCGGCTACACCGCGTTCTTGGTGGCGTTGTTCACCGAGATGTACGGCGTCCCGTTGACCGTGTACCTGCTCGGCGGCTGGCTGGGATCGCGCTTCCCGCTCCTGCGTGACACCCACGCCGGCGGGCACCTGTGAGTGGGCCCAGTTTCTTCCCGGGTACGGCGTGACCAGGTTGCTATTCGATACCAGTCTCACCTCACGTTTCGACGAAACCTGGCCATTACTAACTGGGTTCGTCTGGCTGGGTGGGCTATTGATCGTGGCCTCAGTGGTCCTCACCCGCGGCGGGAAGTCGACCTGATGATCGCCGCCGCATGGCTGTTCGGCGTCGGTGGCGCGATCCTCGTCGGGATTGGGGGGTTCTTTCTGTTGGCCCGGCCTGCACTGCTGCCCGAGGACTTGCGCTATCTACGCCGCACCGCGGGCGAGATCGATGCTGCCGTACCGAGCCTGCGTGAGTGGCTGCGTCTGGTGTTCATCGTCCTCGGCGGATACGCAGTGGCTACCGGGACACTCACCATCTACCTGGCAGCCACCGACATTCGTAACGCCGAGTCGTCGGCAGTGGCGGTACTGGCGGTCGCCGGCGCATCGTCGATTGGGGTCATGGCGTTGGTGAATTTCGCGCTGCACTCGACATTTCGGTGGCTGCTCTCCGCTGCGGCGGCACTCTGGATCGTGGCGACGCTGGTGGCGGTGCTGTCGTGACCTTCCGGGAGTGGGCCTGGCAGGTACCCCGTCCGCGCATGCACCCCGGAGTGCACACCATGGGCTCTTTGCAACGACTCCACGCCCTTCGTCGGTCACCGAGCCACCGGACGTCAAGGTGAAGAATCACCCTGTCACCTTCGAGGTCGTTCTCGGCCATCTACGGAAGCGAACGTTTGCGGTACTTTCGACGACCGACGAAGAGGGCAAACCGTGCTCAGCGGGAGTCAACTACCGCGTGTCTGAGCTCGGCGGTGCCATCTCCATCTTCGTAATGACCCGCCGGCACCTGAAGAAGGCGCGCAATGTCGTGCGGCATCCGCGGGTCTCGCTCGTGGTTCCGCTGCCGAGGCGGCTCCTGTGGTTTCTCCCACCAGCAACCCTCCAGTTGAGCGGACACGCGAAGATCCTCGACTGGACTGACGACGAAGGGCGGGATGCCTTCCGCCAGTTCTGGATAGGCCGCCGAATCCTCAAGGCTTACGAAGAGTCTTACCGCCGCGGCGAAACACGAATCTGCTTCCTGAAGATCACACCAGATCCTGCGATCAACACCTACTTGGTCGGCTCCAACATCTGGCAGCTCAGGAATCACATGGAATCGGGTGCGGCCAAAGTAATCGACCCGCGCGGGAACATATGAGCAACGGGGCGGGTCGGCTTGATGATCATGCGGCGGGCTGATGCGCCGCACGCGGGAGGGCCAATCGGCACGCTGAATTGCACACCCTCGACGCCCACACGGGCGGGCCCGGTCATGCAGCTGAGGTATCCGTCGCACTTCTGGTGACGTTGGCCCCTTGACAGATTGATACCCCATAGGGGTATATTGCTCCTATACCCCCATGGGGTACCACGGAGGAGGAGTCATGGATACGGCGACACCCGGGTATGCAGCCTCGAAGGACGCACATCTCAAGCGACTGCGCAGAATTGAGGGGCAGGTCCGCGGCCTTGCACGCATGGTCGACGAGGACGCGTACTGCATTGACGTGCTCACCCAGATATCGGCGGCAACCAAAGCGTTGGAGTCGGTGGCGTTGTCGCTTCTCGACGAACATCTTTCCCATTGCGTCCGTGACGCAGTCCACCAGGGCGGCGACATCGCCGAGCAGAAGATCGATGAAGCCTCGGCAGCAATCGCGCGTCTCGTCCGTTCCTGAGCACACATCCGAAACCGCCCATCCCGCAAGCGAAAGTGGCCAGAAATGACCCGACAGCTCACCGCCACCCTGCCCCTGATTCCCCCCACCTCCTCGGGCTGCAGTTGCTGCGCACCGAGGTCACACCCACCAGCATCGGTCAAGGAGAACGCCATGAGCACGACCACAACCACCAAGTCCTACGCCGTGACCGGCATGACCTGCAGCCACTGCGTCGCCGCGGTGAGCGCAGAACTCGGCGCACTCGCCGGTGTCACCGACGTTCATGTCGATCTGGTTGCCGGCGGCATATCCACAGTGACGGTTTCCAGCGACACACCACTGACCACGGAGCAGGTCACCACCGCACTCGATGAGGCCGGCGACTACCGCCTATCCACCGATCAATCTCGCTAGCGCTCCGACCCTGCGCCGTACCCGAACCAAAGGACAGAGCATGAGCCTGCCGAATCACGTCGTCGGTGTCGATCAACCCCACAGCATCGAGTTGTCGATCGGCGGGATGACCTGTGCATCGTGTGCAGCCCGGATCGAAAAGAAACTGAACAAGATCGATGGGGTCGAGGCCAGCGTCAACTATGCGACCGAAAAGGCGAAGGTGGCTTACCCCAACTCCGTCGATCCGGCGGTGTTGATCGCCGCGGTGGAAGCAACCGGCTACACCGCAACCGCCCCCGCGGCGCCGAACGACGCCGCCCCGACTGCGGATTCCGGCCCGGACACGGGCGAAGCCGACTCCGTGCGGAGCCGATTGCTGATCTCCCTGGTGC
Organism: Mycobacterium sp.; assembly: GCF_049683935.1. Taxonomy (GTDB): domain Bacteria; phylum Actinomycetota; class Actinomycetes; order Mycobacteriales; family Mycobacteriaceae; genus Mycobacterium. The sequence goes on along the minus strand of NZ_JBAUJR010000211.1, from coordinate 10,879 downwards.
TGACGGTGCCCGTGATCGCGATGTCGATGATCCCCGTGCTGCAATTCACCAACTGGCAGTGGCTTGCGCTGACCTTGGCGTCGCCCGTCGTGGTGTGGGGTGCCCTGCCGTTTCACCGCGCAGCCTGGGCCAACGCCCGCCACCGCGCCGCCACGATGGACACCCTGATCTCACTGGGCGTCGGTGCGGCGTACCTGTGGTCACTGTGGGCGCTGTTCATCGGACACGCCGGCATGCCGGGGATGAGGATGGCCTTCAGTCTGCTACCCGACGCGGGTTCCGAGACCGAGCACATCTACCTCGAAGTCGCCGCCGCGGTGACGGTGTTCATTCTGGCCGGCCGCTACTTCGAGGCGCGCGCCAAGACACGATCCGGTGCCGCGCTGCGGGCCCTGCTCGACATGGGCGCCAAAGACGTCGCCGTCGTGCGCAACGGTACCGAAATCCGCATTCCAACAGCAGAACTTAGCGTCGGAGACGTATTCGTGGTGCGACCGGGTGAGAAGATCGCCACCGACGGGGTCGTGACCGACGGCTCGTCGGCAGTCGACGCATCGATGCTCACCGGGGAATCCGTGCCCGTCGAGGTCCGTCCCGGCGACCAAGTCACCGGTGCCACCGTCAACGCCGGTGGGCGACTGCTCGTCCGCGCCAGCCGAATCGGCGCCGACACCCAACTCGCGCAGATGGCGCGCCTGGTCGAAGACGCCCAGAACGGCAAGGCATCGGTACAGCGCCTGGCCGACCGGGTCTCGGCGGTCTTCGTACCCATCGTCCTGGCGCTGTCGGTCGCAACGCTGGCGGCCTGGCTGCTCACCGGCCATTCAGCGACAGTCGCATTCACCGCGGCAGTCGCCGTCCTGATCATCGCCTGCCCCTGCGCGCTCGGCCTGGCCACCCCCACCGCCCTCATGGTCGGCACCGGCCGCGGCGCCCAACTGGGCATCCTGATCAAGGGACCGCAGGTGCTCGAGTCCACCCGCCGAGTCGACACCATCGTGCTCGACAAGACCGGAACCGTCACCACCGGCCGCATGAGTCTCGTGGGGGTGCATCCCGGCGCAGGCCAGAACTCCGATGAGCTCCTCGAGTTCGCCGGAGCCTTGGAGAGCGCGTCTCAACACCCCATCGCGGAAGCGATCGCCGCCTCAGCAGCCGCCGGCGGCACGCTGCCAGCGGTCGAAGACTTCTCCAACCACAACGGCTACGGCGTCAGCGGCGTCGTCGCCGGCCATGCGGTCCTGGTTGGACGACTCAGCTGGCTTACCGACGACTGGTCGCTGACAGCCCCCGACGACCTCACCTCCGCCGCCGAACACGCTCAGTCCCAGGGCCACACCCCGGTATGGGTGGCCTGGGACGGGGCGGTGCGCGGCGTCATCGTCGTCGCCGACACGGTGAAGGGCACCTCCGCGGACGCCATCGGCCAGTTCCGCAAGCTCGGCCTGCGTCCGTTTCTGCTGACCGGCGACAATCGGCGCGCCGCCCTCGCCGTCGCCGCAGAGGTCGGCATCGACCCCGACGACGTGATCGCCGAAGTCCTCCCTGCCGACAAAGTCGACACCATCAAAAGCCTGCAAGCGCAGGGGCGAACCGTCGCCATGGTCGGCGACGGCGTCAACGATGCCGCCGCACTGGTACAGGCCGATCTGGGCCTGGCGATGGGCACCGGATCCGACGTCGCCATCGAGGCATCCGACCTGACACTGGTACGTGGTGATCTGCGCGCAGCCGCCGACGCCATTCGATTGGCCCGGTCAACCCTGAGGACCATCAAGGGAAACCTGTTCTGGGCCTTCGCCTACAACGTCGCCGCACTTCCCTTAGCGGCACTGGGCCTACTCAATCCGCTGATCGCCGGCGCCGCAATGGCCTTCAGCTCGGTCTTCGTGGTCAGCAACAGCCTGCGGCTTCGCCGGTTCACCAGCAGCGCATCCCCCGGGCAGACGGAAGACGTCCACGTTGCGACAGTGCCGCCAGGGGGCGACGAGTACCGCAGGGCCCACACCGCACCATAACCCCAGGCTGGGCACCTCACGCTTTAGCGAATACGCCCGCGGCGCGGAACTCCCCCGCCGCGGGCTTGGCGCTGGCGTCAGTTATCGGCGCACAGCCTCGCGCAGTATCGCCAATCGTTCGCGGTACTGCGTTTCGTCGATCTCGCCACTGGCGAATCTCGCCGCTAGCAGTTGTTCGGCTGTGGGCGCGTCACCGCGTGGCGCTTGTGAGCTGCCCGTGGTGTATCTGATCAGAGCGACGATACCGACGATGATCAAGCCCCAGAACAGCACCATCCCGACGCCCATCCCCGCGTATCCCCACCAACCCATGTCGTGGTCGTACCAAAACATCATGACCGTTCCTCCTCTTGATGTATCCGTGGCCGATTGGCCACAGTCTTACGGTTTGCGTCTCGTCCCGACAGAGTCAAGAGCACTGCGCTTCAAGGTCTTTGGGCCTCATTGCCGCTGACCGTGGAAGGGCGCGGCACCGGGCTAGGGCGAGTAGTTCAGGCTCGTCATCATGCCGGCTTCCTGGTGATAGGTGTTGTGGCAGTGCATCATCCAGACGCCCGGGTTGTCGGCGGCGAGCGCCACCGTCAGCTCCTGCATCGGCAGAACTATTACGGTGTCCTTGCGTGGGCCCGGAGTCCCGTCCGGCTTGATCACTTGAAAGGTGTGGCCGTGCAGGTGCATGGGATGCCACATCATGGTGGCATTGGTGAAGGTCAACGTCGCCTTCTGGCCTTGCCTTACAGTCAGTGGGACGGTGTCTTCGAACGGTCTGCCGTTGATCGTCCAGTCGTAGGACGCCATGGAACCGGAAAGCCGGGCCGACAGAGCGACATCGGCCCTGGTGACATCCAAGACCGCCTCGGGCGCGGCGGTGAACACGCCGACGGTGCCGACCCGGCGCTGCAGTTCGGGTGGCATGAACGTCGGATCGGGTGCGGCACCGGCGCCGGTGGACAGTAGGGCTCGCGCGAGCGCGTTCTTCCCTTCGGCCGAGGCGACGAAGGGGAACACGCCGTCACCGGTGGTGATGAGCACGTCATAGCGCTCACCCATGCCAATCAGCAGCGCGTCCACCTCGGTCGTCACCACAGGGAAACCGTCGGTATGGGTGACAGTCATCCGGTGCCCGGCCAGCGCGACCCGAAAAGCGGTATCGGATGCCGCGTTGATGATCCGCATCCTTATCCGCTGCCCAGGGCGAGCGGTGAAAGTGGTCGGTGCCGCCGCAATGCGACCGTTCGCCAGGTAGAAGGGGTAGCTGATGTCACCCGCGTCGCCCCCTAGAAGTGCGCTTGCGCCAACGCCTCCGACACCGGGAACCCCTGGCATTCCTGGTGTTCCGCTCATGCCGGGCATACCGGGCATGCCACCCGAGTGGCCGCCGGCTCCCGAGACGGGACGCAGCCCCTCGTAGAGCTGCCGCGGACTGGAACCGATTCCGTCGGTCCAGTCATCGAGCACCACGATCCACTCGGCGTCGTAGCGTCCCGGCTCGGCCGGATCGTCGATGATGACCGGCGCGTAGAGCCCGTAGTCGGCGTCGAGGCCGGTGTGCGGGTGCGCCCAGTAGGTACCGGGATGAGGCGCGGAAAACCGGTAGGTGAAGTTCGATGACGGGTCGATGTTCGGGGTCGCCGGCGTTGCCCCATCCATGTCGTTGCGCAGCGCGATGCCATGCCAGTGCAGCGAAGACGGGTGGTCCAGACCGTTGGTGACGCTGATCGCCAGTTCGTCGCCGACGTTGGCGCGGATCAACGGTCCGGGAACAATGTTGTTGTACGCCAGTGTGCGGGCGACGGGTCCGCCCAGGTCGATGTCCGCCGGCCCAGGTGTCAACGCCGCAGTGACGGTGCGCCCGGTGTGGGGCCGCGCGGCTTCAGCGACCGCGATCGGATCCGTAGCCGGGCTGGCGCTCGTGGGCTTTCCGCACGCGGCCATGGCGGCGGTACTGGCGGCGAGGGTGGCCGCCAGGAACGTGCGTCGTGTCAATATCGTCGTGCCGACGCTCCCACCGTTCATCGCCAATGCGGGGGTTTCGTCGTTGCGACGCAATCATCAATGGTGAGGCCGGGTACCTGTGCGTCGCGCTGAATTTCGATGTCCTCCCGACGCTGCGGTCTGTTCGCCCCGAGCAGCGCCGCCAGCGCGGCGATCACAGCTCCCCAAAACGCAACCAGCATCATCATTGCCAGCAGGCAGCCGCCCCAACCCCAGTGGGCGCCGGCTTCGTTCCACCACGTCATCGGGTCGTCTCCTTCTTCGCATTCCACACTCATGCCGCCGAGTAGCGAATCGACGATGGTTTTATGAAGATTCACTCAAGACTTGGGTCGCGGGTTCCTGAATCTTTTCGGGGCGGCACGATGAAGACATGGACAAGCCTGCGGTCACCCCTTCGGCGGGATATCGAGCATTGGTGGTCGACGACGAGGTGCCGCTGGCCGAAGTCGTGGCGAGCTACCTCAGACGCGAGCAGTTTGACGTCAGCCTCGCCCACAGCGGAGCCGACGCCTTGGCCCAGGCCCGTGAGATCGACCCGGACGTGGTCATCTTGGACCTCGCGTTGCCGGGCATCGACGGCGTGGAGGTATGCCGCCAACTTCGCACGTTCTCCGATGCCTACGTGGTGATGCTGACCGCACGCGATACCGAAATGGACACCATCGTGGGCCTGTCGGTCGGTGCCGACGACTATGTCACCAAACCTTTCAGTCCCCGCGAACTGGTCGCGCGGATCCGCGCAATGTTGCGCCGGCCTCGCACCGTCGCAGCGCCGACCAGTGCTGCGGCCGCGGCCGACGAACCCCCGCCGCGGGCCTTCGGGCCGTTGTCCATCGACGTTGCGGGCCGACAGGTATTCATCGACGACGAACCAGTTCTGCTCACCCGCACCGAGTTCGACATCTTGGCCGCGTTATCGTCGCGGCCGGCCGTGGTCTTCAGCCGCCGCCAACTCCTCGAGGCCGTCTGGGGAGACTCCTGGGGCGGCAACGAACATCTCGTCGACGTCCACATTGGACATCTGCGCCGCAAATTGTCGGATGACCCCGCCGACCCGCGCTATGTGATCACGGTCCGCGGAGTCGGATACCGAATGGGAAGCGGCCAATGAGGACAGACACGAGCATTCAACCCAGGTCGCGGCGCAGTCCTGGAGTCGGGGCGCGACTCCTGCTGGCGCAAGCCTTGGTGCTCCTCGCCGGCGGCGCAACCACCGGGGTCGTCGCCGTCATCGTCGGTCCGCCGCTGTTTCGGGAACACCTGAACCGCGCCGGACTTCCTCACTCATCCAATGAACAGTTCCATGCCGAGGAGGCCTACCGGTACGCCACCGCAATCTCCGTCGCGGTGGCGATCGGCGTAGCCGCATTGACCGCGCTGGTTGTGACCTGGTATTTCAGCCGTCGCCTGCAGCGCTCTATCGCCGAGGTCGCATCGGCCGCCACTGCAGTCGCCGACGGCCGCTATGACATCCGTGTGTCGCCGCTGCGCTTGGGGGAGGATTTCGGGAACCTGTCCCGCGCGTTCAATCGGATGTCCGAACGGCTCGAATCGGTCGAGACCACCCGGCGCCAACTCTTCGGTGACCTCGCCCACGAGATTAGGACACCCGTCTCGGTACTCAAGGCCTACATCGAGGCCGTCGAGGACGGAGTGAAAACCCTTGACCCCGAGACGGTTGCCGTGCTCAACGATCAAGCCAGCCGGCTGGTGCGCTTCTCCGATGACTTCGCCGCGCTCGCTCAAGCCGAGGAAGGTCCCGGCGCGGTCACACCGCAGTGGATCGACCCCCAGGCCGCGATCGTCACCACCGTGTCTGCCGCAGCCGACCGATACGCGGAGAAGGACGTCGCGCTGACCTTCGATGCCGCGAACCCGCTGCCCGAGGTGTGGGTAGACCCTCTGCGCCTCGCACAGGTGATCGGGAACCTTCTCGACAACGCTCTGCGCCACACCCCCGCGCGAGGCCGCGTCGAGGTCGACGCGGCGGCAAAGCCCGGCGCAGTAATCATCACGGTGCGCGACAATGGTGATGGCATCGCTGCCGAGCACCTCCCGCACGTGTTCGAACGCTTCTACCGCGCCGATGTGGCCCGCGATCGAAGCCACGGCGGCGCGGGGATCGGGTTGGCCATCGCCAAAGCACTCACCGAAGCCCACAGCGGCCGCATCACGGCGGCCAGCCGCGGACCAGGCCTGGGCAGTACCTTTACCATCGAGCTACCCGCACGCACGGACCGCCGTGACGACTAATGGAACTCGACAGCGTTGTCATGCAATATGACTCGCGCGACACGCCGCCATGACCTGACTTCTACAACGAGGCCAGGATCTTGTTCATGGTGTCGATTTCCTGCTGCTGGCTGGTGACGATCGAGCGTGCCAACGCGACCGTTTCGGGGAACTGGCCGTCCTTGATCTCTTTCTGCGCCATGGTAATTGCACCCTCGTGATGCCTGACCATCTGCGTCAGGTACAACTTGGAGGCTTCCACTCCCTGGGCGTTTTGCAAGGCGGCCATGTCCGCCTCGGACATCATGCCCTCCATCCCCGGCATATCACCCATACCGGGCATGCCCGGCATTCCAGGCATCATCGACTGAGTCGGCGTACCGGATTCGCTGGGCGCGGCACTGGCGCTGGGCATCCCACTGTGACCGGGCATGTCGTCCATCCCGGGCATCATCGGCATCGTGGACATGCCCCACTGCGTGAGCCAGGCCTGCATCTGTTCGATCTCGGGAGCCTGAGCAGCCTTGATCTGCTTGGCCAGGTCCACCACTCGCGGGTCGATTCCCTGCTTACCCAATAGCATGTCGCTCATCTCGATGGCCTGTTGGTGATGCGGGATCATGTGCTGGGTGAACATGGCATCAGCCTGATTGTGGGCTTCGGTGGCCGATGTCGACGAAGGCGCCGACACCGACGACGACGAAGCTCCCTGCGTAGTGCTGGTATTACTACAGGCACCAACGGTGACCAGCGCCGCCAAGGTGGCCGCACCGACGGCCAGCGTCTTCCTCTTCATCACAACAAGTCCCTTCCCGGGTTTCACGGTCGATGCGGCTGCAGCGCGCCCAGTTGACGCGCGGGTATCCCGACCTGTCTTCGAGCATTCGCGCCGCCGGTATGGCCCGACTAGTCGTTCTATGAAGATTCGATAAAGAACGGCAACCGCCCTTGGCGTCGGGAGGTCCGCGGCGCAGCCTTGGCTGTGTTCGCCCTACAGGACCATCGAGAGGACCGGCATGACCATCGCACTGTCGACAGCGCTGCAGACGTCGTTCGCCGACGCTGTCGCTCGCACCCGAGCCGCCCTGACAGAGCAGGGTTTTGGCGTCCTGACCGAGATCGATATGAAGGCGACGCTCAAGGCGAAGCTGGGCGAGGACATGGAGGAGTACCTCATTCTGGGCGCCTGCAACCCACCATTGGCTCACCGGGCAGTGAATGTGGACCGTCAAATCGGCCTGCTGCTGCCCTGCAACGTCGTTGTCCGAGCCGACCGTGCAGACGACACCTCCGTCATCGTCGAGGCGATGAACCCGCAGATACTGGTCGAGGTGACCGGAGAGCCGGCTCTGCGTGACGTCGCCGACGAAGTGACGCGAAAGATGCAGGCCGCCATCGACTCACTTCAGACTGCGGCCGCACCCGCCTAGTCCCTCAAACCCCTGCTAACACCGCACAGAACAGCGACGGCACGCGGAGCGTTACGACTTGGCGCCCGCCTCCGCTGACGCCGGTACGGGAAGCTTCAATCTCTTCAGCATCAACGCATTGACGGCCACGATGAAGCTGGAACCTGACATCGAGAGGGCAGCGATCTCGGGCCGCAGCACCAAGCCGAGCGAAGGTACGAAAACCCCAGCCGCGATGGGCAATGCGATCACGTTGTAGCCGACCGCCCATCCAAGGTTCTGCCGCATCTTTCGTAGCGTGCCCCGTCCAATCCGCAGCGCGATCGCGACGTCGAGCGGGTCTGATCGCATCAACACCAGATCTGCGGTTTCGATGGCGACGTCGGTGCCTGCACCGATCGCCACGCCGAGATCAGCTTGGGCGAGCGCCGGTGCGTCGTTGACGCCGTCGCCGACCATGGCGACCTTCTTGCCCTGTCGTTGCAATTCAGCGATCTTGGCTGCCTTATCACCTGGCAGCACCTCGGCGATGACCGTGTCGATTCCCAGTTGCGCGGCGATGCGATCGGCGGTGGCCTGATTGTCGCCACTGAGCATGACCACCTCGACACCGAGGTCGTGCAGCGCGGACACCGCTTCGGCAGACGTCTCGCGCACAGCGTCCGCCAAGGCGATGACACCGACTCCCCGGCCGTCGACGCCCACCAAGACCGCCGTGCGTCCGCTGGCGGCGAGTTCGTCGCGGCGTTGCATCAACACGCCGAACTCGACGTCCTCCTCGACCATCAGCTTGCGATTGCCGACGGCAACGCGGCGCCCATCTACCGTCGCGACAGCTCCGTGACCGGGCACGTTACGGAAACCAGTCAGTGACGCCGAAGCGATCCCGTGCGCGGCCGCGTAACGCACGATCGCCCCCGCCAGCGGATGCTCGGACTCAGTTTCGACCGCAGCCACCATGGCGAGTACTTGATCCTCTGGAATGCCGTCGACGACGACGTCGGTCACTTCAGGCTCGCCCTTGGTCAACGTGCCGGTCTTGTCCATGACGACGGTATCGATGCGCGCCGACGTCTCCAGCGCGGTCGCATTCTTGAACAACACTCCCCGCTTGGCGCCCAACCCGGTGCCCACCATGATCGCGGTCGGAGTCGCGAGCCCCAACGCATCGGGGCAGGTGATCACCACGACGGTGATGGCGAACAGCAACGCGGTCTGGACACCGGCACCCACCGCCCACCACACCAGGAAGGTGGCAGTGCCGCCGATCAGCGCCACCAGAACCAACCAGAACGCTGCCCGGTCGGCGAACCGCTGCCCGGGGGCTTTGGAGTTCTGCGCTTCCTGAACCATCGCGACGATCTGTGCCAGCACCGTGTCGGAGCCGACCTTCGTTGCCACGACCCGCAACGTGCCGGTGGTGTTGATCGAGGCGCCAATCACCTTCGAGTCCGGCGCCTTTGACACCGGCAGGCTTTCCCCGGTGACCATCGACTCGTCGACGTCTGACGTTCCCTCGGCCACCGTGCCGTCGACGGGAATCTTGGCACCTGGGCGGATGAGCAGGAGGTCACCCACTGCCACCTCGGCGGTGGGAGTTTCCACCGGCTCACCGTCGCGCAGCACAACTGCCATCGGGGGCGCCAGCTCGAGCAGGGTGCGAATTGCATCGTTCGCGCCACCGCGAGCTCGCATCTCGAACCAGTGCCCCAACAGAACAAACGCCGTCAGCACCGAGGCGGCCTCATAGAACACCTCACCGCCGCCGGTCAGCGTCACCCCGAGGCTGTAGAGCCAGCCTGCGCCGACCGCCACGGCAACGAGCACCATCATGTCCAAGGTGCGGGCCCGTAGCGCTCGCCAGGCACCGTCGAAGAAGATCCACGCCGAGTAGAAGACGACCGGCAGGCTCAGCAACAGGGTGAACACGTCATCGCGAAGCCCGAACGGCGCAGGCACGGTGAACCCGAACATGTCGCGGCCCATCGGCGACCACAGCATGATCGGGATCGACAACGCGAGCGCTACTAGGAATCGGTTGCGCATATCGCGGACCATGTGATCCATCGACATGCCGGCGTGTCCGCCGCCGTGACCCATCGCTTCTTGCGGAGTTCGTGCCGGCGCGGCCTCATGCGCATGCACCTCCCCGGCTGTCGGCGACGGAGCCGACGTTGGCTGCTCGTGCAGGGTGGCCGATGGGTCGTGATGGGGCTCGGACATCGGATCGCAGACGTGATCTGGCACCGACCGCCCCGCGCAGTGGAAGCCGCAGTCACGTATCCACCCGGCCAGGTCAGCGACCGAGGTCGTCGCCGGGTCGTAAACAACTGTCGCCGTTTGATTTACCGCATTGGCTTCGACCGACGTCACGCCCGGACGTCTAAGCAGAGTGGCCTCCACCACCGCCGTCGAACTTGCCCAGTTCAATCCGTGTACGTCGAGAATCGTCGACTCCGTCATAGCGTCTCTCGTTCAGTGTTACCAGAGCGGCTCCGATGTCCTGCGACCTGCGCTGTCCTCGCCATCCCCATCCCGCATCCGTCAGGCTAGTCATCTCAATCACTCACCCTTCCGGTGATCGATAAGCCTGCAGTGCTGGTTCGACAAAGATTCGATGAAGATTGCGCGCAACACGCCCGCAGCGCTGTGGTGACGCCACGGGCAATGTTGCCCTCCGCGTGGAGGCGACGAATTTGTTGCGGCCTAGACGAAGCCGGCCCCTACACGTTCGTTGCTGCCGACGCGCTGGTGCTCAAGGTCCGTGAAGCCGGGCGGGTGGTCAACGTGCACGCCCTGATCGCGGTCGGAGTCAACGCGGAGGGCTTCCGGGCGATCTCGGCATCGACGTCAGCACCGCCGAAGACGGAGCGGGCTGGCTCACCTTCTGGCGCTCGCTGACCGCCCGCGAGATCTCCGGGGTACGACTGGTCACCTCCGACGCCCACGCCGGTCTGGTGGCCGCGATCGGCGCCACCCTGCCCGGCGCGGCCTGGCAGCACTGCCGCACCCACTACACAACCAATTCGATGGCGATCACCCGAAGGCGTCGTGGCCGTGGGTAAGACCCTGTTGCATTCGGTGTTCAATCAGCCCGACAAGGAATCGGTTGCCGCGCAATACGATCGGATCATCGACGCGCTGGCTGACAAGCTTCCAAAGGTCGCCGACCACCTCGAAGCCGCCCGTGCGGATCTGCTGGCGTTCACCGCGTTTCCCAAG
>NZ_JBAUJR010000210.1:0-33826 GCF_049683935.1 Mycobacterium sp. | reverse complement strand
AACCTGGTCACCGGCTGGGCCGGCGGCAGCCCGGGCTTCAGCAGTTCCGACCGGCCGATGTACGGCGCGGTCGAGAACCCTGCGCCGCTGCCCGCCAACACCCGGATGAGTTTCCGCACCGTCAGCTGCGGTACCGACGGCGTGGTCACGTCCTGCATCAACACCGTCGACCAGTCCGGTTTTGTCCTCAGCCCGGGTGGCAGCTTCACTTTCTGAAACACTGCTCGGCTCTGCGGCGACATCTAGGCTGTGATGGTGCTGAGCAGAATTCCCGTGCGCTTACTCGCCGGCGCCGCCTGTGTGGCTGCGGCCGGTGTTCTCAACGGGTCGGGCCTGGCCGCGGCTCAGCCGCCGCCACCCCCACCGCCACCGCCGGCTCCCGACATCAACGCGTTCGCGCCGGCGAACCCGCAGGACTTCGCGGTCTACGACGGGTCGGCCTACGTCTTCGGCTCGGCCGGACTGACCTGCATGTTGCAGCGCAATGGCGGTTACGGCTGCAACGGCCCGATCCCTGGAGGGCCTGAGGGCGCGAACCTGGTCGGCGGCAGCTCGGGCGGGGTGCCGACCTTCGGCTCGGCACCCAACCCGATGTACGGGGGGCCGGTCAATCCGCTCCCTCCGAACACCCGCCTGAGCTTCGGGACCGTCAGCTGCGGCGGTGACGGCACGATGACGGCCTGCGTCGACAGCAAGAATCAGGCCGGCTTTGTGATCAGCCCCGCAGGCTCATTCATCGTCAACGCACTCAACCCGCTGCTCGCCCGGCCCGAGGGCACCAACCCGTACTTCAACTGAGAACTCAGAAGCCCGACCCGTGCACTTCGTGGCCGGGCTTCTCGGCGGCCAGTCCGCGGTAGGCGTCCTCGACCGTCGCGCCGTGGTTGACGACGCCGTCCACCTCCCGAGCGATCGGCATCGGGATGTCGTGCTTTTCGGCGAACTCCATGATCACGCTGGCCGCCTTGACGCCCTCGGCCACCTGGTTCATCGCGGCGATGATCTCGTCGATCGGCTTGCCCGCGCCGAGTTGCTCACCGACGTGGCGGTTGCGACTGCGCTGCGACGTGCACGTCACGATCAGATCGCCCATCCCGGCCAGGCCGGCGAACGTGTCCCGGTGGCCGCCCACCGCCACCCCCAGCTTCGACATCTCGGCGACCGCGCGGGCCATCACCATCGCCCGGGTGTTCTCGCCGATACCCAGCGAGTACCCCATGCCGACGGCAATCGCGTAGACGTTCTTCAACGCGCCCGCCATCTCCACGCCCACGACGTCATCGGTGGTGTAAGTCCGAAAGCGCTTGGTGCGGAACAGTTTTCCTAGGTTGGCGGCCAGATGCTGGTCGGGCATCGCCAGCACTGCGGCGGCGGCGTAGCCCTCGGCGACCTCGCGGGCGATGTTGGGACCGGCGAGGATGCCGGCGGGGTGACCGGGCAGCACTTCGTCGACGATCTGGCTCATCCGGTAGTTGGTGCCCTGCTCGAGGCCTTTGACCAGTGACACCACCGGCACCCACGGCCGCAGCTCCTGGGCGAGGTGTTCGAGTACGCCGCGGAACCCGTGCGACGGAACGCCCATCACGATCACGTCGGCGCATTCGGCGGCTTCGGTGAAGTCGGTGGTGGCGCGCAAGGTGTGGGTCAGCTCGACCTCATTGCCGAGGTATTTCGAGTTGCGGTGCCGGTCGTTGATGTCCTCGGCCGTCTCCTCCGAACGCACCCACTGCAGCGTCGGTCCGCGGCGGGCGCAGATCGAGGCGACGGTGGTGCCCCAGGATCCGCCCCCGAGGACGACGACTTTGGGTTCACGCTGCGCTGGTGCCATAGCGATCACATTAGGTCGACGGCCTCAGCTCGAGGGCGGATTTGGCGAGCACGCCCGCGGAGCCGTCGGTCTGACATCACCGAACAGTGCGTGGATCCGCGATACCCCATGGGCATAATTGGTGGCGACTTTGCTGAGGGGGTCGCGTTGTCGGTCACGGTCTCGATGGTGGAGGCTTCGAATCCGCAGGGCCTCACGGCGGCCGCGGGCGCGCTGGGCGCGAAGATCGTCGAACTCGACGCCGTCATCATCACTGAGCGCGAGGCGTTGGATCGGCTGCGTGCCGCGTGGCAGGGCGCGGGCAGCGACGCCGCGATCGCCAAGGCCGAGCAGAACCTGACCGCTCAGTTGCAGCTGCGGGCCCGGCTGGAGACGATGCAGAACGCACTGAGCACCGGCGGCGCACGGTTGGGTGCGACGCGCGACGGCGTGATGGGTCTTGCCGACATGTTGCGTGCCGCCGGGTGGACGGTCACCGATGACGGCCGTGCCACCGCCCCGCCTTTCCCGCCGCTGCTAGGGCATTTCGAGCCCGGCTTCACCGCGGTCCTCCAGCGGTTGTTGCAGTTGTTCGGTGAGATCGACGCGACGACGGCCGGCGCCGTCAGGACCGCGATCGGTGGGTCCGCACCGGCGACCCCGCCGGGAACGCCGCTACCGCCGATGCCGCCTGCGGGTGCCTCCGCCGACGAGGTCAACCAGTGGTGGAACAGCCTGAGCGACGCTGACAGGCGGCGCCTGCAGGACACCGCACCGCGTGGGCTCGGGAACCTCGACGGGCTGCCGGTGGACGTCCGCGACCAGCTGAACCGCACGGTGATGGACCGCGACATCGCCCGGGTGGACAACGCCGCGACCGCCAACGGTGTCCCGGCCGACGAGGTGGTCGCCAACCCGGAACGCTTCGGGCTCAACCGCGCCGACGTCATGGCGTATCAGAACGGTCTGAAGGCGCGGCAGGGGCTCAAACACCAGTCCGAGGGTGACAACCCGGCGCGGCCCCGGCCGGTGTACCTGTTCGGCTACGACCCGCTGGCCTACGACGGGCAGGGCACCGCGGCGATCGCGATCGGCAATCCGGACGCCGCCGACAACATCGGTGTCATCGTGCCGGGCACCGGCAGCAGCCTGGGGTCCGATTGGCTCAACCATGGCCGCAACGACGGCATCAACCTGCTCGACCAGATGAGCAAGGCCGACCCCACCAAGCAGAACGCGGTCATCATGTGGATGGGTTACGACGCCCCGGACAGTTTCGCCGACATCCGCATCGCCAATCCGGAACTGGCGCGGGCCGGCGGTGACCTGTTGGCGGGCGACGTCAACAGCCTGCACGTCACGCACACCGGGATGGGGGATCCCAACATCACGGTCCTGGGGCATTCTTACGGTTCGACGACAGTGGCCGACGCGTTCGCCGGCAGCGGCATGCAGGCCACCAATGCGGTTCTGTTGGGTTGTCCGGGAACTGATTTGGCGCAGACCGCCGCCGATTTCAACCTGCAGGGCGGCCAGGTGTACGTCGGCAACGCGTCGACCGACCCGGTGGGCTGGATCGGCTCCAGCGACTTCGCGGCAGATGTTCTCAACGGCCCGCTGGCCGACCCGCTCGGTGTGTCGGCCGGCCTCGGCAACGACGCAGCCGCGGAATCCTTTGGCGGCGTTCGCTTTCACGCTGAGGTACCGGGAACCGACTACCCTGACTTCAACGATCATTCCTACTACTACACGATGGGCAGCGAGTCGCTCTACAGCATGGCCGCGATCTCATCGGGCCACGGGGATGCATTGGGGGAGTTGGGCATGTTGGCCGGGGAGCGGACCGCACCGACCGTCAGCACGCCGGACCGAATCCCCACACCCTTCGGTGACATCCCGCTACCGCACACCGACATTCCGCTCGGGCCTGCGATCATCGACCCGGAAGCCGGGCGGGACAACGGCTCGGTCACCTCGGATCACAAGTTCGACGGAAAGCCCCTGTGAACCATGATCTTTCGAATGCTGTCCCTGCTGCTGATCACGCTCGCCCTTGGAGGTTGTGGCATGTCTGATTCCGGTTCCTCGGACGGCACTACGTTCGACCAGTCGGAGAACGCCCTGTCCGATGACCAGGCCAGAGCCCAGGTCGTCCATCCTGCGGTGCAGTTGGTGCGGGCGGTGACGCTCGAGGACGTCACCGGCGGCTTCTCGTTCGGGTCGTGCAATGACCAGGGGGAACCTCCGTTTCAGGGTCGCGTCGAGGTGGCGTTCAAGCTGCCCGCCGACCCGGGGCCGGTGTACACCCGGATCCGCGATGCGCTCGTCGCGCAGGGCTGGACGAGCGGAATGCCGGACGGGCAGGTGGTGCACGGCGCCTCGCTGAACCGCGACGGTGTGACGGCGACGGTGGGTCCGCGCGCGGCCGACCCCGGGTACGGCGCGCTGCAGCTCTACGGCGAGTGCCGCAACATCGGCGACCACGGTTCCGAGGGCGCGGTCGACATCACGCCGGCGTTGAGACTGCGCTGACGGCGGAAAAGTGTGAGTGAACGCCGCCCTGACCGCAGTCTCGAAACCGCCGAGGCTCAGCGGTAGTTGACGAACTGCAGCGCGACCTCGAGGTCCGCGCCGCGCAACAGCGCCTGAACGGCCTGAAGGTCGTCGCGCTTCTTGGAGCTGACGCGGATCTCCTCGCCCTGGATCTGCGCCTTGACGCCCTTGGGTCCCTCGTCGCGGATGAGCTTGGTGATCTTCTTGGCGTTCTCGCTGTCGATGCCCTGCTTGATGCTGCCGATGACCTTGTAGGTCTTGCCCGACGGCTGCGGGTCACCGGCGTCGAACGCCTTCATCGAGATGTCGCGTCGGATCAACTTCTCTTTGAAGACGTCGACGGCTGCCTTGACGCGTTCCTCGGTCGAGGAGACGAGGATGATGCCCTCTTCGCCCTGCCACTCGATGGTGGTCTCGGTGCCGCGGAAGTCGAAGCGGGTGGCCAGCTCCTTGGCCGCCTGGTTGAGCGCGTTGTCGACTTCCTGGCGATCTGCCTTGCTGACGACGTCGAACGATGAATCCGCCATTGGACTCGTCCCTCCCTCGTTGGTGGTGTGAGTGCTTGGGTCCCATTTTGGCCGCAGGGCGCGACGCCGCACACACCGCCCCCCACCCGCCGGTTTGTGTCGGGGGCGGGTGCTCGTTGTATCCTGCTGAGCGCGCTCTCCAGCGTGTTTGTAGCACCCAGGCAGGTTGCCCGAGCGGCCAATGGGAGCGGACTGTAAATCCGTCGGCTTACGCCTACACAGGTTCGAATCCTGTACCTGCCACGCTGCTCAGGCCCGGTTTTCACCGGGCCTGAGTGCGTTCCCGGGCAGGGACGAAGTTCACAGCCGCCACAGCGATTCCTGCGCCACGCTGGCCACCAGGGTCCCGTCCTCGTCGACGATGGATCCCCGGGCCAGGCCGCGCGCGTCGTTGTGGCTGATGGCCTGGGCGTCGTAGAGATGCCACCGCTGCGGGTCGAAGGGGCGATGCAACCACAGCGCGTGGTCCAGGCTGGCCGCCCCGCCGCGGGGCATCTGCTCCCCGGGTGGCCGGGCAGTCGCCACCAGGCCCACGTCGGAGATGAAGGTCAGCGCACAGGCCCGCAGCAGGGGGTCGTCCTCGATGGTGTGCCGGCTGCGGAACCACATCGGCTGGATCGGCCAGTCGTCCATGCCGGCGCCGGCGGTGCGGATCTCGAAGTGGTCGGCCCATCGCTCGGGTAGCGGGTTCGCCAGCGTGGTGTCGGGCAGCGCGACGCTCGGCGCTTCGGAGCGCTGCCAGTCGGTGGTCGTTTCGGATCGGTGGAACGAGGCCAGCATTTCGAAGATGGGCTCGCCGTCCTGGCTGGCGGTGATCCGACGGGTGTTGAACGACTTGCCGTCGCGGGTGAGTTCGACGACGTATTCCACGTCGACACCGACCCGGCCACCCTTGATGAAGTACGCGTGCAGCGACTGCGGTAGCCGTCCGGGTTCGAGGGTCGAACCGGCCGCGGCCAGCGCCTGGGCGGCGATCAGTCCGCCGAAGAGCCGGCCGCCGGCGCCGAAAGATGCTGTGCTGCGGAAACTCTCGCCACTGCCGTCGAGCTGTACCAGTTCGGCGATCCAGCTCGGCATGGTCCTCCATCGACGGTCAGCGCGGTTGACACATGTTAAGGGTCCGCTGTCGGAGGTCATCACCGCGGGGCTGACCCGATCCCGCGGCAGCCGGCCGCCGCGGGGTCGCGGCGGCCGGCATCGACGAACCCGATCAGGCCGGCTTGCGGAACCGCTGAATTCCCCAAGCCAGGTGACCGCGGTCGGCGGCATCTACCCAATTGCGCAGCCCGACAACCATTTTGTCGAGGTAGTCCGCCGATGAGCGCTGCTCGAGCTCGGCGCGTCGGGACTCCAGTTCTTCGCGCACCCGGTCGTAATGGGTGCGCAGGTTGTCGACCAGGTCGATCTGGTCGAGGACTTCGAAGCCGAGGGCCTGCGCGGCCTCCCGGTAGAACCGCATCGAACCGAGATCCCGCAGGTTCAGCCGGTCGTAGACGGGCTGCAGCACCCCGTCGGGCACGTCGTCGGCCTGCATGGGGTCGGTGAAGACCAGCTCGCCGCCCGGCTTGAGCAGCCGGAAGGCCTCCTCGATCACCTTGCGCCGGTCCGGCGCGTGCAGGAACGCGTCCTGTGACCACACGACGTCGACGCTGCCGCTCGGAATCGGCACGTCGTCGAAGCTGCCGTGGATCACCCGGACCTGCCGGTCCAGTCCGGCGCGGCGGTTCTTGGCCCGGTTGGCGTCGTTCTGCGTCTCCGAGATGTTGACGCAGGTGACGGCGCAGCCGTGTGCGGCGGCCAGTCGGCGCGCCGACCCGCCGTACCCGGCGCCCAGATCGACAACCACGCTGGTGGGGTCGAGGCTCGACAGCGTGCCCGCCATCCGGTCGACGGTCTCGACACCGGCCGCGCCGATGTCGCGGGTCTCTTCGTAACAGCCGACGTGGATGTCCTCGCCGCCCCAGATCAGCGAGTAGAAATTGTCCGCGTCGTCGCTGTCGTAGTAAGCCTCCGCTTCCTCGGTGACCGCGCCGGCGGCGTCGTACTCCACTGACTTCTCGGCGACGTGGACGAAGAAGTCGGGCTCGTTCTCCTGGTAGGTCTCCTGGAAGTCGCCATAGGTGCGCACCCGCTCGAAGCCGGCCTCCCGAATCAACCGCCGTACGTAGTTCTTTCGCAGCGGGAACATGTTCAGCGTGTACTCGGCCCCGTCGGGGAACGTGTACTTGAAACGTGCGAGGCCGTCGTCGACATGCTCGGGTTCGGCCGAGACCTGGTCACCGCAGTAGTAGT
Source organism: Mycobacterium sp. (assembly GCF_049683935.1). Lineage (GTDB taxonomy): Bacteria > Actinomycetota > Actinomycetes > Mycobacteriales > Mycobacteriaceae > Mycobacterium. Next base: position 26,647 of record NZ_JBAUJR010000210.1, on the reverse strand, counting down.
ACTTGTGTTTCGACGTGAAGCCGTGGTCGAGCATCTCGTCGTAGTTGCGTTGGTCCAGAATCAGGATTCCGTCGTGGCGCAGCGCGGCATAGAACTCGGCGAGCGCGCGGCGCCGGTCCTGCTCGTCGTGGAGGTGGGTGAAGGAGTTCCCCAGGCAGATGATGGCGTCGTACTTGCCCTGGATGTTCCTGTTCAGTTGGCGCCAGTCGGCCTGGACGCTCTTGAGGATCAGCCCTCGCTTCTTGCCGTTCTCGAAGGCCTTGGCCAGCATCGCGGCGGAACCGTCGGCGCTGGTCACGTCGAATCCGGCGCCTGTCAGCCGCACGGAGTGGAAACCGGTTCCGGTGGCGACGTCCAGGACGCTGTTCTTGTCCCGGGCTCGCAGCACGTCGATGAAGAATCGGCCCTCGGACTGGGCCCGCGCGTCCCAGTCGATGAGTTCGTCCCATTTTTCGACGAAGCTCATGACGTATTCGCCCCGATAGAGATCTGTGGTGCGGTCGGCCAGCGGATCCTGACCGTAGTCCTGCTCGTGCATCCGTAGTTCGGCATTGTCCCGGGTGCTCGTGGAAGTCATGCGTCCTTTCTTTGCGTTGCGTGTCGCACGCATCCGAAGACGCCGATGCGTGCGCTGTTCCGTCGTTCTGAGGACTGCGCACGCCGGGCGAAGGCGTTGCCGCGCCGTTCCCCGCAGAGCGGGGGACAGGCCAACCGCCACACCCACACCGCGAGTCCAGCATATTTCACTTCGTCGTTCTCGCGACCGCTAGGCCCACGGTGACCGCCCGTCGTCACCGCGAATTTCTGCCATCGCCGCGAAAGTCATCGAACCCGAGGGCAATTCGGGTACAACCGGTGACACAGCTCGAATGCGACCCGATGGGAACCCATCATGAAGATCGCGATCAGCGGCGCGGGTGTCGCGGGGGCGGCGCTCGCCCACTGGCTACACCGCACCGGCCACACGCCGACGCTCATCGAGCAGGCTCCCGAATTCCGCACCGGCGGCTACATGATCGATTTCTGGGGGGTGGGCTTTCGGGCGGCCGAGCGCATGGGGATAGAGCAGGCGATCCGCAACGCCGGCTATGACGTCGGGTCGATCCGCTCGGTGGGCGCCGACGGAAAGATCAAGGCTGAACTGGGTGTCGACGTCTTCCGGCAGATGATCGGTGACCAGTTCACCAGCCTGCCCCGTGGCGATCTGGCCGCCGCGATCTACGCCACCATCGACGGCAAGGTCGATACCGTCTTCGGTGACAGCATCACTGCCCTCGACGACCGGCCCGACGGTGTGAGCGTCACCTTCGAGCATGCGCCGCCCCAAGAGTTCGACCTCGTCGTCGGCGCAGACGGGCTGCACTCCAACGTCCGGCGACTGGTGTTCGGCCCCGACGAGGAGTTCGAGCACTACCTGGGCTGCAAGGTGGCTGCCTGCGTGACAGATGGATACCGGGCGCGCGAGGAGTTGGTGTACGTCACTTACAACACGCCGGGTCGCCAGGTCGCGCGATTTGCGCTGCGCGGCGGTCGGACCATGTTTCTCTTCGTGTGGCGTGCTGATCGGGGTGACCCCGGTCTGTCACCAAAAGAGCAGTTGCGTCGGGAGTTCGGTGACGCCGGATGGGAGTGCCCGCAGATCCTGGACGCTGTTCACGACGTCGACGACCTGTACTTCGACGTCGTCAGCCAGATCAGAATGGACTGCTGGTCGCGCGGTCGGGTGTTGTTGATCGGAGACGCGGCCGGCTGCATCTCACTGCTCGGCGGGGAAGGCACCGGGCTGGCGATGACGGAGGCGTACGTACTGGCCGGGGAACTGCAGCGGGCCGGAGGCGATCACCGAACGGCGTTCCCGCGCTACGAGAACATGCTGCGCCCGTTCATCGGTGACAAACAGTCCGGTGCCGAACAGATGCTGGGTTTCTTCACGGCCAGAACGCGCTTCGGCCTGTGGTTCCGCAACGTCGCGATGCGTTCGATGAACTTCGGGCCGCTGGCCACCCTGCTCGGACGCAGCATCAGCGACGACATCGATCTGCCGGATTACGGTCTCTAGACCGCGCGGCTCGGAGGGCCCGCCGTCGGAGGTCGTCACCGCGGGGTCGACCCGACCCCGCTGCGGCGGGCTGGGGCCGATCAGGCTCGAATCCTGAACCTGACCCCATCAAGCACGCTCAGATGCCGGTGCACAGCGAGACGAACGGAATCGGCGCGCAGATGCCGATCGAGAAACCCGGGGTGGGATCGCCATTCCACGGCGGCGGCGGAGGTGGGGGAGGCGGCGGTGGTGGCGGAGCGGGTGGCGGCGGCGCCGCCAGACACATGTTCGTGGCCGGGTCGAGAAAGGTTCCCGGACCGCACTCCGCTGCGCTGCTGATCCCTGGTGACGCCAGGCTGCCGATGGCGAGTGCCGCAGACCAAGCGGCCACGACCATCACCGCACGAATTGATGTACCCATCAGCACGACTTCCTCGAGGGTTCCCCGACCCTGTTCAGACCCTGAATATTACGCCCGTACACCGCTGCCTCACAGTTCGATTGCTTCAGCCGCCCACGGCGATCAATCGGGCGGCGGCCTCGACGGCCGCGGCCCGGCGATGGGCGATCAGCGCCGGATCATCGGTGACGGCGTCGGGGTGGGGCAGATGCATCCACGCCAGGCCGATCCCGATCAACAGCACGAGCAGATCTACGGGCTGCCACGACTCGTCGACGTAACCGCCGGCCTGGGCGGCTTCGATGGCGGCGATGTGTTGGTCGGGGATGGGCTGCCCGTCGGCGTGCGGCGGATCGAGCCTGACGCCTTCCAGATGTGCCCAGGTGATCATCCGGTAGTGCTCAGGGTGCAGACGGGCCAGTTCGTAGATGTCGCCTGCCATCTCCGCGATGGCGTCGGGGCGCGGCTCGAGCGCGCCGAAGAACTCGGCATTGTCGGCGGCGACCACTTCGCGGAACAGCGTCTCCTTGTCTCGGAAGTGGGCGTAGAGGCGTTCCTTGCTGGCCTGAGCGCTCCGGGCGATCCGGTCGATCCGGCCGCCGGCCAGCCCGTACTGGGCGAACTCGGCGCGGGCGGCCGCCAGGATCTGGCCGCGAAGCTCGGTGGTGCTCCTCACGCCGAGAATCATAACCAGACGAACTGGTTCGTTCGGTAGGGTGGTGTAACAGGAGCGACCAGGAGGAGAGAACGTGACCGCTGCGGTGAACGTCGACGCAATCATGAACCAGCCCGCACGGGTTCGGGCGCTGCGCCGTGCGATGGAGGTCATCGCCGACAGAGCGGCACCGATCGTCGACCTCTCCCGTCCCTACGTCGACGGATTGGAGAATCTTCCCGCTGACGGGCGGTTCCTGTTGGTGGGCAACCACACCCAGTCCGGGTCAGAGGCGTTGTTGATCCCGTATTTCGTACGACGACAGATCGGCAGCCGGGTTCGGCCGCTGGCCGACCGCAACTTCGCGAACATGCCCGGACCTGCCGGTGAACTCTTTGCCGCCGTCGGCGCTGTGGTCGGGGCACCCGAGACCGCCCGCGAGTTGATGCGCCACGACGAACCGATCCTGGTGTTCCCCGGTGGAGGGCGCGAGATCGCCAAGTTCAAAGGTGAGGAGTACACGCTGCGCTGGCAGGGACGCGCCGGATTCGCCCGTCTGGCAGCCGAATACAACTATCCGATCGTGCCCGCCGGGCTGGTCGGCGGCGACGACGTGTACCAGAGCCTGACCACCCGGGAGAGCTGGTGGGGACGCGTGAGTGCCGGCCTCGGTGAGAAACTCTCCGGCCGCTCGGACATGGCGATGCCGCTGATGCGGGGGATCGGTCCGACGATGATCCCCCGTCCGCAGCGGATGTACCTGCGCTTCGGTGCCCCCATCAGCACCGCCACCCCCGCCGACGTACCCGACGACACGTGGGCGGCGACGATCAAGCAGCGGACCCGCGAGTCACTCGAGCAGGTCCTCGACGACCTGCGGGAGATCCGCGGCAGCGATCCCTACCGCGAGCTGAACCCGCTGGCGTGGCACCGCGCCCGCCGGCCGTGAATCGGGGCTCACACCGAGGTAGTGCCCGCAGGTGCGATCCGCACCAGCGAGCCCGAGTAGGTCAGCTGGTAGACGTTGCCATCGGGACCCTGCAGCAGCCCGAGAGTGGTGCCCGCCTGCAGATCGAAGTCCTGCGGATTGCCGCAGGAGGTGAATTCCGGAGTGCACGTCAACACCTTGATCCACCCCTGCACCAGGTCGGCGATGAACACCTTGTTCTGGTAGGCGGGACCGAATGTCGTTCCGTCGTAAACGAGTACTGACGTGATCGCGGCTCCACCCCCGCGGGGGTAGGTGTAGATCGGATCGATCGACGTGCAACTGGCGCAGACGCCTTCCGCGCCCGGCCAACCGTAATTGCCACCTGCGGTCACCAGGTTGACCTCTTCGAAGGACGCCGCCCCCACATCGGCGACCAGCAGCGCGCCGCTCGGGGTGAACGCCAGCCGGAACGGGTTGCGCAGACCGTAGGCGAAGATCTCGGATCGCGCACCGGAGATGGCCGGGTTGTCCGACGGCACGGAGCCATCCGGATTGATCCGCAGGATCTTTCCGTGCAGATTCGTGAGGTCCTGCGAGTTCGCCCCGGACCCGTTGTCGCCCAGCCCCCAGTAGAGTTTTCCATCGGGGCCGAAGCCGAGTGCGCCACCCTGATGATTGAGCGCAGCGGATAGCGTCGACTCCAGTAGCACCACTTCGGCACCGGCAGCATTGCCGACGACTGTCAACTGCGACAACCGATTTCGCAGCGCCGAGGTGGTGTACGCGACGTAGAGGTGGCCGTTGTCGGCGAAGTCGGGATCGACGGCCAGCCCGCTGACACCCCGCTCGCCGAGGGTGGCGACCGGCAGGGTGATCAGCGGCGCACCGGCAGCGCCGTTCTCGACGATCCTTATCGCGCCGGCCTTTTCGGCGACGATGACTCGGCCGTCGGGCAGGAAACGGAAGTCCACCGGCGAGTTCAGGCCGGATGCGACGACGGCCCGCTCGAACCCGATGAACACGGTCTCGGTGGTCCGGTGCCCGCTGTTTCCGAGGATCCCGAAGGACAGCAGGTTCAGCAGACCCGCGAAGCCGTGAATGTGGAACCCGCTGCGCGCATCGCTGACCGTGACGTCGAACCTGTCCTGTCCGGCGTAGCTCGCGCCGGGGGTGTAGACGAACGTGCCGTCCGGATTGATCACCACCGTCCCGTGGTCCGGCCTGGTCGCGGTGTACGTCAACTGCGTGGAGTCACCGTCTTCGGGGTGCAGGTCACCTTCGATGCGGCCCTCGACGGTGGTGTTCTCGGCCGGGTTGTATCCCAGAGTCGGCGTCTCGTTCTCGAAGAAGCGCTCCCACGGACTGGGTTCGACGGCAGCAGTCGGTTCGACGCTCATGCTCTGAGGCGACGCCGGCTCCTCGACATCGGCCGCCCGGGAGCCGGCCGACACGTCGGATTCTGCTGCCAGAGAGGAGGTTTCGCCGTCCTCCTCCTCGGGCTCGATCTCGTCGGCTTCGTCGGTGTCGTCGGCGTCGTCGGCGTCGTCCGTGTCGTCGGTGACGTCCTCGTCGGTCTGCGTCTCAGCGTCTTCGGCGGCGTCTGACTCCGATGCTTCGGACTCTTGTGTCGTCTCAGACGACCGTTTCGACCCGGACTTCGACCTGGGCCCCGCGTCGGTGTCCGACGACGATGTGTCCGACGACGATGTGTCCGACGACGATGTGTCCGAGGTGCTCGATGAAGCCCCGCCGGAATCAGATGTGTCGGCCGAGGCCGCCCCGGCCCCGGCGAGCACCGCGGCGCCGACCCCCAGCGCGAACGCCAAGCCGCCGACCCGGCCGACGTAGCGGGCGTAGCCCCCCGCTGATCGGTCCGCCTCCGTGACGACTGCTGATTCCCCCATGTCCCCTCCTCGCGAACGGGGCACCCCGAACCCGAATTCCCTCGTGTCCACCGACTGCCCACTGCTATTTGCACTGTATTTCCGGTGTTTGCCGAGCATGCTGTTTTCCCACGAAGACACGCAATCCGTCATAACTCGTGGCGGTGGAGGCCCGGCGCCGTCAGTCGGAGTGTGGCAAGGCTGCTGACCGCGCGCGCCGATCGGTCAAGATTGGGGCATGGACGTCAATGAGGTGCTTCTGCCCGGAGTGGGTCTGCGCTACGAGTTCGACAACACCGACGGCGACCGCATCGGCGTCGTCGCCAAGCGGGCAGGTGACTTCGAGGTGGTGCTGTACGCGGCCGAGGACCCCGATGTCGCGCAACCCCTGTTCCATCTCAGTGTGGACGAGGCCGAGGCGCTGGCGCAGATCCTCGGTGCCCCTCGCATCGCCGAACGCTTCGCCGACCTGACCCACGAGGTTCCCGGTCTTGACGCCGGGCAGGTGGCCGTGGAACCGGGCAGCCCCTACGCCGACCGCCCGCTCGGTGACGCCCGGGTGCGTACCCGCACCGGGGCCTCGATCGTCGCGGTGGTGCGAGACGACGAGGTTCTGCCGTCACCGGGACCCGCCGACGTCCTGCAGCCCGGGGACGTCCTGGTCGTCATCGGAACGGCCGAGGGCATCACGTCGGTCGAGCACATCTTCGACAAGGGCTGAGCAGGTGCACGGTTCGGTCGCGTTCCTGATCGAGATCGGGCTGCTGTTGGTCGTCTTGACGGTCATGGGTGCGCTCGCCCGGCGCGTGTCGCTGTCGCCGATCCCGTTGTATCTGCTGGCCGGTCTGGCGCTGCACGACGGTGGATTGCCGTTGGATCCGTTGGTGGTCGAGTTCATCCAGACCGGCGCGACGGTCGGCGTCGTCCTGCTCCTGCTCACGCTGGGTCTGGAGTTCTCGGTCAGCGAGTTCGCCGCCAGCATGCGTAGGCATTTGCCGTCGGCGTGGGTGGACCTGGCGTTCAACGCAACCCCCGGCGCGATTGCCGGATTGCTGCTGGGGCTCGACGTCGTCGGCATCCTGGCGATGGCCGGCATCACCTACATCTCGTCGTCGGGCGTGGTCTCGCGACTGCTGACCGATCTGCGCCGGCTGGGCAACAGGGAGACCCCGGCGGTGCTGGCGGTGCTCGTACTCGAGGATTTTGCGATGGCCGCGTATCTGCCGCTGCTGGCGGTGCTGGCCGCGGGCGGCGAATGGTGGCAGGCCGTCGCGGGGATGGCGATCGCCATGGCGGCCTTGGCGGTCGCCTTCCTCGGGTCCTACCGCTGGGGGCATCTGGTCGCGCGGCTGATGGCTCCTCCGGATTCGGAGTTGCTGTTGCTGCGCGTCCTCGGGGTGGCGCTGGTGGTCGCGGGTCTGGCCGAATACGTGCACGTCTCCGCCGCTGTCGGGGCGTTTCTGGTGGGCCTGACCCTCACCGGGGAGTCAGCCGTGCGCGCCAGGGAGGTGCTCGGTCCTCTCCGCGACCTGTTCGCCGCAGTGTTCTTCGTGGCGATCGGGTTGGAGGTCGTACCGGCGTCGATGATCCCGATGCTGCCCGCGGCGGTGCTGCTGGCGGTTGTCACCGCGGCGACCAAGATCGCCTCCGGTATGTACGCCGCGCGCCGCGAGGGTGTCGCGTTGCGGGCGCAGTGGCGGGCCGGGACCGTGCTGATCGTGCGGGGTGAATTCTCGCTGGTGATCATCGCCCTCGTCGGTGCATCGATCCCGATGATCGAGTCCATAGCGATGCCGTACGTCTTCGTCCTGGCGTTCCTCGGTCCGGTCGCCACCCTGATCGCCGGCCGCGCCGCCCCGCGCCGGGTATCACCTCGGGTCAGGCGCGTCATCCGCAGTTCTCCACGAGCCAGCGACACCGGTTGACGGCAGTTCAGCCGCCGGATCTCGGAGTACACATGGCCAGGTGCGTGGACTTCCCCGGTCACCACTGCACGGCGATGTACTTGGTCTCGAGGAATTCGTGGATCCCCTCGTCCCCGCCCTCGCGGCCGAGACCGCTCTGCTTGATCCCGCCGAAAGGCGCTGCGGGATCGGAGATCAAGCCTCGGTTGATTCCCACCATGCCGGCGTGGAGCTTCTCCGAAACGCGAAGCGCGCGTTCCAGATCGGCGGTGAAGACATATGACGCGAGCCCGAAGGGCGTGGTGTTGGCCATCGTGATGGCGTCTTCCTCCGCGGTGAACTTCACCAGCGGGGCGATGGGACCGAAGATCTCGTGGTCGAGGATCGGGTTCCCGCTTTCGACGCCGGTCAAGACGGTCGGGGGATAGAACGCTCCGGGGCCGCCGTCGGTCTTGCCGCCGGTGGTCACTGTTGCGCCGGCATCGACGCTTCGCGTCACCAGGTCGGTCATGTCGTCTACGGCGCCCGTATTGATCATCGCGCCGACCCGCATCGACTTGTCCAGGCCGCTTCCCATGGGCATATCGGCCATGGCGGCGGACAGTCGTGCGGCGAACTCGTCGTAGATGCCGGCCTGAACGAAGAGTCGGTTGGCGGCGATGCACGACTGGCCGCCGTTACGCATCTTGGCGACCATGGCGCCCTCGATTGCGGTGTCGATGTCGGCATCGTCGAACACCAGCAGTGGAGCGCTGCCGCCGAGTTCCATCGACACGCTGAGGATGTTCTCCGCGGCGCCGCGCAACAGGATTCGTCCCACCTCGGTGGACCCGGTGAAGGACAACTTGCGGGTTGCGGGGTGCGCGAGCATGGCTCCCACGACGTCGGAGGCGCGCTTGGTCGGAACCACGTTGACAACGCCGTCCGGCAGCCCGACGTCGGCCAGGATCTGCGCAATGACCAACGCGGTCAACGGCGTTTCGGCAGCAGGCTTGAGCACGACGGGACAACCCGCCGCCAGCGCCGGGGCGATCTTGCGGGTCGCCATGGCGGCGGGGAAGTTCCACGGTGTGACCAGCACGGCGGTGCCGATGGGCTGGTGGATGACCATGATGCGCTTCTCGCCGTTGGGGGCGGTCTGCAATTGCCCGCCGATCCGGGGCGTTTCCTCTGCGTACCAGCGGAAGAACTCGGCAGCGTAGGCCACCTCTCCCTGAGCGTCGGCCCATGCCTTGCCGTTTTCTCGCACGATCAGCGCTGCGAGTTCGTCGCTGCGCTCCATCATGACTTCGTAGGCCCGCAGCAGAATCGCGGCTCGGGTGCGGGGTGCGGTGGCTGCCCACGCGGTTCCCGCCGCCTCGGCCGCATCAACGGCTGCCTTCGAATCATCGATGGTTGCGTCGGCGACCGACGTGATGACCTGGCCGCTGGACGGGTCGAGGACGTCGAAGCTGTTGCCGCTGCTCGCGTCGCGCCAGGCGCCGGCGATGTACAGCTTGTTCGGGATGACGGTCGGGCTGGCAAACGTGGTCATGACGATTCCGATCAGGAGATCTGGCGGGTGTGATTTCCGAATGTTGTCGAGGTGTGTCGGGGACTCAGTTGTCTGACCCCCGAGGATCTCGACTGAGGTGACCGTCACACCATAGCGATCAGATGGATCCATTTCAACGAAGGTTACGAACATTCCAACGGTTTTTCCGTCGTCGCCACCTGCAATGGCTCCAATATGTCCAGTTGGATGGGCATGCCGTTCTCCAGCCGCAACCAGCGACACCGGTCGGCGAAAAATGGAGCCAATGTAGGTGACCGAATGGGGCGGATAGACGATGTTCGTAGAATTGCCGCCTTGGAATGGATCCATACTCCTGATACGGTGTGACGGACGCCTCAGCCGAAAACCTTGGGAGAGATTCGTGTGAGTACGCATACCCCGCTGCACCCGGCCGCCCCGTGGGTGGAGATCGCGACCACGGTCGAAGACTGGGATTCCGCCGATCCGCAGCTGCTGAAGACCATGCTCAGCCAACTGATCCTCATCCGGTCATTCGAGGAGTACGTCCTCGACGTGGCGGGCCAGGGACTCATTCACGGCCCTGCTCACTCGTCCATCGGACAGGAGGGCGGTGCGGTCGGTTCGGTGCTGTCGTTGACCACTGCCGATTCCGTCAATGGATCCCACCGTGGGCATCACCAGTTCCTGGCCAAGGCGCTTCATCACATCGCCGCGGAAGGCATCGACCCGACCGCGGATTTCGGCGATGACATCCGCACGGTGATGTTGCGCAGCCTCGCCGAGATCTGCGGCCTGTCGCGCGGCTTCTGTCGCGGGCGGGGTGGCTCGATGCATCTGCAGTGGAGGGAGGCCGGCGCCATCGGGACCAACGCGATCGTCGGCGGTGGCGTCCCCCTCGCGGCGGGGTACGCCTGGGCCAACCGGCACAGCGGCAGCGATGCCGTCGCGGTCACCTACTTCGGTGACGGCGCCATCAACATCGGATCGACGCTGGAAACGATGAACCTCGCGTCGGCGTGGAAGTTGCCCCTGTGCTTCTTCATCGAGAACAACCGCTACGCGGTGTCCACCAACGTGGAGGAGTCAACCGGCGAACCGCGTCTCTCGGCGCGCGGGCTGGGCTTCAACATCGCCAGTTGGAAGGTCGACGGCATGGACGTGCTCGCGACCTACCTCGCGATGCAGGAAGCGTGCGAGCACATGCGGGCGGGCAACGGGCCGACGATCGTCGAGGTCGACGTCTACCGCTACTTTCATCAGAACGGCGCCTTCCCCGGTAGCGCGTTCGGCTACCGGACCAAGGATGAGGAGAAGGCATACCGCGACCGCGACACGATCAAACAGCTCTCCGCCCACCTGGAGCGTCGCGAGATTCTCGACTCGTCGGCCATCGAGAAGACCGTCGATCGGGCCAAGACCATGATGGCCGAACTCGGAGACGCCATCCTCGAACCGGTTCCGGGAGGTAAGCCCGGAAAGCGGCGGATCAAGCCCGACGAGTGGCCGGATCCGAACTTCGTGAACGTCGGGGTGCGTGGCGACCTCTCCGAGTTCGACGAGATCACGTTCACCGACCGTGACACGTTCGGCGGTGCGGTCACAGAGTCAAAATTCGTGGAATCCATTGCAGCGGTGCTCAACCGACGCATGGAGACCGACCCTTCGGTGGTCATCATGGGGGAGGACATCCACCGTCTCAACGGAGGCACCAACGGTGCCACCCGGGGTCTGCCCGAACGGTTCCCCGATCGAACCTTGGGAACGCCGATCAGTGAGAACGCCTTCACCGGTCTCGGCGGTGGTATGGCTCTCGACGGCCGCTACACCCCGATCGTCGAGTTCATGTACGCCGACTTCATGTGGGTGGCAGCCGATCAGCTGTTCAACCAGATCGGGAAGGCGCGGCACATGTTCGGCGGGGACAACGACGTCCCACTGGTGTTGCGCAGCAAGGTCGCCATGGGCACCGGTTACGGCTCCCAGCACTCGATGGATCCCGCGGGCGTCTTCGCCACCCAGCCTGGCTGGCGCATCGTGGCGCCATCAACTGCCTTCGACTACGTAGGCCTGATGAATACGGCACTGACCTGCAAGGATCCGGTGGTGGTTCTCGAACACGTCGACCTGTACAACATCAAGGGCGAAGCGCCGGCCGACGACTTCGACTACCACCTGCCCGTCGGCAAGGCCGCGCTCAGACATACCGGCTCCCAGGTCACGGTGATTTCCTACCTCGCCATGACCAATTACTGCCTGCAGGCGATCACCGACGGCGACTATGACGCCGATCTGATCGATCTCCGCTGGCTCGATAGGGCGTCGCTCGACTGGGAGACCATCGAAGCCAGCGTGCGCAAGACCAACCGGGTGATCATCGCCGAGCAGGGCCCCGTCGGCACGTCTTACGGCGGGTGGCTGGCCGACGAAATCCAGCGCCGCTTGTTCGATTGGCTCGACCATCCCGTGGAACGGGTCACCGGGGGCGAGGCGTCACCCAGCATCAGCAAAGTCCTCGAACGCGCTGCGATCGCGCAGTCCGAGGAGATCTCCGACAAGCTCGCCGAAGTCACGGAGGCCTGAATATGCCTGCACTGCTCAGAATGCCCGGCGTCGCCGCCAACGCGACGGACGCGATCCTGTCCGAATGGCAGGTCGCCGAGAACGCCGAATTCGCCCAGGAAGAGCCGATTGCCACTGTCGAAACCGACAAGGCCAATGTGGACATCGAAGCCGAAGCGGCCGGCGTCATACTGAAATACCTGGTGGCGCCCGGAGCCACGGTCGAGGTGGGCGCGCCGATCGCCCTGACCGGTCACCCGGGGGAGAAGGTATCCGACCTGGACCAGGCGCTGCGTGACCTCGGTGTGAGCGCCGAGGAGAACTTCGGTGACGCCGACACGGCGGATCTGCCGGTGGACACTGCGGCCGACGAGTCGGATTCCGCCGGCGCTGAGACGAATTCGACATCCGATGGGGATCGATATCGTGGCGGCGACGGCGAGCGGCTGTTCGTCACGCCGCTGGTCCGCCGCCTCGCGCGGGAGGCCGAACTCGATCTGAGCGGGGTCGCAGGCTCGGGGCCCAACGGTCGAATCGTCAAGCGCGACGTCGCCGATCTGCTTGCCGCAGAATCGAGGCAGCCACAACAGCCATCCCCGCAGGCTGTCGCCGACTCTCCGGACCCCGCGCCTACGGCGGCCCCGTCGCCGCAGTCCGGTTACACCGACGCCCCGCATTCGCGGATGCGCAGAGCGATCGCGTCGCGACTCACCCAGAGCGTGCAAACGGCGCCGCATTTTTATGTTCGTGGCAGCGCGGAGGTCGACGAGCTGTTGGCGTTACGAAAGACACTCAACGAGTCCGTCGGCGTGAAGATTTCGGTGAATGACCTGATCGTCAAGGCTGCTGCGAGAGCCCATGTTCTGGTGCCGGCCATGAACGTCATCTGGCTCGATGACGCGGTGCGCACCTTCGACACCGTGGACATCGCGGTGGCCGTCGCGTCCGACCGCGGGCTGATGACACCGGTCGTGCGCGACGTCGCACGCCGTGGCATCGCCGCGGTTGCCTCCGATACTCGAGATCTTGCCGAGCGGGCGCGCGACGGCAAGCTCAAGCAGGACGAACTCGTGGGCGGTTCGATGAGCGTCTCCAACCTCGGAATGTTCGGCACCGAGGAGTTCTCCGCGATCATCAATCCGCCGCACGCAGCGATCCTGGCGGTCGGAGCAGCCCGTCCCGAGGCGGTGGTACACGAGGGTGAACTCGCGGTCGCCTCGGTGCTCAAGGTGACGTTGTCGGTGGATCACCGCCCGGTCGACGGCGCCGTCGCCGCGGAGTGGATGGCTGCATTCCTCGACGTTGTGCGCAGTCCTTTGCAGATCTTGATCTGAGGTCGTACGACACCATGAAGATTGACTCGGTTCGAGACGGAGGTTTGGCGATGAATGCGTACACCCAGACGATTGGCGCGCCCGGGCACATGTCCGTGGACTACGAGGAGCGAGTGGATTTCGCGCGGTTGCGTTCCTACCGGCTCGGGCGGGCGAAGGCGGCGCTGGAGGCCAGTGAGTGCGGGGCTTTCCTGCTGTTCGACTTCTACAACATCCGCTACACCACCCAGACCTGGGTCGGCGGAGCCCTCGGCGACAAGATGATCCGTTACGCGCTTCTGGTACGCGGCAAGGACCCGGTCCTGTGGGACTTCGGTTCTGCGGTGAAGCACCACAAGATCTACTCGAAGTGGGTTCCTGACGACAATTACCGGGCCGGCTTCCTCGGCTTCCGTGGGGCGGTCGCGCCGACTGCGGGATTGATGGAGTCCGCGGTCGCCGAGATCAAGTCCATGCTCCACGAGGCCGGCGTCGCCGACATGCCGGTCGGTTTGGACATCGTGGAGCCGCCCTTCCTGTTCGAAATGCAGCGCCAGGGGCTGAAGGTGCTCGACGCTCAACAGTCCATGCAGGACGCACGGTGCATCAAGTCGCACGATGAGATTCTGCTGCTGTCACAGGCCGCGGCAATGGTCGACGGCGTGTACCAGGACATCGTCGAGGCACTCAAGCCCGGCGTCCGTGAGAACGAGATCGTCGCGCTGGCCAACAAGCGGCTCTACGAGATGGGGTCAGACCAGGTCGAGGCGGTCAACGCGATCTCCGGGGAGCGGTGCAACCCGCATCCGCACAACTTCACCGACCGTCTCATCCGTCCCGGGGACCAGGCGTTCTTCGACATCATCCACAGCTACAACGGATACCGAACCTGCTACTACCGCACGTTCGGAGTCGGCAGCGCGACACCCGCGCAGCGGGACGCCTACAAGAAGGCCCGCGAGTGGATGGACAAGGGCATCGACGGGCTGGGCGCCGGCATCGGGACCGACGAAGTCGCGGCATTGCTGCCGAAGGCCGAAGAGTTCGGGTTCGCCAACGAAATGGAGGCGTTCGGGCTCCAGTTCGCTCACGGCCTCGGCCTCGGCCTGCATGAGCGGCCCATCATCTCGCGCCTCAACTCGATGAAGGAGCCGGTCGAGCTCGAGGTGGGGATGGTGTTTGCGCTCGAAACCTACTGCCCGGCCTCAGACGGCCACTCAGCCGCCCGTATCGAGGAAGAGATCGTGCTCACCGAAAACGGTCCCGAGGTGCTGACTCGCTTCCCCGCCCACGAGTTGTTCGTCGCGAATCCGTACTCCACCACGTAAAGCCGATTGCGCGAACGCCGATAGGCTGCGTGGACCGATGAGTGGGGGCACGACGTGAGTGACGGATCGACCGAGAGCGTAGCCGCTGACCCTGACCGGGTTCTGGCCGCCAGTGAGAGGGTCGCAGCCCATCTACGCGAAGCCATTCTGCGCGGCACGATCAAACCCGGAGAACGTATCCGGCAGGAGGACGTCGCCGCGCGCCTCGGCGCCAGCCGGCTTCCCGTGCGCGAGGCACTGCGAATGTTGGAGCTCGAGGGACTCACCGAGAACCTCGTCAACCGCGGTGCCCGGGTGCCGTTGCTCGACATGCACCAAGTGGACATGCTCTATCGGATGCGCGAACAGCTAGAGCCGCTGGCAATCTCGGAGAGCTTGCTGGTGCTGTCAGGCGCCGACATCCGGCGGCTCGAGGACATCCACGCTCGAATCGAGGCGACCGACGATGTCGAAGAGTTCATCGATCTGGACCGGGATTTCCATCTGCTGAGTTATGCGGGCTGCGGGATCGAACAGTTGAACGCGAGTATTTTGCGGTTGTGGAACTGCACCCAGCACTATCGCCGGGAGTTCATGCTGGTGAGCGGACAGTCGCGACGTTGGATCGTCAACGCTGAGCATCGGCTCATCCTGGACGCCATCGAGCGCCGTGATCCGACCGACGCGGGGCGCTACCTCAGCGGTCACATCAGAAGGACGCGCATCGAGTTGGACCGTCATCCCGAGATCTTCGGGTCCCAGGTGTAGAAGTCCCAGGGGTGGGCGGAACTTCGGGCCGTCGGCGACTCGTGGACAACCAGAGCGCGTTTCTGGATCCATAGGATCTGCATCCAGCGGTCCGGCTAGGCAGGCCGTCGTACGGTGCTGCCCGGTCCGTAAAAGGGGCGACAGCGTCACTCTTCCCATATCGGATCCATTTTCGGCCTAATGGGAGACTTTTCCGAGGACCGCAATCGATTGCGGTGACTTTAGGATCCAAAACCCCGTCTGGAACGTTGACAGCTGAGCGCGAGATGGCTTAGTGTCGTGGATCACAGGGGATCGTTTAATTGGATCCATTGAACTCGAAGTAAAGGTCTTACAGGATGGCGCAGACTGCCCCAGAAGGTCGTGAGATCGCCGGTGCCCCCGGCGCCGCGCCCCGCCACGGGTTGCCCGGTCTGACTGGACTCGATCACGTCGGCATCACCGTTCCCGACATCGAAGAGGCGACCCGGTTCCTCGTGGACGTCATCGGGTGCGAGCACCTCTACACACTCGGACCGCTGCAGGATGCCGACGGCTCCTGGATGACCGACCATCTCAACGTCCACCCGCGGGCGGTCGCCCGCACCATCCGATTCTTCCGCTGTGGCGCCAATCCCGTTCTCGAAGTCTTCGAGTATTCGTCTCCCGATCAGGATGTGAAGCCGCCGCGCAACAGCGACGTCGGTGGACACCACATCGCGTTCTACGTCGACGACCTCGACGCCGCCGTGGAGTTCCTGCGCCAACGCCACGTGGAGGTACTGGGTTCACCTACCACCAGCGTCGGTCCGCACACCGGACAGCGTTGGGTCTACTTCCTCGCTCCCTGGGGAGCCCAGTTCGAACTCGTGTCCTATCCCAACGGCAGGGCCTGGTACCTCGAGCACGACACGCAGCACTCGGTCCCGGCACCGGCAGCCCGCGAGGAAATCCGCCCCTCGGCCGCGTCATCTTCGTCGCCGAGCCAGCACAACAATCGAGGTGAGCAGCATGGAACGAAGTGAAGTCGAAGCGGCACCCGTCGTCATCGAGGCGGACTCCGTGGTGAAGAAATTCGGCGGAGTCACCGCAGTCAACGACGTCAGCGTCTCGGTCCGAGAAGGCGAGATCTACGGCCTCATCGGTGAGAACGGCGCCGGCAAGTCCACCCTCATGCGCATGCTGGCGGGGCTGTACACCCCCGACTCCGGCGAGGTCCGGGTTCTCGGAAAGACCCTTGATGGTGCCAAGTCGGCGCTGGAAGCCGGCATCGCGATCGTCCACCAGGAACTGAATCTCATCCCTGAGATGACGGTGGCGGAGAACATCATGCTCGGTTCGTTCCCGACGAGCGGCGGGTTCACCGAAACCAAGAAGCTCAAGGCCGTGGCCAAGGAAACCCTCGAGGAGATCGGCGTACCGATCGACTTGAACGAGCCGGTCTCCCGGCTGTCGGTGGCACTTCGGCAGTTCGTCGAGATCGCCCGTGCGATCGCCCGCAAGCCGCGGGTGCTCATCATGGACGAACCCACCGCGTCGCTGACCCCAGCCGAGACCGACTATCTGCTGGCGATGCTGCAGCGACTGGCCGGGCGTGGCATGTCCGTCGTGTACATCTCGCACCGACTTCCCGAGATCTTCAGGATCTGCAATCGGGTGAGCGTGCTCAGAGACGGGGCTCTGGTCGACACGATGCCCATCGACGACACCAATCCCGAAGACCTCGTCACCAAGATGGTCGGCAGGGAACTCAAACTCGACCTCGAGGTCCGTCGTGAGTCCACCCCGGGCGACGTCGTGCTGTCCGCGCGCGGGATCACCGCCCCACAAGTCCGCAACGTCGACCTCCAGGTGCGCGCCGGCGAAATCGTCGGTCTCGGTGGTTTGGTGGGAGCGGGACGCACCGAACTCGTTCGGGCTGTCCTCGGCGTGGACCCCAAGTCCGCCGGCGAGGTGACGATGACCGTGGACGGCAAGAAGAAGCGGATCACCAACTACGGGGAGGCCGTGGCGCACGGTGCGGCCTACGTACCCGAGGAGCGCCGCACCGAGGGCCTCGCGTTGACGATGACCGTCTCGGACAACATCGCACTGCCCAACCGGCGCAGGCTGAGTTCGTCAGGGGTGCTGAAGGTCGGCTCCTTCGACGGCTTCGCCAGCGCGCTCGCCGACAAGGTGGGACTACGGCCGCCGGACGTCACCCGAGCGGTCGGCGAGTACAGCGGCGGCAATCAGCAGAAGGTCGTCATCGCCAAATGGCTCGGCCGCGAACCGCGACTCATCGTTCTCGACGAGCCCACCCGCGGCGTCGACGTAGGGGCCAAGGCCGAAATCCACCGGTTGGTTCGCGAACTGGCCGACGGAGGTGCCGCCGTGCTCGTCGTGAGTTCGGATCTGCCAGAGCTTCTCGACCTGTCCGACGTCATCCACGTCATCCGCGACGGTCAGGTCGCCGGCACCCTGACCGCAGAACAAGCCGACGAGAAAGCCGTCATGACCCTGGCGGCCGGAGGAAGAATGGTGGCAAGCGCATGACGAACGTCGCTACACAGGAGCCCGGCCCCCCGGCTCAACCGCTGAGTCCCGCACCAACCGGCGGGAGCACCCAGGCCGCGCGGACGATCCAGTGGATCGCCGAGCGCGGGATCTTCGTTGTCACAGCGGTTCTGATCCTCGGTGCGGCGTTCTTCGTCGACGGCTTCGCGTCGGTGGTCAACATCACCGACGTGTTTCACCGGGCCGCGCCGATCGGAATCGTCGCGATCGGTATGACCTTTGTCGTGATCAGCGGCAATTACCTTGACCTGTCGGTGGTTCCGCAGGTCGCCACCTCGGCGGTCATCCTCATCGGGGTGAGCAATGCCTACGGAATGCCTGCGGCGATCGCCGCCGCCGGCATCGTCGCCGTGCTCTACGGTGTGGTCAACGGTGTCGCCGTGGGCTACTTCAAAGCCAATGCGGTCATCGTCACGCTGGCGACCACCTACATCGGTTTGGGCCTCCTTCGGTGGCTCTCCGGTGGAAGCATCTTCTTCGGCCCGGCCGGCGGTCCCATCGAGACGTTGGGCCAGATCAAGATCGGGCCCGTGCCGTTGTCGGCCATGGTGCTGGTCCTCATGGCCGTGCTCCTGGCATTTGTGTTGAACCGCACCGGTTTCGGCTTCGCGGTCCGGGCCTACGGCTCCAA
This sequence comes from Mycobacterium sp., assembly GCF_049683935.1. Taxonomy (GTDB): domain Bacteria; phylum Actinomycetota; class Actinomycetes; order Mycobacteriales; family Mycobacteriaceae; genus Mycobacterium. Next base: position 8,204 of record NZ_JBAUJR010000210.1, on the reverse strand, counting down.
CAAGGAAGCGACCCGATTGGCGGGCATCGCCACCTCGCGCGTCGTCCTCGGCGCGTTCGTGATCACGTCGCTGTCGGCCATGGTGGCGGGCTTCGTACTCGCGGCGTTCTCCAATACTGCGGTCTCGACGATCTCGCAGGGCTTCGACTTCGGTGCGCTGGCGGCGATCATCATCGGCGGCACCAGCGTCTTCGGTGGTCGCGGCAGCGTGCTGCGGACCGTGCTCGGTGTGATCTTCGTCAGCGTGCTCACCAACATCCTGGTCCTCTCCAATATCGGCTACGGCTGGCAGCAGGTGGCCATCGGAGTGCTGATCGTGCTCGCCGTGTCCATCGATGCAATCGCAAGAAGGGTGGGCAAGTGATGACTAGCCTCCAGACGCAGGAACATTCACCCAGCAGCGCTACCGATCGACTACGAGCGGTCGTCAGCCGTCGCACAGAGGGCCGAGGCGTCATCCTCCTGGTGGTCGTCGTCATCGGGTCGCTTCTCTTCCAACCGGGCGTGTTCACCGCCTACCCCGCCACTCTGGGACGCGTCGCGCTCATCGGCCTGGTGGCGCTCGGCCTGACCGCAGTCATCCTGATGGGCGAACTCGATCTGAGCGTGGCCAGCACCCTGGCCGTGGCCGGGGTCGTCATGGCGATGATTCCCAACCTGGCGCTGGGCATCCTGGCGGCCCTCGGAGTCGGTCTGCTGGTCGGAGCGATCAACGCGTTCTTTGTCGTCGTGGTGGGCATCAACTCGTTCATCGCGACGTTGGGCATGCTGTTCGCCCTGCGCGGCCTGGCCCTCGTGCTCTCCGACGAGCAACCCGTACGCCTCGACGACATCGAGGCAGGCATCTCATTCGGTGCCCCGCTCATCGGGCCGCTGACCCCCAGGGTCCTCATCTTCATCCTCGTCTTCGTGTGCCTGCACGTCTTCCTCACCCGGATGCGGGCCGGTCGCGAGTTCTACGCGGTGGGGGGCAACCGGCAGGCTGCCAAGGACGCCGGCATCCCGGTGACGCGGCGCATCTTCACCGGCTTCATGATTTCCGGGTTCGTGGCTGCACTCGCCGGTGTCATCAACACGCTGGAGCGCACGGCAGCCACTCCCACCGCCGGCTCGACGGTGTTGTTGGCCAGCTTTGCCGCGGCGATCATCGGTGGCGTCGCGCTCAACGGCGGTCGGGGCTCGGTCATCGGGACCCTCATCGGTGCACTGTCCCTGGGTCTGCTGCAGATCGCTCTCGCACTGGGCGCGGTGCAACAAGACGTGCAACAGATATTCATCGGAGGGGTGCTGTTCCTCGCCGTCGTCACCGACCCGGCCAGCCTGCGCGCGGCGGCGCAGAACATCCGATCTTCGTTCGGAAGACGCACCAATTCCGTTGAGGAGAAATCGGATTCACTGCCACCGCCAGCGCAACAGTCCAGATAGGAGCAACACGATCATGCGAAAGACTCAGATTGCGGCGGTAGGCGCAGGCTTGGCCGTCACGGCGCTGATCCTCTCCGGGTGCAGTTCCGCGGACGGTGCCGAAGAAGCACAGCCAGAGGTGTGGGCGCTGCTGCCGCAGGGCACCGACCAGCCCTACGGCACGACCTACCTGCCGCCCTTCGACGAGACGGTCGACAAGCTGGGACTCGACGTCACTGTCACGAATTCGCAGTATGATTCGGACACCCAGGCAAGCGACTGCGAGGTGGCCGTGGCGGCACGCCCTGACCTCATCATTCTGTGGCCGGCGGTCACGTCGACGGTGCGCCCCTGCTTGGTGCGAGCCAAGGAAGCCGGTATTCCGGTCACTGTCACCAACTCCGACGTGTTACCCGAGGACAAGGACCTCACCGCGGGCTATTCAGGTCCGGATACCTACGGGCAAGGCGCTGCGTCCGCGTCGATCATGTGCGGACTCGCCGACGGCCAACCCACCAATATCCTTGTGGTGAACGGCCTCACCGGGAATTACACCGCCATCAATCGTCGCCAGGGTTTCGTCGAGACGATAGCCGAGGAGTGCCCGAACGTGACGATCGCCGCCGAGCAGCCCGGCGACTGGAGCAAGGGCACCTCACAGACGGTGACCTCGGAGATGTTGACCGCCGTTGGCGCAAACAACATTCAGGGTATCTTCGCCGCCGACGACACGATGGTTGCCGGCGCTATCGACGCACTGAAAGCGCAGGGGATCGATCCAAAGCCACTGCACATCACCTCGATTGGCAACACCAAGCTCGGCAACCCGCTGGTCAAGTCCGGCGAGCTCGACGGTACCGTCTTCCAGTCCTCGGTCTGGGACGGGCGGAACGCGGCCGTGGTCGCCGACGAAGTTCTGAAAAACGGACCGATGCAGGAGGACTTTTTCATGCCGTCGGTCATCGTCACCAAGGACAACGTAGACGACCCGGCCGTCACACCGGAGTGGTGACCCCAGTCCCACTATTCAAAAATTCATCTGGACAACGTAATTCAGAATGACCCACCCAGGAAGGAATCGGATCGCAATGGATACCAGTCGCTTGGACGGAAAGCACATCCTCATCACGGGCGCCGCACAAGGGATGGGCGCCGCAGTCGCCCACAACTACGCAGAACAAGGGGCCAAGCTGTGCCTCGGCGACGTCAACGTCGAGGGCGTTGCGCAAGTGGCGAAGGAGATCCAGGAGAAGGGCGGCACCGCCACCCACGTCAGGCTCGATGTCACCAGCGAAGAAGACGCCGCCGCCGCCGTCGCGCACACCGTGGAGAAGTACGGCAGCATCAACGTTCTGCTGAACAATGCCGGCATCAACAAGCCGGCGTTCTTCCTCGACATCACACGGCAGAACTGGCAGAGCATCATGGACGTCAACGCCTGGGGCACGATGAACTGCATGCAGGCCGCGGCACGCCAGATGAAAGCCCAGGGCAAGCAGGACTACCCCTACAAGATCATCAACGTCGGTTCGATCCTGTCGCGGGAGGTGTTCGATGACGTCGTCGTCTACGGCTGCAGTAAGCACGCCGTCCTGGCGATGATCAAGGGTGGCGCCAAGGCGCTGATCGAGCACAACATCACCGTCAACGGCTACGGACCCGGCGTCGTGCGTACCGAGTTGTGGGAGCAGCTCGACAAGGACCTGGTCGCCATCGGTAAGTTCGACAAGCCCGGTGAGTCCATGGACTCCCTGGCGGAGAACATGATCCTCATGAAGCGGTACTCCTACCCCGAGGACGTCGTCGGAACCGCGTCGTTCCTGGCTAGCTCCGAAAGCGACTACATGACCGGTCAGCTGTTGATGATCGACGGCGGAATGGTGATCCAATAGCCGGCGTCTGCATCAGCGGGGCGACCACGCGTCGTCGCGAGTGTCTTCGCGAGCGTGCACTCGAGCGGACAGCTGCCGGATCTCCTCGCGCAGATCGTCGATCTGGGCGGCCGTTGCGGCACGGTTGGCGGAGTCCTCCTGGGACACCCGCTCCACGATCCAGGAGGCCACGGTCGCGGTGATGACACCGATGAGGCTGATTCCACCGATCATCAGCAGCACGGCGATCACCCGTCCCGTCGCCGTGACCGGGGACAGGTCGCCGTAGCCGACGGTGGTCACTGTCGTGATCGACCACCACACGGCATTGCCGAAACTGGTGATCGTGGAATCGGGGGCGTTGCGTTCGGTCTCCAGCATCGCCAGCGACGCGACGTACACCAGCAACACCGCGCTACCGGCGGTGTAGGCGGCGACCCGGCCGCGGATGGCGTCGCCGCCCGCTCGGTGCAACACCTTGACCAGCACCACCAGCCGCAACAACCGCAACGGGCGCAGGAACGGCAGGACGACGATGGCCAGGTCGAGCAGGTGCCGGAAGAACCAGCGCACGCGGTGCGGCGCCAGCGACAACCGGACGAGGTAGTCCACGACGAACACCAGGTACAGCAGCGACATCGCACCGTTGAGCAGGTTCGTCAGCCCGCGGCCGGGGTTGGCAAGCACCTGGACGGAGTATGCGACGAGGAACACGACGGCCACCCCCGCCAGCACCCATTCGCTGCGGGACTCCCACCGTTCGAGACGCTCGGCTGAACCCATCGAGCAGCACACCTTTCGAAGAAACTCGCCGAGAGTGCGTCGGTGGTCGGTACAGCGCGCCGCTACCAACAGCACGAGCACGTTCGGCGCCAGAGGTCTGCTCCACGGTACCGACCGGCAATGTCAAACCCGCGCCACCGTCGTCGAATCCGATTAGCGTCGGTGAGTCATGGACGTCCTGCGCACTCCCGACTCCCGGTTCGCCGACCTGACGGGCTTCCCGTTCGAACCCCACTATGTCGATGTCATGGCACCCGACAGCCCGCCGATGCGGATGCACTACGTCGACGAGGGGCCCCGCGACGGCACACCCATCGTGCTGCTGCACGGTGAGCCGACGTGGAGCTACCTGTATCGGACCATGATTCCGCCGCTGGTCGATGCGGGCCACCGGGTGCTCGCCCCGGATCTGATCGGATTCGGGCGTTCCGACAAACCGGGCGACATCGACGACTACACCTACCTGCGTCACGTCCAATGGGTGACGTCGTGGTTCGACGCGCTGGATCTGACCGACGTCACCGTCTTCGTGCAGGACTGGGGGTCGCTGATCGGGTTGCGCATCGTGGCCGAGCAGAGTGCCCGGTTCGCCCGGGTGGTGGTGGCCAACGGCTTCCTGCCGATCGCCGACCGTCCGGCCGTGCCGGCGTTTCGGATCTGGCGTGCCTTCGCGAAGCACTCGCCGTGGCTCAACGCCGGGTGGATCGTCGGCACCGGGACCGTCACCAAGGTGCCCGCCGCGGTCCGGGCCGGGTATGACGCCCCGTTTCCCGACAAGCGCTACCAGGCGGGGGCGCGCGCGTTCCCACAATTGGTGCCGACTTCGCCCGAGGATCCGGCGGTGCCGGCCAACCGTGCCGCCTGGGAGGTGCTTGGCCGCTGGGACAAGCCGTTTCTGGCGCTGTTCGGGGCCAAGGATCCCATTCTGGGCAAGGCGGACCAGCCGCTGATCAGGCATGTTCCCGGTGCGGCGGGCCAACCGCACGCCCGGCTGAACGGCAGCCATTTCGTTCAGGAGGATTGCGGCCCCGAGCTGGCCGAACGCATCCTGGCGTGGCGGTAACACGTCACCTCTTCGTCACTGTGATGTATTTCACAAGAGGCGTAGCCTGGAAGGCGTCTCTCCAGGAAAGGGGATGCGATGAAAGGCGCACATCGCGATCCGGTGGATCACGCTCGCACAACCCAACCGCATGCCGGTGAGTCCTTCATCGACACGCTGTGGCTGCCCGGACTGATTCTCATCGGTCTCGGCACCGTCCTGATCGCCGGCACCGTGGCGGCGACGGCCTACGGAAGCCGCGACGTGTCATTGGTCCTGGGTCTGATCGCCGGGGCACTGGTCACGGCCGGCGCACTGTTGATCACCTTGGAACACCAGCGGGTCAAGCGGGTCGAACGGCAGTGGCATGCCGAGCACCCGGATCGCACGTCGCACCTGCGCGCGAGCTAGGAGTCACGCGCGTCCCAAGACGATCGCGCAACAAATCCGGACGCTGACGTCTTGTCCCGCTCGCGCGGGCAGAGTTGGCTTCTGTGCATGAACACAGTGCTGATCACCGGTTGCTCTTCGGGCTACGGCCTGGCGACCGCGCTCCGATTCCACGACGAGGGCTGGAATGTCCTCGCTACCATGCGAACTCCGCGGGAAGACCTGCTGCCCCGCTCGGACCGGCTACGTGTTCTCGCCCTCGACGTCACCGACTCGGACAGCGTCTCCCATGCCGTCGAGTCCAGCGGTCCGATCGATGTCCTCGTCAACAACGCGGGGATCGGCGCAGTCGGTGCGTTCGAGGCGACGTCGATGCAGCTCACTCGAGAGTTGTTCGACACCAACACCTTCGGGGTGATGGCCATGACGCAGGCTGTGGTGCCCCAGATGCGTGAACGCCGATCGGGGGCCATCGTGAACGTCACCTCGAGCGTGACGCTGACCGCGATGCCGCTGGCGGCGGTATACACCGCCAGCAAGATGGCCATCGAAGGTTTCACGGCGTCGCTGGCCCTCGAACTCGACTACTTCGGCGTGCGGGCCAAGTTGGTGCAACCGGGCTACGGCCCGGGCACGCAGTTCGCCAGCAACGGCTCGCAGCGGATGGCAGGCCTGATACCGCCTGCGTACCAACCGTTTGCGGCGCCGATCATGAACTCGTTCAGCCGGCCCGGGGCCGTGACCACCCCGGAGGATGTCGCCGATGTCGTCTATCGCGCGGCCACCGATGCGTCCGATCGGCTCCGGTATCCGGCCGGTGCGGATGCGGTCGCACTTGCGCAGTCCTAGGCAGCCCTTGCTCCACTAGCGTTGCCCTGTGGGCGCACGTGATGCCGGAATCGTCGACACCGGTCCGATGGAGTTGTTGATGTCGCTGCTGCGCCCCGAAGCCGTGCTGTCGAAGATCGTCACCGGCGGCGGCGACTGGAGCGTGCGGAAACCCCGCTACGGCGATCCGGCGTTCTGCCTGATGCTGCAGGGCTCGTGTCTGCTCGATCCGGAGGGCCTCGAACCGATCGAGTTGCGGCAGGGGGACTTCCTGCTACTGCCCGAGATGCCGGGGTTCACCCTCGGCGACGGCGGCGATGTGGAACCGACGTTCACCCCGCTCGACCACTCCACGCAGACCCGGCACGGCTGCGAGTCATCGCCGGTCACGATGCGGATGCTCGGTGGCTACTTCCGGTTCGACGCCGCCAACGCGCCACTGCTGACCTCGTTGCTGCCGCCGGTCATCCTGGTCCGCCGAGACGAACCGGGCTCATCGCGGCTGACCCGGCTCGTCGAACTCATCGCCGACGAGGCCGACGCCACCGGCGCCTGCCGGGACGCGATCCTGCAACGGCTCGTCGAGGTGCTGTTGATCGAGGCGATCCGGGTGCATGCGACGCCGGAGTGGGGCAGCGGGCAGAAAGGGTTGATCGCCGGACTGTCCGATCCGGTGCTGGCACCGGCACTTCACCAACTGCACGCCGACATCGCCCGCGGATGGACCGTCGAGCATCTGGCGCGGGCGGCGTCGGTCTCGCGCGCCGTGTTTGCGCAGCGCTTCACCCGCACCATGGGCGTGCCACCCATGCAGTACCTGCTGGGGTGGCGGGTCGCGTTGGCCACGGACCTGCTCAGGACCGAACGCCTGTCCACCGCGCAGGTGGCCGCCCGGGTGGGGTACCAGTCCGGCGCCGCGTTCACCACGGCGTTCACCAGGCTCACCGGATTTTCTCCGACGGAGTTCGCGCGACGCTCGGGATAGTCACACCGATAACACGTGCCACTCACGAGCGGGGACAACACCATGAGTTCCTCATCGGACGGCGGCAAAAGGTAGTGTCGTCGGTTGATCGCAAACAGATCGGGGGCTCCCATGAACCTCGTGCTCGGTTTGTCGATGACCTCTTCATCGGTGCGCTGGGTGCTCGTCGAAGGCACGACAGGCGAAGGCGAAACTCTCGACCGAGGGTCGCTGCCTGTCGACGCTCACACGGCCTTCGACGCGGACGTGCTGCTCAACGCACTTTTTGACAAGGCCGCCGGCAATGGGGTGCACGCCATCGGGCTCACCTGGACCGGTGCCGCCGAAGCCACGGCCAGCGCCGTGTGGCAGGCACTCACCGACCGCCAGGCGGAGAACGTCATCGCGATCTCAGATCTGGAGGCCGCCGAGGCGTTGACCCGTGGCATCGCCGATATCGCCGGATACGACCGCGTTGTGGTGTGTGTCGTCGAGCCGGGCTCCGCCGTGGTCGCCGCGGTCACCCCCGACGGGGTGATCGCCGACCGGGTGGATGCCTCCGCTGTGGATGTCGAGGGTCTGTCCCCCGATGCCGTTTTTGTGGTCGGTTCCGGCGATGTCGACGCGGTGGTGGCGACGCTGGAGCGCAGCACCCGGGCGCCCGTGATCTCCGCCGACGAGGCCGATCTCGCGCTGGCCAGGGGAGCAGCGCTGGCGTCCGCCTCGGCGGTGTCGCTCCTCGATGCCCAGGCAGAGCCTGAACGCCGGCAGTTCTCGCCCACGTTGACGCTGGCCTCGGTGCTCGCCGCCGCGGTCGTGACGTTTGTCGTCTCGCTGTCGGTGGCGGTGGGCATGACGCTGAGCCCTGACGACGTAGCACCGCAGATGGCGCGCTCGGAGCAACCGGTGCGCGAAGCCGCGC
>NZ_JBAUJR010000209.1:0-6605 GCF_049683935.1 Mycobacterium sp. | reverse complement strand
TCCTCGAGGAGGGGTTCGCGCCGCCCAGCGTCCGGCACATCACCGACCGCGCCGGGGTGACCTGGGGGGTGGTCCAGTACCACTTCGGTGACCTCGACGGGATCCTGATGGCCGTGGTCGATCAGGGCTTCGGCGAGCTGCTCGACACCCTGGCCGGGCTGTCGCCGGCGTCGTCGCCGGGCGCGCGGGACCGGGTGGCGTTTGTCGTCGACGCCGTGTGGCAGGCGTTCTCCAGCACGACCTCACGGGCCGCGCTGGAGATTCTGATCTCCACCCGCGGTATGCGGGGCGCCGCGGTCAACGCGCACCTCGCCGAGTTGATGGCCAAGCTCACCGATCTCGGACGGCAGCTCGGCGAGGGGCTGGCCGCGCCCGACGCGACACACATCGGCACCCTCATCTGGAACACGCTGCGCGGGATCGTCGTAGCGCAGATGACCTGGCCCGAGCCGGTGGATCAGTCCCGGGATCTGCAGACGCTGGTTGATGTGGTGAGCACCTACATCGAACTCAGAACGTAGACATCGGCCGCACGCTGTTCGCCAGATCGACCAGCGCGTAGCGGTGAGCCTGGGTGGGTGCGACCCTGGCGAGGTTCCGCAGTGACGACTCCACACCGAGCTGCAGGCCGTGTTCGGTGAACGGGAACCCCAGGATGTGGTTGGTGCTGGCGGTGTTGTCGGCCAGCCAGTCCATGGCGGTGCCGAGCACCAGGGCCCGGATCTGCAGCACCCGCGGCTCGGTGTCGGGCAGCGCCTCGACCCGGCGGGCGGCGTTGCGGATGTGCTGCTCGGTGACCTCACTGGAGGACCGGCCCGACAGCAGTGTCACCGCGCTCGTCAGCCGTGCTGTCGTGAAATGTCTGGAGGTCGCCGGCACTTCGTCGAGAGTGCGGACGGCCGCGTCGCGCTCGCCTGCCGCGGACAGCGCACGCGCCAGGCCGAAACCGGCCGAGATGACGCCGCGGTCGGTCGACCACACCGTGTTGTAGAACTTGCGCTCGTCGGCGCTACCCGCCAGCTCGGCAGTGGCGGCCAGCGCCATCTTCGGCGCCAGCTCGCCGGGGAGTGTGTCGAGTACCTCGGTGAAATGTTTTGTCGCCGAGTCGTAGTCGGCGGTGAGCAGCTCGGACACGGCGCGAAACCAGACCAGTCGCCACCGCCAGCCGACCCGCTCAGCGAGTTCGTCGAGCTTGCGGGTGGCCTTGGCGACGTCGCCGAGGTCGAGTAGCGCCCGCACCTCCATCAGCGGCAGCTCGACCGACTGCGACAGGTCGATGCCCTCGGAATCCAGCGAGCCGTGGCGCGCCGCGCGCAGCGAATCCAGGGTCTGCACAGGCTCACTGAGCACCGTCGCCGACAACACGGTCGCGCCGACGTCGGTCGGATCCACCAGCGGGACCTGCAGCGCCTTGACGATCTCCTGCGCGGTGAGCTTCTCGGAGTGGACCTGACCGTCCAGATAAACGTCGGTGTGCGCCACCAGCAGATCGACCCCGAAGGTGGATCGTGACGGGCTGAACACCGTGGACAGACCGGGCCGCGGCATCCCGGTGTCCTGGGCCACCACTTCACGCAGCACACCCAGCAGCTGGCTGGTCATCTCCTCGGCGCTCTGGAAGCGCCGCCGCGGGTCGGGGTCGATCGCGCGCCGCAGCAACCTGCCGAACGAATCGTATTGCGCCAGAACCGGATCGTCTTCGGGTAGTCCGTCGACGTAGCGGCCCTTGCGCAGCCGCATGTGCAGCGTCAGCGCCGCCAGGGTGCGGCCCACGGTGTAGATGTCGCTGGCGATGGTCGGACCGGTGCGCACGATCTCCGGAGCCTGATATCCGGGAGTCCCGTAGAGATAGCCGAACGAGTTCACCGGGGAGACCGCGCCGAGGTCGATGAGCTTGAGCTGGTCCTCGGTCACCATGATGTTCTCGGGCTTGAGGTCGTTGTACACCAGGCCGTTGACGTGCAGATAGCTCAGCGCGGGAAGGATCTCGAGGGTGAACCCGATGGCCTCGGCCACCGGCAGTCGCGAGCCCTCGCTCTGTTTGAGCCGGGTCGCCTGCTTGAGCGAGGTGCCGCCGACGTACTCCATCACGATGTAGCCGACCGGGTTGCCGTGCTTGTCGTCGTGTTCGACGAAGTTGTAGATCTTGACGATCCCCGGGTGGGTCACCTCGGCCAGGAATTGCCGCTCGGCCATCGCGATCGCCTGCGCCTCGGCGTCACCGGAGTGCACCAGACCCTTGAGCACCACCGGACGGTCGTTGACGTTCTTGTCGAACGCCAGGTACACCCAGCCCAGGCCGCCGTGCGCGATGCAGCCTTTGATCTCGTACTGGTCGGCGACGATGTCACCGGAGTTCAGCTGTGGCAGAAAGGAATACGCGCTGCCACAGTGCGGGCACCAGCCCTCCGACCGAGCCCGGCCCTCTGGCGACGACCGGCCGACGGGCCGCCCGCAGTTCCAGCAGAACCGCTTGGACTCCGCCACCACCGGGTCGGTCATCAGCGCCGCCAGCGGGTCGACCGCGGGCACCCGGGGGATCTCCACCAGGCCGCCGCCGAGCCGGCGGGTTCGTGACACCGTGCGCGTCAGCGTTGTGGGCTGGTCCTGAGGTTCGGTGTCGTTGGTCTGTACCGAGTCGTCATCGTCGTCGTCGAAGTTCGGCCGGAACACCGCCTGCGTGGCCATCGGACGCAACGTCGACGCCGAATCGTCGCCGAGTTCGTCGAGGTCTGCGAAACTCGCGGGCTGGGTGCCCGGGTCGTCGGAGTCGTCCTCGGAGGTGGTCATCAGTCGGAGTACCTCGCAGCCGGCGGCGCCGGAGCGGGACCGAGCACCGTCAACCACTTGCGGTACAGCGTGTTCCAGGTGCCGTCCCGACGCACCCGTTCCAGCGTGCCGTTGACGTAACGGACCAGACCGGTGTTCTCCAGGTTGACCCCGATCCCGTACGGCTCCGAGTTCAGTGAGGGGCCCACGATGTGCAGGTAGGGATCCTGGGACACCAGCCCGGCGAGGATCGAGTCGTCGGTGCTGACCGCGTCGACCTGGCGCTGCTGCAACGCGACCAGGCAGTCGGCCCACGTCACCGCCCCGACGATCAGCGGCGGCGGGGTGATCTGCTGGATCCGCTCCAGCGAGGTGGTGCCCTTGGCGACGCAGACCCGCTTGCCCGACAGGTCGGCCGAGGTCTGGATCGCCGAGTCCCGCGGCGCCAGGATCCGCTGGTCGGCGGTCAGGTACACGGTGGAGAAGTTCACCAGCTCCTTGCGCTCGCAGGTGATCGTCATCGTCTTGACCACCACGTCGACCTCGTTGTTCTGCAGCGCGTCGATCCGATCGGCCGACGACAGGATCCGGTACTCCACCTGTGACGGGGTCCCGAAGATGTCGCGGGCGATCTCGCCGGCGATGTCGACGTCGAAACCGGTGATCTCACCGGTGATCGGGTCGCGGAAGCTGAACAGGTTGCTTCCGATGTCCAGCCCGACGATCAGCCGGCCGCGCTCCTTGATGTTGCGGACGGCTTCGTCGGCCTCGGCTTCGGTGTCGAACGGCCGCAGGCTTTCCCTCGGGTCGCAGTCGTCGTCGGCGACGGTCGGAGCCCGCGCCGGTTCGGGTGGCAGTTCCTCCATGCCGGCCGGTGTCGGCGGCGCCAGCGTGACACTCGGCGTCGGAACCATCGGTGCCGCCTGCGCGCACCCGCTCAGCAGCAGCACCGCCGCCGCGAGAGTCCCCAGGGTCCTGTTCATCTGCCTCGCCTACCGATATTCGCTCAGTCTCGGCCAGATGCCCAACGCTACGGCGATCGCCGCCGCGACACTGAGCGCCGCGGCGCCGACGGTCGCGCCCGAGAGCACCCGACGGGCGTTGGCGATGTCGCTGCGCAACTGGTTGCGGCTCTGTTCGATGCCCTTGGTCAACGCCTCGTCGAGTTTGTCGAAGGCGGGCGTGGCGTCGTCCTCGCCCACCCCGAGGGCGACCTGGGTGGCGGCCTGGTAGTTGCCGACCGCGATGTAGGCGCTGATCCGGTCATCAGCGGCCCGCCACCGGTCCAGCAGTTGCTCCGCGTCGGCCAGATCCGACTTGTCGATCGAATCGTCCTGCGCGAGGTAGCGCACCAGTTGCTCCTGCATCAGGTCGATCCGCTGGTAGTAGGACTGTTTGCGGATGTCTTCGTCGCCGCGCCTGATCAGCGACAGGGTTTCGTCGGCCCGGGCCTGCTGGGCGGTGATCGCCAGGTTGGTGACCGTCTTGAGGGACTCCGCCGCGGTGTTCTTGGCGCTGCGGCTGTCCGACGTGGAGATCACCAGCGCGGTGCCCACCCAGATCAACATGATCAGCACCGCCAACCCGCCGGCGACGAATCCCACGTTGACCCGTCGCCGGGTGCGCTTGGCCAACCAGCGGTTGGCGAACGCCCCGAACAGCAGCGTGGCCAGCACCACCAGGATCACCGGCCCGGGGATCCTGGTCGACGCCGTGGTCTCGGCATCCACCCGTGCCGAGGTCTGCTCGTAGAGCCGCTGCGCATCCGGCAGGATCTGCTGCTGCATCATCGACGAGGCCTCGGACAGATAGGACGAACCGACGGGGTTGCCCGCCCGGTTGTTGGTGCGCGCCGTCTCGACCAGCCCGGTGTACACCGCGAGCCTGGCGTTGATGCGTCCGAGCAGTTGGACCATCGGCTCGTCGGTCAGACCGCTCGACGCGCGCGTCACCGCGACCGACGCATCGGTGATCGCCTGCTCGTAGCGCTGTCGCACCGCCCGGGGCTCGACGCCGGCGATGAACGCGGTGGCCGCGGCGGCGTCGGCGACCGACAGCGTGGTGTAGAGCTGGCCGGCGGCGAAGGACAACGGCTCGGTGTGGTTGAGAACGGTGGTCAGCGCCTGCTGGCGGTCGTTGATCGTCGTCGACGTCGCGAAGGCGCTCCCGATCACCAGCGCCGCCAACACGAAACCGATCGTCATGATGCGGCCGGGAGTGGTCCACAAAAACCACCAGCGCGGATGCGCCGGGGTGGTGGGTGACCTGGACGCGAGAGGCTCGGTCGACGGATGCGCCAACTCCACAGTCACGTCTGCGCGGACCCCATCTTGGTCTCGATCTCCCCGGCCTTCGTCCCGATTGACCCACACTCTATGAAAGAAGTCTAAGAGTTTCCCGTGCGACGTGTGCGCATTCGCGAGCGGTGACTTCCCCGATACCGGGATCTGTTCCCTATCCTGAACGCGTGCGCGGCGACGGTGACGGTTGGGTGGTCTCGGCCAACGGCGCCGCCTACTGGGGCCGACACGGCGCGGCCGGACTGCTGCTGCGGGCCCCCCGCCCCGACGGATCGCCCGCGGTGCTGCTGCAGCATCGGGCGATCTGGAGCCATCAGGGCGGAACGTGGGGACTGCCCGGCGGGGCGCGCGACAGCCACGAGACACCCGAACAGGCTGCGGTGCGGGAGGCCCAGGAGGAGGCCGGACTGCCCGCCGATCAGCTGACCGTGCGCACCACGGTCGTCACCGCCGAGGTGACCGGGTGGACCTACACCACCGTCATCGCCGACGCCGAGGAACTGCTGGACACGATTCCGAACAGGGAGAGCGCGGAACTGCGGTGGGTCGCCGAGGACGAGGTGGCCGATCTCCCCCTGCACCCCGGCTTCGCCGCGAGTTGGCAGCGGCTCCGCGACCTGACGGCCTCGATCCCGCTGACGTTCAACCACCAGAGCTGAGCAGCTCTGTCAGCTGCTCGGCGGCGGACTTCGGATCGTCGGCCGCGGTGATCGCGCGGACCACGACGATCCGACGAGCACCGGCGGCCAGCACGTCGGGGACGCGGGCGGCGTCGATTCCGCCGATGGCGAACCAGGGCTTGTCGGTACCGACCGAAGCCGCCGCCCGGACCAGGTCGAGACCCGGCGCCGCCCGGCCGGGCTTGGTGGGTGTGGGCCAGCACGGGCCGACACAGAAGTAATCGACCTGCTCTGTCGACGCGGCCGTCATCTGGTCGGCGTCGTGGGTGGACCGCCCGACCAGCGTGTCCCCGACGATGGTGCGTGCGACCGACAGCGGGAGGTCGTCCTGGCCGAGGTGCAGCACGTCGGCGCCGGCCGCCAGGGCGATGTCGGCGCGGTCGTTGACGGCCAGCAGCGCGCCGTGGCGGCGGGCCGCGTCGGCGATGACGGCCAGCGCCTCGATCTCCTGCCGTGCCTCCAGCGGGCCGAACCGCTGCTCGCCGGGAGATCCCTTGTCCCTGAGCTGGATGATGTCGACGCCGCCCGCCAGCGCGGCGTCGACGAATTCGGCCAGGTCAGCGCGCTCGCGGCGGGCGTCGGTGCACAGGTACAGAGAGGCCGACTGCAACCTGGCCCGTGGTGCGGAGTCACTCACACCACGAAACGCTAACCCCGCGCCGACGTAGGCTGGTAGCCGACCACACGGGAGTCCCGGGCAACGGGGACTGAGAGTGAGCGCGCCGCTCTTACCGTCACACCTGATCCGGGTCATGCCGGCGAAGGGAGCAGCGATGCCAGCGTTAGCCGTCATCGGCGGTGGCGTCATCGGGCTTTCGGTGGCGCGTCGCGCCGCTGCGGACGGCTGGGCCGTCCG
>NZ_JBAUJR010000208.1:0-8589 GCF_049683935.1 Mycobacterium sp. | reverse complement strand
GCGCTGGGGCGTGCGCACCGGAGTCCCCGTGGTGGTGTACGACGACTGGAACCGTGCCGCGTCGGCGCGTGGGTGGTGGGTGCTCACCGCCGCCGGCATCTCCGACGTCAGGATCCTCGACGGTGGGCTGTCCGCGTGGACGGGTGAACTCCACACGGGCACAGCCATGCCGGTTCCCGGTGATGTGACGGTCACCCACGACGACCTCTACTCGGCGGCCCGCCCTGTCGTGACCGCCGACGGGGTGCCCGGCATCGGGGTGCTGCTCGACGCCCGCGCACCGGAACGCTACCGCGGCGAGGTCGAACCCGTCGACCCGGTGGCCGGCCACATCCCCGGAGCACTCAACGTGCCGAGCACCAGCCTGCTTACTGCTGACGGGACCTGGGGCTCGCAGCGCGAGCTCACCGAACTGTTCGACGCCCACGGTGTCGCCGCCGACTCGGACGTCGCGGCGTACTGCGGCTCCGGCGTGACGGCTGCGGTCACCGTCGCGGCGCTGGCAGCCGTCGGGATCGACGCCGCGCTGTACCCCGGGTCGTGGTCGGAGTGGAGTGCGGATCCGGGACGTCCCGTCGCCCGCGAAATCACTCCTTGAGGTCGAGAACCGGGGTGGGTCGCTGGAATCCGCGTGTGACCACAACCAGCCAGAGGACACCGATCGCCAGCCAGATCAGGCCCAGCACCAGCGTCATCCCCGACAGGCTGGTCCACAGCCACACGGTCAGGATGAACCCGATGCCCGGGGCGATGAGGTTGAGCACCACGTTCGAGCGCTCCCGCAGGTCGACGAAGTAGTGCTTGATCACCGACAGGTTCACCGCCGAGAACGCCACCAGGGCGCCGAAGCTGACCAGTGAGGCCAGCGTCGCGAGATCGATCACGATGGCCAGCAACGAGATCACGCTGACCACGCCGATCGCGTACACCGGCGTGCTGAACCGGGCAGAGACATGCCCGAACACCTTGCGCGGCAGCACCCCGTCGCGGCCCATCGCGAACAGGATGCGGGCCACGGAGGCCTGGGAGGTCAACGCCGAACCCAGCGCGCCGGCCACATACGCCGCCGTGAAGAACGTGTTGAGGAACTGCCCGCCGGCGGCCACCATCACGTCGAGCGAACCCGAATCGGCGTCGGCGAACTCGTGCGACGGGAACACCAGGTGCGACACGTAGGACAGCAGGATGAAGATGATCCCCGAGACGATCGTGGCGATCATGATCGCCTGCGGCACGGTGCGTTTGGCGTTCTTGGCCTCCTCCGACAGCGTCGAGACCGCATCGAAGCCCAGGAACGACAGGCACAGGATGGCCGCGCCGGCCAGCACCGGGCTGAACCCGGCGGCACTGCCGTCACCTGTGAACGGCGCCATCAGGTCGATGGATCCGTAGCCCGAGATCGTCGTCAGGGCCAGCACCAGGAACGTCACGATGAAGATCGCCTGGATCGCGATGATCAGGAAGTTCGCCCGGGCCACCGACACGATGCCGACGATGTTGAGCACCGTGACGATCCCGATGGCGATGATGACGATCAACCATTCCGGCAGTGCCGGCACCGCCGCGTTCAGGTAGAGGCCGATGACAAGGTAGTTGAGCATCGGCAGGAACAGGTAGTCCAGCAGCAGCGACCAACCGGCCAGGAATCCGGCGGGGGCCCCGAAGGTCCGCTGCGTGTAGGTGTACGCCGATCCCGCGATCGGGATCGCCGCGGCCATCCGGGCATACGACAGCGCGGTGAACACCATCGCGACCAGCGTGACCATGTAGGCCAACGGCAGTCTGCCCCCGGAGGTCTCGGTGACGATGCCGTAGGTGGTGAACACCGTCAGCGGCACCATGTACACCAGCCCGAACAGCACCAGTGACGGCAGGCCCAGTGCGCGTTTCAGATGGCCCTCTCGGCCATCGAGGTCGGGCACGAATGACTCCGAGGTGCTCATGACTGTCCCTTCAGTGCGTCGGCGCGGTAGACCGGATCCCCGCGCAAGTAGGTGGCCCGGATGCCGGCCTTCGGCAGTTCCAGTGGTGGTGTGGTGCGTGGATCACGTTCGAGCAAGATCATGTCGGCATTGGCGCCCGGTCCGAGGCGGCCCCAATTGTTCTCGGCGAACGCCTGATTCGCGACGCCCGCGGTGTAGGCGCTGAGCGCGTCCTCGATGGGCAGGATCTCGTGCGGTGTCCAGCCGCCTTCGGGCGCGCCGTCCTCGGTCCGCCTCGACACCGCCACCGCGATCCCGTCGAGCGGGGCCCCCGAGGACACCGGCCAGTCCGAGCCGAAGCTCAGCGGTGCGCCCGAGCGCTCCAGCGTGCGGATCGGGTATTGCTTGTCGGCCCGCTCGGCGCCCAGTCGTGGGATCGTCAGCACCGTCATCAGCGCATCCAACTGTGCCCACAGCGGCTGCATGTTGGGGATGACGCCGAGTTCGGCGAACCGGGCCAGATCGGCGTCGTCGACCAACTGACAGTGCGCGATCACCGGTCGTCGGTCCCGCGGGCCGTTCTGTGCGACAACGTATTCGATGGCATCGAGTGCCTGCCGGACTGCGGCGTCGCCGATGGCGTGGATGTGGATCTGCAGTCCGAGTTCGTCGACTCGGCGGGCAGCCTCGGCCAGCGAGTCGCCTTCCCAGTTGCGCATGCCGTGTTGGTGCAGGCCCGAGCAGTACGGCGCCAGCAGCGCACCGGTTTCGTTCTCCACCACCCCGTCGGCGAAGAACTTCACCGTCTGGGCGGTGAGCAATGGATTGGCGGCGGCCTCGACCAGCACACGCTGTTCGGCGAAATGGTTTATCTGAGAGTCGAAGTGCCGTGGGTCGGCATACAGCGCCAGGTTGAAGCGCATCCGCAGCTTTCCGCGCCGGGCCGCCTCGACATAGGTCGCCACGTCGGCGGGCTCCACCCAGGCATCCTGAACCCACGTCACACCACGGGCCAGGTAGTAGTCGGCGGCGGTGCCGAGCGCGTTGATGCGCACCTGCTCGTCGAGTGGGGGCATCACGTTCATCACCAGATCGGTGGCGCCCCACTCCCGCAGCGTCCCGAGCACCGAGCCGTCGTCGCGGTGCGGGATCTCGCCGAGTGCCGGATCCGGGGTGTCGGCGGTGATTCCCGCTCGGCGCAGGGCCTCGGAATTGCACCAGACGGTGTGGTAGTCCCACGCCCGCAGTACTACGGGCCGGTCGGGCACCGCGGCGTCGAGCCAGTGTGCGTCGAACAGCCCGTCGGGTGCCAGGCTGCCGTCGTAGGAGGCGCCGACGATCCAGTCCTGCTCGGGGTGATCGTCGGCGTATCTCTTGACCGCCGAGAGGATCTCGTCGACCGAACCGCACCCGCGCACCGGCGGCCCGACCGCCTCCAGCCCCCCGTACAGCGGGTGGGCGTGCCCGTCGCCGAACGACGGCATCAGGAACCCGCCATCCAGGTCGACCCGGTCGGCATCGGCGCCGCGGGTACGTGCCTCGTCGCCGAGTGCGGCCACCACACCGTCGACGACCAGCAGCGCGTCGGTCTCCTCGGAGCCGGTCCAGACGACACCGCCGTCAAACAGCGTCGTGCTCATTTGACCACCGCGGTCGCCCGGTGCCCGACACCGTAGGGATGTTGTGTGTCAACGGGTTCGGTGAGCGCGGTGTAGGTGTCCGGTCTGCGGGTCAGCAGGAACGGGAACAGCTCCAGCCAGTCGCGGCGCTGGTCGAGATCGAGGTCGGCGACCAGCACCGCTTCCTCGTCACGCGGGGCCTGCACCAGTACCCGGCCGTACGGATCGGAGATGAACGACGACCCGAAGAACGTCACCGCACCCTCGTCGCCGACGCGGTTGGGCACGACCATGAACAGGCCGCTGTTGATGCCGTTGGCGACGATGACCTGCTGCCACAGCGGGCGGGTGTCGAAATCCCGGAACACCGGCTCGGAGCCGATGGCGGTGGGGTACACGACGACCTCGGCGCCGCCCAGCGAGTAGTTGCGCGCCACCTCGGGAAACCATTCGTCCCAGCAGGTCGGCAGCCCGATGCGGGCGCCGAGGCCGTCGGGTTCGTACACCGGATAGGGGTCGGCGGCCGGGCCGGCGCGGAAGTAGGTGTCCTCGTAGTAGCCGGCCGAGATCGGGATGTGCAGCTTGCGGGTCCGGGCCACCAGTTCGCCCGCCGGGGAGACCAGGATCGCGGTGTTGAAGCCGAGGCCGTCGTCGTCGGGGGCGCTCTCGTAGAGCGACGCGTGCACGAAGATCCCGTGGGCGGTGGCGGCCTCGGCGGCCAGCGCGAACGTCGGTCCGTCGGACAGATCCTCGGCCAGGGCGCCGGGATTCGGGCCTGCGGGCTGATCGGCCGGGTAGCGCAACAGCGTGATCTCGGGCAGGAACACCGCGGTCGCGCCCTCGGCGGCGGCGCGGTTGATCCCGTCGCGCAGCACCCGGGTGAGTTCGGCGGCGTCCGGGCGCCAGCGGTGCTGAACCAGTCCGACACGCAGCGGTGGGCGCGGGGAATCCGTCGACCGCGACAGCGGCGGGGCGGCGGGGGCAGTGAGCGTGAGCATCCGGCTCCTAAAACGAATGAGGTTCGTTTATTGTGAACTGAGTCACTTCCTCGCGCAAGACGGGAGTTGCGGCATGGGACGACCACGCACACCGCTGCTGTCGACAGACCGGATCGCGGAGGCGGCGCTGAAGTCGGTGACGGCGACCGGGGGCTTCACCATCCCGGGAATCGCACGCGCCCTTCGGGTGCGGCCGTCGTCGCTGTACAACCACGTCAGTGGCCGCGACGAGATCGTCGAACTGCTCCGGGAACGCGCGATGTCGCAGGTCCAGCTTCCCGATGACGACCCCGGCCGGCCGTGGCGCGACGTCGTCGCCGACATCCTGCGCTCCTACCGGCGCAGCTACGCGCGCTACCCACGGCTGATCCCGCTGATGACCGCCCACGCCGTCAACAGCACGCAGGCGTTCACGATGTACAACGCGCTCGCGGTCACACTGCACCGCGGCGGTTTCGACCCGGCGGACACGCTGCGGGCGATCACGCTGATGGATTCGTTTGTCCTCGGCTCGGCGCTCGACGTGGCCGCCCCCGACGAACCCTGGCACACCGGCGCCGGGGTCGGACCGGAACTGGCGGCCGCGCTGGCCACCGGTGAGCCCAAGTCGCAACGCGCCGACGACGCCTTCGAATACGGGCTGGCGGTGCTGTTGCGTGGACTCCGACCCGAGGGAATGTGACCGAGCTCTCAGTGGTTGGCAGTAGGCATGGCGAAGATGAGCAGTGACGAGCGCGAACGATATCTGGCCGACGTGCACGTCGGCGTGATCGCCGTCGAGCGGCCCGACCGTGCCCCGCTGGCGGTACCGATCTGGTACGGCTATCGACCCGGAGGCGAGGTCCTGCTGTGGACCGAGGCAGAGTCCATCAAGCACAAGCTGATTCGTGACGCCGGCCGCTTCGCGATCACCGTGCAGGACGAGCAGCCGCCCTACAAGTACGTCACCGCCGAGGGCGACGTCACCGGCATCGGGCCCGCCGACGACGCGCAGGTGCGCGCGATCGCGGTCCGCTATCTCGGCGACGAAGCCGGCGGCCAGTTCGCCGACGAGAACCTGACCCCGACCTCGGTTGTCATCCGGATGCGTCCGCAGCGCTGGCTCAGCACCGATTACTCGAAGTAGCCTCCTGCGGAATTAAAATCTGCGACCGTCTGGGGCATGCGGATCTGGGTGGGGACTCTGGCGGCGGCGGGTCTTGTTCTGGCGGGATGCGGCGGTACGCAGGAGCAGCAGGCCGATCCCGCCGAGGCCCCGTCGGGCACGGTCGCGGCAGAGCAGCGCAGCGATCCCGATGTCGAGGACGACGGGGCGATGATCGTCACCTACGAGGACGCACAAACCCCCGACGCGCTCGCCGGGCGCGCGTTGATGCAGGACAACGAACTGCTCGAGGACCTCGCCGACGACATCAACGAAACCCTGGCACTGCCCTACGACATCGAGCTGCTCGGCTCACAATGTGATGAGGCGAACGCCTTTTGGGACTCCGACGAACAGTCGATCACCCTGTGTTACGAGGACGCCGCGCTGGCCGAACAGATCTTCACCGAGGCCGGTGACCCCGACCCCGTCGCCTCGGCACTGAACTCCGAGTACGCGACCTTCTATCACGAGGTCGGCCACATGGCCATCAACGTCTACGAGCTGCCGGCCCTCGGCCGCGAGGAGGACGTGGCCGATCAACTCGCCGCCTTCGTGCTCCTGCAACCCGGCGACGACGGTGTGCCGGACCCGGAATCGGTGCAGGCGGTCAAGGACTTCGCGCGGACCTTCGGAGCGTCGGGGGTGCAGCGCGGCGAGCTCAGCGCGGAGGATTTCGCCGACGTGCACTCGCTGGACGAGACGCGGATGTTCAACCTGCAGTGCTGGATCTACGGCTCGAGTCCCGAGACCAACGGAGACCTGGTCGCAGCCGGTGAACTCCCCGAAGGCCGAGCCGACGGCTGCGAAGACGAGTGGACACAACTCGACAACGCGTGGTCGACATTGCTCGACCCGTACTTCAGGTAGCCGGCTACCCCGGCGGCGGCGGGGGCGGCAGCGGCGGCGGTGGCAGCGGAGGTGGGGGAGGCGGTGGTGGTGGCGTCGTGAGCAGGCGGACGATGTCCGGCTTCATCGCCTGCAGCTGCGCACCCCAGTAACCCCAGCTGTGGGTTCCGTTGGGCGGGAAGTTGAAGATGGCGTTGCGGCCGCCTGCGGCCAGGTACTTGTCGCGGAACTCCTTGTTGGTGCTCAGCGTGATGGTCTCCAGGGAGCCGGCGCTGACATTGATGCCGAGGTCGGTGCCGGTGTCGAGGTCGGACGCTATGCCGTTGCCGCAATACACCCACAGCGCAGTGCGATTGGCGACGAGCCGGTTGATGTTGAGCATGGGATCGGCGCGCCGCCACGCCGGTGAGCCCGATGGACCCCACATGTCGAACGAATCGAATCCACCGGCGTCCTGCATCGCGATGTCGATGAGCGGCGGCCACAGCTTCTGCGATGGCGCCAGGTACCCCGACAGCGAGGCGGCGAATTTGTACTGGCGTGGGTAGTACGCGGCCATCGTCAGCGCCGCACTGCCCGACATCGACAATCCGACAACGGCATTACCGAAGGGGTCCTGGCCCTTGTTGGCCGCCAGCCAGGTCGGCAGCTCGTTGGTGAGGAACGTCTCCCACTTGTAGGTCACCGTGCCCGCGTTGTTCTTCGCGGGCCGGTACCAGTCGGCGTAGAAGCTGGACTGTCCGCCAACGGGCATGATCACCGAGATCCCGGATTGGTGAAACCACTCGAATGCCGCGGTGTTGATGTCCCAGCCGTTGAAGTCGTCCTGCGCGCGCAGGCCGTCGAGGAGCAGCACCGAATGTGGTCCGCCGCCCTGGAACTCGACGCGGATGGTGCGGCCCATCGCCGGTGACGGGACGTCGAGTATCTCGATGGGCAGGCCCTCGCGGGAGAATGCCGTCGCCTGCGGAACGGTGATCGTCGTCAAGCCGGCAGCGAGCATCACCGCGACGGCCAGGCGTGCGCCGACGCGGCGGGCCCGTTGTCCGAAGAGCGCCATGGGCGCGAACGTAACAGCGGTCGGCGGCGCGATCGCGGGGCGCGCGGGGCAGTGACCGGGTTGTGACCTGAGCGGATCGGGCGCGTTCCGCGACGCGCAGGGTGCGCTACCGCGCCGGATCCGCGGTGAATGGCGAGGTCAGCACGATCGGTGCCTGGGCCATGAATCGTGGCGTGCTGCCGCGGTGTTCTTCGGCGGCGTGCACGGTGAACGGGTGCACCACGTACATGTCACCCGGTGCGCCCGTCGCGTGCACCACAGGGCGACCGGAGCTCGCCTAATCGGCGAGGCGTCCCGCGGACACCGCGTCCAGCGCGTCGTCACCGAGCGCGGCGGCGACGTCGCGGTGGGAGCCGACCCGGATCCGTGTCGGCGCGTCGTCGATCGTCACGTCGGACAGCAGCGTCAGCAGCAGCATGGTGTGCGGCCTGCGGCTGACCGCCCACGAACCGTCCGCCTGCGGTGTGTTCAGGTCGATGTGCCAGCCGCGGTCCTCGGCGGGCGGGGACACCGGGAAGCGCACCGGGATGTTGCCCAACGATCCGCGCGGTTGCCATCCGCCGACACCGCAGACCGCGTCCAGTGCTTCGGCCAGACGCGGACTCCGGACCAGTTCGCCGAACGGGCCCGCTCCCGTCAGATCGGACGCCCACATCACCGGTTGTGTCCACGTGCTCCGATCGTCGGGCGACACACCGAGCTGCTGCCACAGCACCGCGCGGGCGGCATCGGCGACCCCCCGCGGCGCCGCCTGCTCGACCTTGACGAACCCGTCGCGCTCAAACGCCTCGACATCGACCATCCGCCGAGGGTGACACATCAGGCGTGTGGCGTGCCAATGGTTTTCGAGCGCCGCGCGCCCGCGACCGAGAACCCGGCACACGCCAGCAGCGAGGCGCAGACCATCACGATGCCCAGCGGCGCCGCGGTGTGCTCACCGCCGAGGCTGACCAACGGCGACACCGCCGCAGCGAGCAGGAACTGCGTGGCACCGAGC
>NZ_JBAUJR010000207.1:0-2025 GCF_049683935.1 Mycobacterium sp. | reverse complement strand
CGCTCAGGGTCCACCGACGGGAGCGCGCGCAGCCAGTTCAGCGCCGAATAGCAGTCCTCGACGGGCGCCGGGTACGGATGTTCGGGAGCCAGTCGGTAGTTGACCGAGACCACGGTGGCGCCGAGTTCCCGGGCGAATCTGCGGCACAGCACATCGTCCTGGGCGGCGTCGCCGATGACGTAGCCGCCGCCGTGGATCCACAGCAGCGCCGGACCCGGCGTGGGTGCGCCGGTGGGTCGGTAGAGCCTGACCCCGACACCCGACGGCAGCGTCAGCACCTCCGGGGCATCGGGGCCGTCGGGGGCTCGCCCCCACATCAGCCGGCTGGCGGCTCGCATCAATGGCAACGTCAGTGGCGTGATGATCTGCTTCGGCAGCAGTCGCGCGCTGCGTTTCAGCTCGGGATGGAACTCGATGCTGTGCACCGGATCAGTATGCGCATCACTTCAGCAGCGGATCGCGCGGCAGCCCCAGAATTCTCTCGGCGATCGTGTTGCGGGTGATCTCGGAGGTTCCGCCGGCGATCGTCATCGCACGGTTGCCGAGATAGCTGAGGGTCAGCTGCGGGGTCTGCCCGACGACCGCAGCGGTGCCCGCGAGCTCGAAGGCCAGCTCGGTGAGGTGCTGCCCGGATTCGGCGACCAGCAACTTGGTCACGTTGCCCTCGGGCCCCGGCTCGGCGCCCGCGATGGCGCGGGTGGCGCGCCGCAGGTTGAGCAGTCGCAACGAGTGGATCTCGGCGATCACCTCACCGGCGCGTCGGACATACCTGTCGGCGGTCGCGGGCGAGCTGTCCAGCAGCTCGACCAGCTGGTCAGGGGTGGTACCACCGATGGCACCCGATCCGCCGCCGATGGAGATGCGCTCGTTGCCCAACGTCGCACGGGCCACCAGCCAGCCCTTGTTGACGTCACCCACGACATCGGAGTCCGGCACGAACACGTCGTCGAAGAACACCTCGTTGAAGTGGGCATCGCCGGTGATGCCGCGCAGCGGATTGACCTTCACCCCTTCGGATTTCATGTCGATCGCCATCATCGTCACGCCGGCGTGCTTCTGGGCCTCGAAGTCGGTGCGCACGGTCGCCAGCCCCCACTGACACATGTGGGCCAGGCTCGTCCAGACCTTCTGGCCGGTGACCCGCCAGCCGCCGTCGACCTTCTTGGCCGACGTGCGCACCGCCGCGGCGTCCGAACCCGCTCCGGGCTCGGAGAACAGCTGGCACCACATCACCTGGCCCCGCAGGACCGGCTCCACCCAGCGCTCGCGCTGATCCGCGGTGCCTGCCTGGGCGATGGTCAGCGCCACCCAGCCGGTGATCCCCATGTCGGGACGACGGATGTCGGCGAACTCCTCCTCGATCACGAGCTGTTCGAGGACGTCGGCGCCGCGTCCCCACGGCTTGGGCCAATGCGGGACAAGGTAACCGGACTCGACGAGGAAATCCCGCTGCTGGTCGGCGGGCAGCGCCCGGACCTCGGCGGCCGCCGCACGGGCCTGGGTGCGGTACTCCTCGGACTCCGGGGGCAGCGTGAAGGACGCACCGTGCGCCCGGCCGCTGCGCTGTCCCTCGACGACGTCGAGCAGCGGGTCGGCACCGTCGGCCATCAGCGCCGCCAGCATGCGGGCTCGGCGCAGATACAGGTGGGCGTCGTGCTCCCAGGTGTAGCCGATGCCGCCGTGCAGCTGAATGTTGTTCTGCGCGTTGAACACCTGGGCTCTGATCGCATGTGAGGCGGCCACCGCGGCGGGGAACCAGGCGCTGTCGAGGTCGTCGGCGCGGGCCGCGTCCCAGGTGGCCGCAGTGGCGACCTCGGCGTCGACGAGCATGTTGGCCGCGTGGTGCTTGACGGCCTGGAAGGTGCCGATGGTGCGGCCGAACTGTTCCCGCACCTTGGCGTACTCGACGGCCATCTCGAGTGCCGCCCAGCTGACCCCGACCGCCTCGGCCGAGGCCAGGATGCGAAACACCGTCCTGGCGTTGCGGGCCGCTCCGCGCAGCACGCGGTCGGCGGGCACGGTGAC
>NZ_JBAUJR010000206.1:0-4684 GCF_049683935.1 Mycobacterium sp. | reverse complement strand
GGTTCGCACTGACCAGCCGGGTCGACGTCGCCGCGTCGCGACGCGCCGTCGGCGAACTGGTCCCCGACGTGCCCGCCCCGCCGATCCCTGCGGGCGCAGCCTTCCCCGAACTGGGCACGCCGACGTTCATCACCCCCAGTCCGGACTTCTATCGCATCGACATCAACCTCGCTGTGCCGCAACTGCGGGCCGAGGACGCCGTACTCCGCATCACCGGCATGGTGGACCAGCCGATGGAGTTCACGTTCGACGACATCAGGTCCATGCCGTTGACGGAGCAGACGATCACGATGACCTGCGTGTCGAACGAGGTTGGCGGGCCCTATGTTTCGACGTCGAACTTCATCGGCGTACCGCTGCTGGACCTGCTGGAGCGCGCCGGGATCCAGGAGGGCGCCGAGCAGGTGGTGGGCCATTCGGTCGACGGGTTCACCCTCGGCACCCCGCTGGACATGCTGCGCGCTGCGGGCAGGGACGCGATCGTGGCGATCGGGATGAACCGTGAAGCACTGCTACCTGAGCACGGATTCCCCTTGCGCACAGTCGTTCCCGGTCTGTACGGCTATGTCTCGGCGACCAAGTGGCTGACCGAGCTGGAGCTGGCCACCTACGACGTCAAGCCCTACTGGGTGGAGCGAGGGTGGGATGGCCAGCCGCCGGGTGTGGTGCCGATCAAAATCTCCTCCCGTATCGACGCGCCGACGTCGTTTCAGCGCCTGCCCGCCGGTGACGTCACCGTCGCCGGAACCGCGTGGGCTCAGGGACGCGGCATCAGCAAGGTGGAACTGCGTTTCGACGAGGGGCCTTGGCAGGCCGCCGAACTGGCCACCGAGGTCAATCCCAACACGTGGCGGATGTTCCGACTGACCACGCCGCTGTCACCCGGCCAGCACAGAGTGACGTGCCGCGCTTTCGACGGAGACGGCGTCATGCAGAAGGAAGACAGACTGCGCCTGATCAACCCCGGCCCAGTGCCGGACGGGTCGACGGGCTGGCATTCGATGATCTTCACTGTCGAGTAGCGACACCTGGGCCTCGGGTTAGAGCAGCGGCGCGCTGACCACGGCACTGAACACCATCAGCGCGAGCAGCAGCCAGCCCGTCCCCAGCCACGCCCACCACGCGGGCTGCTCGTGCCGCACCCGGACACCCCGCGCCAGTGACCATGCCGCGCCGGCGAGCAGAATCGCCGGTGCCCCCAGAGCCAGCGCCGCACGCTGCGGCGCCCCGCACGCAACCGCGTCGATCGTCGAACCGGTGCAGGTGCTGACCCACACCGTGGCGGTGATCAGGAAGACCAGACCCGCCGCGGCGAACCCGGCGCCGGTCCGCAACGCCACAGCCACGCGGCTGTAGTCGACGTCCCGGTTGCGGGATAGATCGGTCATGGAGATGTGCATTCCCACTGGTCATCTGCGATAAACGCGATGTGTCGTAGGCCGCGCCTACCATGCGTGCGTGACGAGGCTGCGGTGGAAGCTGTACGTGGTGCTGGCGGTATCCGTCGGCATCACCGCCTACCTGATCGGCGCCGGCATGACGGCGAGTGTGCTGCTCGGGCTATTGGCCCCGCTCATCGCGGCCGCCGCGCCCCGGTTCTTCGTGGCCACCGTCGTCGGCGCAGCGACCCCGGGCAGCGGTGAGCGCAGCGCCGCAGACCGCATGTCGGGCACCGAGTTCGAGGACTACGTCGCCCGCATCGCCCGGTCGTGCGGCGTACCGGTGATCATGACGTCGATCACCGGCGACTGGGGAGTCGACCTGATCGTCGGCCGCCGGCCTGACCGGCTGGCGGTCCAGTGCAAGCGGCTGTCGCGCCCGGTGGGCGCCGGTGCCGTTCAGGAAGTGGTCGCCGGCGCGCCCATGCAGGACTGCACCAGGACGATGGTGGTCACCAACAACGTCTTCACGCCCGCTGCAAGGAAACTCGCCGAGCTCCACGGGTGTGAGCTGGTGACGGGTGCGGATCTGCCGCGGCTGCGCTCGACGATCCGCCGGCTCACTGCGCCTGCTGAGCCCACATCGTCCTGAGCGTGGCGTGCACCGCGTCGACGGCGGCGTCGATCTCGTCGCGCGACACCGTCAGCGCGGGCCGGAAGCGCACGCTGTCGGGTCCGCAGCCCAGCATGATCACTCCGCTGTCCCACAGACGGGCGACCAGTGCGTCACGCTGCTCGGTAGTCGGCATGCTGAACGCACACATCAGGCCGCGGCCGCGCACGTCGCGCACCAGGCCGGGGAACTCGACGGTCAACTCGTCGAGTCGGTCGAGCAGATAGCGTCCACTCGCCGCCGCCCGGGCGAACAGTCCGTCGGCCTCGATGACCTCCAGGATCCGTCGGGACCGGACCATGTCGACGAGGTTTCCACCCCACGTCGAGTTGATCCGCGAGCTGACGCTGAACACGTTGTCGGGCACCTCGTCGACCCGCCGGCCGGCCATCAAACCGCACACCTGGGTCTTCTTGCCGAACGCCACGACGTCGGGCATGACACCCAATTGCCGGTAGGCCCAGGCAGTTCCGGTGATACCGCAGCCGGTCTGGACCTCGTCGAAGATCAGCAGCGCATCGAACTCGTCGCACAGATCGCGCATGGCGGCGAAGAACTGCGGCCGGAAGTGCCGGTCGCCGCCCTCACCCTGGATCGGCTCGGCGATGAAACACGCGATGTCGTGCGGTGCGGCTTCGAATGCCGCGCGGGCCTGGTTGAGCGCTTCGGCTTCCAACGCATCCATGTCCGCCCCGGGACGGATGAACGGCGCGTCGATGCGCGGCCAGTCGAACTTCGGGAAGCGCGCCACCTTGTTGGGATCGGTGTTGGTCAGCGACATCGTGTAGCCGCTGCGGCCGTGGAACGCCCCTCGCAGGTGCAGCACCTTGGTGCCCAGCGCCGGGTCCAGACCGCGCGCCTCATTGAACCGGCTCTTCCAGTCGAACGCGACCTTCAAGGCGTTCTCGACCGCGAGTGCGCCGCCGTCGACGAAGAACAGGTGCGGCAGGGCCGGGTCACCGAGCACCCGGGCGAAGGTGTCGACAAAACGCGCCATCGGGACGCTGTACACATCGGAGTTGCTCGGCTTGTTCAACGCGGCCGCGGCCAGCTCGGCGCGGAAGACGTCGTCGTCGGCCAGGCTCGGGTGGTTCATGCCCAGCGCCGACGACGCGAAGAACGTGAACATGTCGAGATAGCCGCGGCCGGTGCGGGCATCAACCAGGTAGGACCCCTGGGACCGGTTGATGTCGAGGACGAGGTCGAGACCGTCGGCGAGGATGCTGCGAGCCAGCACCTCCCGCACGTCCGACGGGGAAACCTCAGGCGATCGGGTGCGGCTCGAGACCGGAAGAAGGTCAGTCATACCGCCATAGTAAAGGATATTTTCCGGTCTGCATCACATCGAGCGGTCTTTAATCCGGTATGAAGCGTCGTTCGCCGTAGAACTTCTGTAGGATGACCGTGCTGCGTGTCTTCACGTCGGCGGCGGTGCGGATCCGTTGAAGCAGACCTTCCAGTGCCCGCGCCGACGCGACGTGCACCAGCAGGACATAACTCTCCTCCCCGGCCACCGAATAACACGCTTCGATTTCAGGGACGTGCTCCAGCCGGGCAGGAGCATCATCGGGTTGAGACGGATCGAGAGGGGTGATGGCGACGAACGCCGAGAGCATGCTGCCGACGGCTTCCGGGTTGATCCGAGCCGTGTACCCGGCCACCACACCGCGCGACTCCAGCCGCCGCACCCGCGACTGCACCGCCGACACCGACAGTCCCGCCGCGGCCGCGAGGTGCGCCAGCGTCGCACGGCCGTCGGCCACCAGCTCACGGGCCAGGATGCGGTCGATCTCGTCGAGCTGCAGCGCTTCGTCGGGGCCCGTCATGGCCGCACCCTATCGGAATCTCCACCCCTACAAGCGTGATGAGGCCTGCCCATGACCACCACTGTGATGTCCTCCGTTCCCACCACCGACGTCCTGCGCACCCGCGCTCGCGACGCCCTCGACGCCCTCGGGTCGACTGCTCGGCTGGACTCCCCCGGCTCGGGCGGGCTGGCTGCCAGCACACCGATCACCGGCGACGTGCTGTTCACGGTGGCCGAGTCGTCGGTCGAACAGGCCGACACCGCGATCGCCGAAGCCGCGCAGGCCTTTACGACATGGCGGGTGACCCCGGCGCCGGTGCGTGGCGCACTGGTGGCCCGGCTCGGCGAGCTGCTGGTCGAACACAAAGCCTCACTGGCCCAGCTGGTCACCATCGAAGCCGGCAAGATCACCTCCGAGGCGCTCGGCGAAGTGCAGGAGATGATCGACATCTGCGAGTTCGCCGTCGGGTTGTCACGGCAGCTGTACGGCAAGACGATCGCTTCCGAACGGCCCGGCCACCGGCTGATGGAGACCTGGCATCCGCTGGGTGTCGTCGGCGTCATCACCGCGTTCAACTTCCCGGTGGCGGTGTGGGCGTGGAACACCGCCGTCGCGCTGGTGTGCGGCGACACCGTGGTGTGGAAGCCCTCGGAGCTGACCCCGCTGACCGCCCTGGGCTGCCAGGCGCTGATCGAGCGCGCCTGCTCTGATGTGGGCGCGCCGGTCGAGGTGAGCAGGCTGCTGCTCGGCGAGCGCGAGGTCGGTGAGCGGCTGGTCGACGATCCACGCGTCGCGCTGCTCAGCGCCACCGGATCGGTGCGGAT
>NZ_JBAUJR010000205.1:0-1976 GCF_049683935.1 Mycobacterium sp. | reverse complement strand
GAGCCGCACCGCCGGGAGGCGGCGGACCCACCGGCACGGTCGTCGGCGGGCCCCAGGGAATCGTGATGCCCGGGGCGATCTCCAGCGTCGGCTGGATCACCGACTCCGACGGTGGCGGCGGCACGGTCTCCGTCGGCGACGGAGGCGGCGGGGGCGCCTGCGGCACCCCGGCGTAACCGCCGATCTCGTCGGGCTTCGGGAACGTCTCTTCCTCGGTGCCGTCGAGGGCGCCGTCCATCGTCGATTTCCAGATCTGCCCGGGCAGTCCCGAGCCGTACACCGACGAGCCCGACGCGTTCACAAGCGGTTTGGTGCCGTCGGTGGTGCCCACCCACACCGCGGTGGACAGCGACGGAGTGAAGCCGACCATCCACGCGTCGCGGTTGGCGCCGGTGTCGCCGAGTTGGTTGGTGCCGGTCTTGGCGGCCGACGGGCGCCCACCCGCGAGCGACCTGCCGGAGTACCCGGCGATCGGCTGCATCGCCGCGGTGACGTTGTCGGCGACGGTCTTGTCGATGCGCTGCTCGCCGGCGCTGTCCTCCTGGCCGGCGTCGAAGAGGACGTCGCCCTCGGCGTTGACGACCTTCTGCACGAAGTGCGGGGTGTGGTAGACCCCTGACGCGGCGAGGGTCGCGTATGCCGAGGCCATGTCGAGCACCCGCGACTGGTACTGGCCCAGAACGATGCCGTTGTTCGGCGGGCCGCCCTGGCCGTCTTCGGACAGCGTGTGCTCCACACCCGGGAAGCTCTCGGCGATGCCGGCCTCGTGTGCGGCGTCGGCGACGTCCTGCGGCCCGTTGTTCAGCTGCAGCATCAGGCGGTAGTAGCTGGTGTTCAGCGACCGCTTCAACGCCTCGGCGATGTTGCAGGTCCCGCAGCTGCCGCCTTCGACGTTGCTGATGTCGATGCCGTTGACCGACACCGGCGAGCTGTCCACCTGATAGCCCAGGCCCATCCCCTGCTGCAGGGCGGCGACCAGCGCGAACACCTTGAACGACGAACCGGTGGGCAGACCTGCCTGCGCGAAGTCGAACCCGGTGGCGTCCGAGCCGCCGTAGTAGGCCTTGATCCCGCCGGATCTCGGATCGATCGACACCACCGCCGAGCGCATGTCGGGATCCTGGCCCTCCAGGTACTCCTCGACCGACTCCACTGCGGCGGCCTGTGCCTGCGGGTCGATCGTGGTGGTGATCTGCAGTCCCTCGGTGTTCAGCGTCTGCTCGGTGATGTTGAAGATCTCGAGCAGTTCGTCGATCACCTGCCGCTCGATCAGACCGTTGGGCCCGGTGGTCTGGTTCTGCGTGCTCGCCGCATCCGGCGCGATCGTCGGCGGATACACCTGCGCCGCGCGTTCTTCGGGTGAGAGCGCACCGATCTCCACCATGCCGTCGAGCACCCAACTCCACCGCACGCCGGACGCTTCCGGGTCGACGGCCGGGTCGAGCACCGACGGCCGTTGGATCAGCGCGGCCAGCAGCGCGCCCTCGGCGACGTTGAGTTCTTCGACGGGCTTGGCGAAGTAGGCCTGCGAGGCAGCCGCCACGCCGTAGGCGCCGCGACCGAAGTAGATGATGTTCAGATACGACTCCAGCACCTGATCCTTGGACCATTCGCCGGACATCTTGGTGGAGATCACCAGTTCCTTGGCCTTGCGGATCACGCCGCCGACCCCGGAGCGGGCGTCACCCACCAACGCGTTCTTCACGTACTGCTGGGTGATCGTCGAGCCACCCTGAAGGTCGCCGCCGAAGACGTTGTTCTTGGCGGCGCGCAGGAACCCGGTGAAGGAGAAGCCGGGATTGGAGTAGAAGTCCCGGTCTTCGGCGGCCATCACCGCATCGCGGACATGCACCGGAATCTGGTCGATGCTGACATCGATCCGATTGCCTTCGGGCGGAACGATCTTCGATATCTCGGAGCCGTCACTGGCCAGGATGGTCGACACCTGAGCGGTGCGGATGTCACCCGGCTTGGGC
>NZ_JBAUJR010000204.1:0-12905 GCF_049683935.1 Mycobacterium sp. | reverse complement strand
TGGTGAACAGCTGGTTGTACTGCTCGTTGGACAGGAACTGCAGGCCCGGAACCGCCAACTCGGTGCGGATGAACAGCGCCATCAGGCCGCCGATGAGGAAGAACGCAAAGCAGGCGACGCAGTACATCATGCCGATCAGCTTGTGATCGGTGGTGGTGATCAGGTTGTAGATCAGGTTGCCCTTGGGGCCCATCCGGGCGGGGAAGGGACGGCGGGCCTCGAGTTCCCCGATCGGTGGCGCATCGGCGACCATGAAGCTCCTTCCGCGACGTGTGGTATCGCGTTTCCATTATCTACTGACTAGATACGTAGGTTACTCTACGGTGGTGCTTAGGACTACTCGCGTAGCTGCGAAGTTCCGGGCCCAGAAGTGCGCCACATCGCCCGGTGACGGGTGCCCCGCCGGGGCGGGTGCAGAGCACTCGCACCCGCTCCGGCCCTGGCGCATCGGGCCGACCTTCGGCGCGGCGGCGTCGCAAGACCTGGCGACAGCGGGAGCTGGTTCGAGGTGGATCGTCGAACGATGCGTCCATCCTTGGCGATCGTCCCGATTCCGCAGCTACTACGTAGATACCGAGTCGGGGAGACCGTTCGCGACCTTGCGCATTTCGTGACCGAACTGATTGGACCTCAACGCTTTTAGCGACGCGCGCCATCGCGTGGCGACATTCGTCGGAAGTCGGCGGCTTGCCCGATCGCGGGTGGTGAGTTAGCGTCTCGCCAACAAGATAACGAATTGGTAACGGTAAAGGATCGTCTCGAAGTGGTGCATCACCGGATCGCGCGACCAGATGCGTCGGTCGACCGCGCCACGGACGTCACCGAGATCATCGCCTTCGACGAGTTCGGCGCGATGCTGGATATGGCCGGTTCTCACAGCGATCCGTTCGCCATCGACTACGAGGTGTTGAACGCACCTGAACTCGACGACCTCAACGATGTGGCCGACGAATCGCCACGACTGCTGCTCTTGCCGGAAGGTGCATCGACCGCAGCGACGCCGAAGATGCCGATCCCGATCGACGGGGCAAGGCTCAGGGATGGCCCGCGGTCATCTCGCCGGGCGCTGTCGGGCGCTTCCGTCCGCTCTTCTCGCGGGGCCCATCGAAGGGGCCCTGAGGCCACAAGCGCGGCGCACAGCAGGTTGGTGATCACGGCTGTCGCCGTCGGCGCGGTGGCCGCCGCAGCGAACACAGCGGTCAACGCAACCGATGCGCGGCAGCCTGTTCTGGTCGCCGACACCGCCGCGTCACCGGCTGACATCACCGAAGCCTCGGGGATGCAGATCATCCCTGTGGCGAACGGCCTTGATGCCGGGATCCATCGACAGGAATCGGCCAGAGGCGCGGCTTTCGCTGAGGAGCGGGCGCAGCGGGAGGCGCGACTTCTGCGGCCACAGTTCACCTTTCCCGCCCGAGGCATGCTGACATCGAGCTTTGGAGCCCGGTGGGGCACCCTGCACGCCGGACTTGACGTCGCCAACGCTGTCGGTACTCCGATCTACGCTGCATCCGATGGAGAGGTGATTGCCTCCGGTCCGACTCCGGGTTTCGGCATGTGGGTCAAGATCCGCGCCGCGGACGGCACGGTCACGCTCTACGGTCACATCGACACCACCCTTGTGCAAACCGGCCAGCTCGTGATGGCCGGTGACCAGATCGCCACCATGGGCAACCGAGGCAACTCGACCGGGCCGCACCTGCACTTCGAGGTGCACCGCAACGGATCGGACAAGACCGACCCGATGGCGTGGTTAGGGGAACGGGGAGTGTCAAACCGTTACTAGCGGAAGCCCGCCTCGGGGGCCGTCAGCGTCAGCATCGCGCATGCATGTGCGCGACGGAAGCTACCAGCTCCGCTACTGACTTTCTCAGTAAGATCATGCCCAGCCGGCTGGCCGGCGCTCGATCAGCGGAACCGTGCGCTCGCTTCAGCGCCGGCACGCCGACGAACGCCGTAAGCTACCTACTGACCAATTCAGGAGGTTCGATCATGGCTCGGGTGCGTGGCTTCGGAGAACTCGAGGCATCGATCATGGATCGCCTCTGGAATCGTGATCCCGACAGCGACACCACGGTCAGGGAAGTCTTTGATGAGTTGAGCACTGAACGGCATATCGCGTACACCACGGTCATGTCGACGATGGACAACCTGCACGGCAAGGGTTGGCTGTCGCGTGAACGCGACGGCAAGGCATATCGCTACCGGCCCACACTGACTCGCGAGGAGCACAGTGCACGACTCATGCTGGAGGCGCTGAGCGGCGGTGGTCGATCTGAGGCGGTCCTGAGTCATTTCGTGGCGCAAATCGACCCGGAGGAATCCGCTGACCTGCGCGCTGCGCTGCGGCGCCTGGCCCGTAAGTCAGGCCGCCGATGACCGTCGCAGCGGCTTTGCTGCTGTACGTCGCGGCGGTACTGACGATCGCACCGAAACTTCTGGTCCACATCACCGCCGACGGCGAGGCTCCGCGCCTGGCGATAGCCGCGTGGACCACCGCTGTGGTAACGGTGCTCGGCTGCTCGGTTGCCGCCGTCGCGCTGCTCCTCATCGAGGCCGCTGGACACTGGGACAGCCCCGACGCGCTGATCGTCTCTTGCCTGGAACGTCTCCGCGCCATTCTCCTCGGCCACGCCGGGTTGCCAGCACAAATCGTGGCGACCGTCGCGGTGGCTTTCGCCGTCGGAAGTTTGATTGCCATAGTCATACGAATAGGCCGCGCTCTGGGCCGCATGCGCACCCACACTTTCGCCCATGCCGACGCCGTGCGCCTGGTTGGCAGGTCGTACGGCAGCGACGTCGTGGTCATCGAGGCATCGGAGCCTGCGGCCTATTGCGTGGCGGGCCGCCCACCGGCGATTGTGGTGACCACCGCAGCTCTGGCCGCACTCGATGAGAATCAACTTGCAGCTGTCGTCGCCCACGAACGTGCTCACCTCGACGGCCGTCACGCCTACGCCATCGCCGCGGCGCGCTGCCTGACTGCTGCGCTGCCCACCTGCAGGCTGTTCGCGGGCGCAGCCACGCACATCAGTTCTCTGTTGGAGATGTGCGCCGACGATGCGGCCGCTCGACGCCACGGCCGTCAGCCCCTGCTCGCGGGCCTGTTGACCCTGTCAGGCGCCACCACCCCGGCTCACGGTCTGGCCGCCGCCGGTATCGCCGTACTCACCCGTGCCGAACGGTTATCGAAGCCACCGCGACGGTTCGCCCGCATCCAGACCCAAGTCGCGCTCAGCGGAGCCGTAGCGGCGATGGCCGCCACACCGTTCGCGATCGTCACTCTGTCGCTGACGGGCGTGCTGATCTGCTTCGCGTAAACGGGTCCCGTGATCACCGACCCCCGGACATTCGACGCGACCCAAATATGTTGCGGCACGCCATGATTGCGTCACTACGACTGCGGCAACGTCGTGGTGCTTCCGCAGTCGGCTACGCGTGAGGGAAGATGGCCATGCACGCAACATGGGCGGCGACCGGTTCAGCCACCAGCAAGGCCAACACCGCCAAGCCCAGGGCTAACAGTAGCGATGTCACGATCCGTCGACGACCCAGTCGACCGGTCGACTGCGTTTGATGCTGCTGAGGCCACCGCGACCGCGGTCCGCGGCAGGACACAGCGAGCGAACTCTTCACACGACCAATCTACTATGTCACTACGTATGTGACCATCGCTTCGCCTCTACCCGGGTTGGGATAGGCGTTGGCTAATCCGTAACGTCGCCAGACAGGTCAGCGCGAGCAGCAGCACCTACGTCAACGAGCTGTAGCCGCTCCTCACAAGTGGGAATTCACCATGACCGCAGGATCGCTCATCGAATGCCATCAAGTCGACATCTCCACCATGAAGACACTGCGGTAGTGACGAATGTCGCTGCAGCGAGCTGGGTTTGGCGTCGAACTGGGCGCCGCCGCGTCGTCGCCACGAAGTCAGTCATCCTTGTCGGCGGTGTTCGGCACGTCGGTAGGCCGTCGCGACTGTTGGTGCAATCCGCGCAGAAACGCGTTGTAGGCAGCAAGTTCCGCATCGTCGCGTTCGACGTCGGCCTCCCTTTTCGCCGCCTCCGACTCCTCGTCACGTCGCCAGCGGATGGCGAAGATCACTGTGGTCAGCAACGCGACGGGCTCGCCATAGGACCACGCCAACGCGCCGGCCACCGCCTGGTCGGCGACGGGGTCGACGTTCCAGTCCGGCGGAGGATCGGCAAAGGTCTCGGTGAGCGTCCGCGGTGCCATCATCAGGATGACGCCGATGAAGACGTGCAGTGGCATTTCGACGAAGATGTCGAAGAATCGGCCCAGGTTGCTCTGCCGGACCGGCAAGGGACCGGTCGACAATATCGGCAGGATGAACAACAGGCCGCTGACCAGGAAGAACACCTGCAGTGCTACGTGTCCGGCCACGCTGGCCGCCGCCGCATCGAATAGGTCGGAGAGGTACAGGCCGTAGTAGCTCAAGAGGAACACCGGAATAGTGAAGCCGGGGTGCAACACGATCCTGCTTGCCCGGCACCGAAGTCCAGCCAGCGCGGACATCACGACGTAACGTCCGAGGCCACTATGGGGCGTCGACCTGAGTAGCAACCGGCCAGGCGCACCCAGAACCAGCAGAGGCGGAACGAGGATCGACAGCGTCAGGTGCTGAAACATGAAGGCACTGAACAAACGGTAGCCATAGCCGTCGATGGCCAGGCCCGTGACCGCCGCCAAGGCGATGCACCCTCCCAGGAAGCTCGCCGTCCGCGTCCACGCCCACTGGAGGCCTCGCGATCTGACGACTCGAACGGCGAGCACGTACCACACCGCCAACACCACTGCCAGCACGGGCAGTAACGGAACCGGCGGCGGTAACCAACCGAGCATCGCCCAAACCGTCGGCGGTGAGGTGGGGAGCACCACCTGACCGATCACTGTTCCGCCCACCATCGAGTCGCATTGGTGCGCCCGGGTGTGCGCCGGGCCCGGTGGCGACGTCGAGCCGAGGCGGGGTCGCCGTTCACCGTGGGGGTCCTGAGCCGGATGCGGTCTCGGCGGCGAGGCGACGGACCACCGGTTCGAGGTCCTCGGCGAGCAGCGCCCGCAGGAACACCGCGGCGACCCGATGCGACCGGTCCAAGACGATGGTGGACGGGATCACGGTAGTGGGATACTTCGCGCCCAAGGCGATCATCGTGCGCATCGGTGGGTCGTATATCGATGGGAAGGTGACCTTGCGATCGACGATGAAGTCGACCGCAGCTTGGCGGTTGTTGTCGCGGACGTCGATACCAAGGAAGGCGACCCCCTCGTTTCGGGTCGCGTCGTACACTCTTTGCAATTCGGGCATCTCGGTCCGACAGGGACCACACCACTGACCCCACACGTTGATCACCAGCACCTGCTCGGCGAAGTCATCGAGTGACAACGTGCGGTTGGGGTCCATAAGGTCGGGTCCGCGTATCGGCCCTGGGCGACCACGACTCAAAGGTGGATCGTAGAAGATGTCGACCTGCCCCCCTGGCGACACGAACTCGAATGTGCCACCCTGCGCGACGGCGTCGTCTCCGCTGGAGCATCCGGACACTGCGACACCCAGCAGCAACGCGCTCAGGCCCGCCGCGGTGCAACGCCGTATCATCGGTGGCCAAAGTATCGGAGATCGCCGCCGTCGCCAACGCTCAGCGCACATGTCCATGTGACGCTTCGGGGGAACCCTCGGGGCGCCCCGTTGAGTCGATGGGTCAGTCCAAGTGCCACTCGCGCGGAGCATGCTGCGCATCGACACGACGACCTCCGTGACTGGGCGTGCGGCACCGGCGGGGCCCGGTCAGCGTGGCGCCTTCTACGTAGAGACTACGTAGAAGCGTAGCGCAACCACTCACGACGAATGCCGGGACGACGACGACATTGATGAGCCGGACGGACCATGCGGCAATCCGAGGCAGAGGATAGGGGCACCCCTACGCCGAAACGCGAGCGACAAGGGCCGCCCGTACATCGTTGGCGGTCATCACGATTTTGTTGCTCGGCTGAACATTCACGCGCTCATGTCACGGGCCGCGGCTGAGGTGGTGGCGTGGCGGTTTGCCCGCTCGCAACATGATGACGGCGATCGCGATCAATCCCGCGACGGCGCCCGCCAGGATCCACAGGGCCGGGTTCGGGGTTTCGGGTTGTTGGCCGGTATGCGTGTCGTCGTAGGAATGTGTGGTGGGCGTTGTTTCAGCGGATGTGGGAGGGACTGTCGAGCAGTCCTGCGCCGACATCGGCTCCGCAAGGACGGTCGGTGCGACGGACGAGGCGAGTCCAAGGAGGGTGGCCACGACTGCGACGACAACGGCCGCGTGCGCAGGCCGCCTCCGGGGTCGTCGTCGACACCACGTGCGCGCCGTGTTCTTCGTCATCTCACGAAGTAGATGGTGGCAAAGAGCGCGATCCACACGATGTCGACGAAGTGCCAGTAATAGGACACCACGATGGCGGCCGTCGCTTGGGCGGGGGTGAACTTGCTCATGCGCGTGCGCACGAGGAGCAGGATGAAGGCGACGAGACCGCCAATGACGTGCAAACCGTGGAAACCCGTCGTGAGGTAGAAGACGGAGCCATAGGCGCTGCCGGCGATCGTGGTTCCCTCCCGCACCAGGCTGAGGTATTCGTATCCCTGGCCGAGCATGAAGAACAATCCCATGACGAAGGTGACGAAGTACCACCGGCGCAGGCCGAATACGTCGCCGCGTTCGGCGGCGAACACTCCCATCTGGCAAGTGAACGAAGACGCGATGAGGACCAGGGTCACCGGCACCGCGAGCGCGAGATTCAGCTCGGTGGGTGGTGGCGGCCACTCGTCGGCCTGGGCACGAGCGGTGAAATACATCGCGAACAGACCGGCGAAGAACATCAACTCACTGGACAACCACACGATCGTCCCCACGGCGACCATGTTCGGCCGGTTCAACGAATGAACCCGTGCCGTGATGGCGGTGCCACTTGTCATGTCGTTCCTCGTCGAGCCAAGTCCGCAGACTGTCTACTGAGTCACGACCTACTATTGCACACAGTAGTTGTGCGATAGTTGCGACGTTGGGGTACCCGGTTTGAGTTGCCCGGAATGCGAAGCGGAAGAATGCTTTTGAACCGCGTTCCGTGCGGTGGAGTACGCGTGATGCAACTGTGCGGCCGATGATCTTCGCCATGCGCGTGGACATTGGACGCGGTTGCTCGTAATCTTTCCGTGACCTACGTAGCTAGACCATAGATGTCCCTGCGTGTGAGGATTGATGTTTTGAGGATGAACCGCCCTGCCGCAGTATGCCGATCGGCGGGTGCTCTCGTCGTGGCGGTAGTGCTGGCACTGACACTCGGCGATTCGGCGGGCGTCGGGCGGGCCGATCCGGCTGCCGATGCCCTGGCCCGCTTGACGGTGCTCTCGCGCGAGGCCGAACGGACCACAGAGGCCGTGTATTCGGCCGAACTAGACCTCGAGGCGAAACTAACGGCACAGCGCGCGGCCGAGGATCGTCAACGCTCCGAACTGGAGGCGATGACCGTGGCGCGGGACAATCTCGCCGAGTATCAGACCGCCGTGAACCAGGTGGCGGCCGCGTCGTACATGGGCGGTTCCACCAGCACAATCAGCGCGGCGCTGACCGCGGAGTCTCCGCAACGCCTACTGGACGACCTGTCGGCCAGCAAGGTGATGGCGGCTCAGATGTCGAACCGCATCAAGGCCTTTCGCGCTGCATCGGCCCGGGCCGACGACGCAGCGCGCGCGGCGCAGTCATCGGCGCTGGCAGCCCGTACCGCCGCCGAGCAGGCATCAGCCGTCCGCGCAAGCCTGCAATCCAAGCAGAGTCGGCTGCGAACACAGATAGCAGAAGTAGAGGCGCTATACCGCGCACTGACTCCCGACCAACGTGCGGCGCTCGCCGATCCCGGGCCGGTGCCGCCGGCCCCACCAGCGGCAAACCTCGCCATCATGGCATTGCCCGAGGCGATAGCGCCGGCGGGGCCGGGTCCGTCCAACGCACCCGGTGGCGCAGCGGTCGTGCAGGCGGCGTTGACCCGTGTGGGTGCGCCCTATTCGTGGGGTGCGACAGGACCAGATGCGTTCGACTGCTCGGGGCTCATCAAGTGGGCGTTCCTGCAGAACGGCAAGTCGCTCCCGCGATCCAGTCAGGCGCTGGCGGCGGGCGGACAACCCGTGGCGACGGCCGAAGTGCAGCCCGGCGACATTGTCACCTTCTACTCGGACGCCTCGCACGCGGGCATCTACATCGGCGATGGGAACATGGTGCATGCCTCGACGTACGGCACTCCGGTGAAGGTGGCGCCGATCTCGTCGGCGCCGATCTACAACGTGCGCCGCTACTAGCCGGCTACCGGAGCGTTGCCCGCCTTCACTTGCCCAGGCAATTTTTCAGTGGCCGAGTGCGTCGGCCATCCGCAAGGGGGCCCACCGTATCGACGACATCGCGGCAATCGTTGTCGCAGAAGCACCTGCCATCTCAAGGAGTGACCCAGAGGCGTGACTGACCTTGGCGTTGCCAGACCGGAACATAAACTCATCCGCGCGGACCTCGTGTTGGTCCGATGGACACGAAGCTCAAGGAGGACTGTGAACCTGGCCACGCGCGCCGTCACGACCACACTGGTGGCGCTGGCGTTCTTGCTGTCCGGAGTCGGGGTTGCTGCCGCGCACACCTCACTGGTTGGTTCTGATCCGGTGAACGGCGCGACCGTCGTCTCCCCATTGACCGCCGTCGTGCTGAACTTCTCCGAAGAAATCAATCCAGCGTTCGCTGACGTCGCAGTTACCAGCGCTGATGGTCGAAACTGGGTGTCCGGCTCAGCAAGCGTCGAAGGTCCGCGACTCACTGCCGCCCTCGGACCCGACCGGCTCACGGACGGCCTATACACCGTCGGCTACCGCGTGGTCTCAGCAGATGGCCACCCCGTCTCCGGCTCGTACACGTTCACCATCGCCGGCGTCCGCGACCAGCCTTCACCCACAATTGCGCCATCCCCTGCAACACCCAGCAGCGCTGAGCCGTCTGTACCGGCGCCCGCGGCACCTGAAGGTTCGGACACCAAAGCATCGGTACTCACAGCGGCCAGCGTCGGCCTGGCCCTTGGAGGTGTGATCGCGTTCTGGCAACACAGGCGCCGTCGGAAGAACGCTGCCAATCACCCCGGCTCTGAACCCGGGCCTTCACTTGGCAGCTAATCGGCCCGGGACCGCTCCATGAGAAGGCCAATAGGTTTGGTGCCGGCGCCGTGGAGCCGTCGTTTACAGAAAAACGTCCGTCGCTGCGCCCGGGGTTGAGCCGGTCCGGCCAGGTCGGCGTAAGCACTACGCAGTCACGGTCGAATATGCCGAACCGGGGTGGGGTCCTGCCAGGCGCTGTCTACTTTTGCTGGCCGAGAGCCTTTTGTATCGCAGCGCCCAGGTCGGCGTAAGTTTTGATATCTAACTGCTTCCCGTTGACGAAGAAGGTAGGCGTGCCCTGCACGCCGAGGGCGGTGCCGTCGGCGATGTCCTCCTTGATTCGCTCAAGTGTGGCCGGAGCGTTGTACGCCTCATCCCACGCAGCTACGTCAAGACCCAGTTCGGTTGCGTATCCGCGGAACACCTCGTCTGCCGGGACCTGCTGTTCGCCCCATTGACTCTGCGTCTCGAACATCTTCTTGTACATGGGTTCGAACTGGCCTTGCTGCGCCGCTGCTTCTACCGCACGTGCCGCTCGTTCTCCGTTGAAGTGCCCGGGCATCGGGAAGTAGCGGGCGACGAAGGTGACTTGCTGGCCGTACTGTGCGCGCAACTGCTCAACCGCGGGGAACGCCGCGCCGCAGCCTTCACATTCGAAATCGAGAAATTCGACAAAGGTCACATCGCTGTCGGGCGCGGAACTGAGGCGATGACTGTTCTCGCGCACCACCTGGGCTTCGCCGTCACCCTGTGTTCCACCCGATCCTGCGGTACCGCCATCTTGGCTTGAAAAGTACACACCCGCGCCGATCACCGCAGTGATGACTACAAAGACAGTCAGCAGAATTCGAGTCATTGGATTCACGTCGGGAGTTCCTTTCGCTCCGCAGCGCTCTCTGAGCCTGAGCAAT
The DNA here is from genome assembly GCF_049683935.1 of Mycobacterium sp. Lineage (GTDB taxonomy): Bacteria > Actinomycetota > Actinomycetes > Mycobacteriales > Mycobacteriaceae > Mycobacterium. The sequence goes on along the minus strand of NZ_JBAUJR010000204.1, from coordinate 2,810 downwards.
CTACGGTGTATCTACGTAAATAGTTCTACCACGATAGCTGTTCCCAACGTTCAAGCTTCCCTCGCTTGGGTTCCTACTCGCTCAAGCGTTCGGATTGCACCACGGATCAGAGTTCATAGCGACATGCACACATGCTTATCGCCTTTGGCGAGGGAGCGTTGGAGAGGTCGATCTATCCACCCTGTTGCGTCCCCGTACTTGCCGACTCTTGTTATTTCTCATCATGATTCGGAGCACACCCGGAACCAATTACTGCCGGGATCGATTATGTCGGCGGCGTTCGAAACCCTTTGCGGTGAATCATGTCGACATCAGTCCGGCGCCTTCGCCCGCCGATACCTGCTACGCTCCGTCTACCTCACCGCAGCCGAACCGCGCGGACTGGCGCACGTAGTGCGGATCATCGCACACTGGTCAAGGACGCAATGCGCTGCCACTCATCCATTCGTCCCAAGGCACAGACCAATCTCCGTTCTGCCACTGTTCCAGCGGTGCGCCGCCGGTATTGCGGACCTCGACAACATCGCCCGGATTTGCGAACTCGTAATACCACTCGGCGTTTTCCGCGCTCAGATTTAAACAGCCCGCCGACACGTTGGTGTTTCCCTGCGCCCACACCGTCGCTTCGCGGTCATGGAGGTAGATGCCGTCAGGACTGATCCGCACCGCGTGCGGGACGCTGATCTTGTACCCCGACGCAGAATCGACGGGCAATCCGTAGGTCGATGAGTCCATCAAGACGGGATTCTGTTTCTCCATCACCGTATAAACGCCAGGCTGTGTCCAGAAAGCAATCGTCTTGCCCCCGACAGTCTGCGTCCCGCCCCGGCCCATCGACGTCGGCATCGTGCGGACCAAACGGCCGTTCTCGTACACACTGACCTGTTTGGTCGTGTCATCGGCGACGGCGACACGAGACGGTCCGATCCGGAAACCGACTTGCTTGTCCTGTTCTCCGAATAATCCATCACCGAGATCAGTGCCGTAGAGATCGGCTTTGACCGTGACCTCAGTACCGGAAGGAAAATATTCACGGGGCCGCCAGTGCGCCTTGCGATCGTTGACCCACATCCAGGAACCGGCTACGTGGGGCGACGTTTTGACCTGGAGGCGCGATTCGGCCGCAGCTCGGTCCGGGATGTCGGCGCCGAAGGTTGCCACGATCACGGTTCCGACACCGTAGACGGCGCCCTCCGACAGCGACGCTCCGTTAGTCATGCCCAGCCGGACCCCGACCTGGGATTGCGGCGCGACGGTAGAAAACTCCGAAACGGACGTGACGGTGCGGGCGTCAGCGCCCCGGCCCGTCGCGCTGAGCTTGTAAGACCGTCCGTATCCGAGTGGCTCGGCGGGCTCCCAGGCGCGGCCGCCCCCCACCATTCGACCGGCAACAACCCTGCCCTGTTCGTTCTGCATACGCACATCGGTCAGGGTCCCTACAGTCGCGGTCACCTTCACTGCTCCGACAGGGACCACATCGCTCGCGCCTGTGGGGGGGAGGATCTCGATCGCGGGAGGCTTGGGTGCGGCCTGCGGCGTCTGCTCAACCTCTACAGCGCCGGGCGCAGTCACGGTATTCGACAGCCGAGATTTGAGCGCACTCGTCTGCGATGCCGTCACGAGTACCGCGACAGCCGAGAGCACGCTCAGCGCCGCTACCTGTCGGCGTCCAGTCAACACTTTCATCACAACAATCCGTCGGGTCGCACTCCTGGTTATTACGTACCCACATAGTAGTTGGTGGGCCGACCTACTGCCGATCCGGCGGGGCGACATAGCAGAAGGGCGGGCGCCCAGATTCAAAGCGACCGACTACCGGTGTTGGCGACATGCGGATTACGTACGTAGGCGGCGACCTACCGCAAATTACGCTCAACCTCTGGCTTAGACGCAAGTGGGACGGCCGCTTCGACAGCTCGCCCGAAGCAACATTGTGGCGGAATCCCCCGATAAGGCTCTCGCCATCGAGCCGCGGGTGCTGCTGCCGCGCGCGTCGATGCGCTGCACCAGTCCTTCGTCGAGCACATCGCTCACACAAAGAGCCCTTCGGCCATGGCGTCGATGAGGGCCAGGACGCGATGGTATTCGCCGTCGCGTACCAGGTCGGCGGGCTTGCCGTGCGCGAGTAATCGATTTGGCGAGAACATCCACACGTTGGCCTGGTCGCGAGGAAGGACTTCGGCCAGGGCGTCGGCGACGTAGGCCAGTTCGATGAGTCGTTGCTTGTTGAGGCGTTGCGGGACGACCTGACCCGAGGTCCAGCGCGCCACCGAGCGCGCGGAGGCATCGACGATGCCGCCGACTTCTTCATAGGTCAATCCCAAGTGCTCAATCGCACTCGACACGGTCGAGGCGAGCGCATTAGCTCCCATATCGTCTGCCTGTCTTCCTTTTGTCAGTCCCTATGTCATGTAGTCTGTCACGGAACGACGCCTGGGGCGAGAGGACGCTCGCCATGAGCATTCAGTTTCGGCTGGGACCTAACGACCACAAGCCGGTCGAAGACTTCCTGTCCCGCGAGCACGCCGGCGCCGAAGCCATCACTCTCGACCACGGCTGCACGTCACCAGACCGCGGCGGCGGCTGCCGTTGACGCGGGCCTGCAAGTGTTCTGGGAACCGGCAGCCGAGCGGCTGGCAGAGGGGGGTTTAAGCCTCGACAAGTTCCCGCTGTGGACCGGGCAGCCTATAACATCGACGGCCTCTCCGCCGACCAGGCGGCACGGGCTGCCCTGCCGGACATGCGGAGGCTGTCGGATCCGTACCGCGCAGCGCGGCCGGCGGGTTCCGGTGGGCGTCATCGAGCCCCGC
>NZ_JBAUJR010000203.1:0-9852 GCF_049683935.1 Mycobacterium sp. | reverse complement strand
GGTGATCGCCGCGCCGGAGCCCACCGAGGCGCCGGAGGCCCGCCGACTGGGTCCGTCGGGTGACGACCCGCTGGAGGCGCTGCGACAGTTGCTGCGCGACGCGGCGGGTTAACCCGGCGAGGTGCCCGTCCAGTATTCGACGATCTTCCCGTTCGCCACCCGCACGATGTCGTTGCCGGTGAATCGGGCTGGGCCGTCGGCACGGGCGCCGGTGCTGATCCACCGGGCGGCCAGCAGGTCGCCGTCGACGAACGGACCCACGTCGACGACGAACATCAGTTCCCGCAGGGTGCCCCTGGTGTTGTCGATGACGGTCTGCAGTTCGTCGGGGCCGTGCACATCGTGCGTGGGCCAGTGGCCGACGAAATCGTCGGCGAGCAGTTCCCTGGCGATGCGATGGCCGGCCCACAATTCGTTGATCCACCGGTTGTAGAGCATCTTGTGACTGCTCGCGGTCCTGTGGTTACTGGTGTTCCTGTGGTTGCTGATCGGCCGATGCCGGTCGATCACCCGCTGTTCGGTCATGTGACGTGGGTTACCCAACCGCGGTCTTAGCCATTCAGATCGCAGTGCGACGTCATACTTCGTGGCCGAGGTTGCTGGGCGCGTGGGCAGTCGCTGCGGAGCAAACGGGCAGGGCAGCGGGCGTCGTCAGCGCAACGATGACGTATTTCTGACGCTCAGACCTCCCGGGCGTCGCCGCCCTTGGCGCCGGATTCGCCGCGCAGCCGCGCCTGGAGTTGTTCCCGATCGCGCCGACGCTGCTCGTCCCAGATCGCGATGCTCTCGGTGGCCCGTCGCCGCAGCGGGGTGAACAGCCAGATGCCCAGCGGCAACCCGATGACGATCGCGAACAGCAACGCCACGATCATCGGGATCTGCACACCGAGCAGGCTCGCGGCACCGAAGATCACCGCGGTCACGACGACGACGAGCACGAGGCGTGCCGCGGTGTAGGCGAGGATGTCGAGCAGTAGCCGGGATACGGGCCGTCCGTCAGTCACGGACCGAGCCTACCGATGACGCGTATATTGACAGGAAGGAGGTTTTGAGTGACGTACTTGCTCATGATTCTCGTCCTGGCCGCTTTGGTGTACGTCGGCTGGCGAGTTTTCCGGATGGCCGCGAATCGACCGCGCACCCGGACTATCGGGCCGGACGACGACCCGGAGTTCCTGCGGCGGATCAATCCGCGAGACGATCAACCGCGAAACTGACCGCATGGTCTAGGTGACGACCGAGTCACGTCGCGCACCCGGAAAGCCCTGTGCCACCACGGCGGCCAGCTCGACGAGCGCTTCCCGGGTCTCAGGCCTCAGGCGCTCCAAGCTGATTTCGGCGCCCTCCTCGAGGTGCGGGTCGAACGGCACCTGACAGACCGAACGGCATCGTCGGGCGAAGTGGTCGACCACCTTGTTCAGATCGACCTTGGTTCCTCTACCCGACCGGCGCCGCACGCCGTTGATCACGGCGATCGAGTTGCTCACCATGTCCTCGTGGCCGTGCGCGTCCAGCCAGTCGAGCGTCGCCGATGCGCTCCGTGCGCCGTCGACCGAACCGGAGCTGATCACCACCAGCACGTCCGCCTTGTCGATCACCGCCGACATGGCCGAGTGCAGCATTCCGGTGCCGCAGTCGGTGAGCACCAGACTGTAGAACCGCTCGAGCACCTCGAGCGTGCGGGCATAGTCGTCGGAGCTGAACGCCTCCGACACCGCGGGGTCGCTCTCCGAGGCCAGGATCTCCAGCCGGCTCGGCCCCTGTGAGGTGTAGTGCCGCACGTCGCTGTAGGACGCGATGCCCTCTGTATCCCGCAGTAGGTGACGCACCGTGGCCGGCGTCTCCAGGGGCACCTTCTGGCTCAGCGTGCCGCGGTCGGGGTTGGCGTCCACGGCGACAACACGATCCCCGCGCGTGCTGGCCAACGTCGCCCCCAGCGTCGCGGTGACGGTCGTCTTGCCGACGCCACCCTTCTGCGAGAGCACGGCGATGCGATAACACCCGCGCAACGGCCGTTGCACCTGCGCAACCATGGTGTCGTGGCGTACCACCTTCGGGCTCTCACCTGGATCGACCAGTCGTCCGGTGCCCCAGTACACCCACTTGCGCCAGCCCGCCGACGGAGCGCGCCGGGCCTTGCCGAGCAGTGCCACGGTGGACAGGTCGAGGTACGGCGGTGGATCGGATGCCGTCGGCTCGGGCGTCACCGCCGGATCGAGCATTCCCGCCGCCACCACCGGCAGCGATCCCGACGGCGGTGTCGGGGCCGTCCATTCCGCGGGCACCGGGGCCGCAGGATCGACGAACCGTTGCTGTGCCCGAAAACCACCCGGCAGGTCCGACAACAGTTGATCCCCTCTCCTCACCACGGCTCATGGGCGCCATCGACAGATCGGGTCAGCCGACGCCTGCGTAGGAGTGCAGGCCGACGGTGACCAAGTTGATGAAGAACAGGTTGAACACCATCGCCACAAAACCGGCGACGTTGATCCACGCGGCCTTCCGGTCGCGCCACCCCGCCGTCGAGCGCGCATGCAGGTAGGCGGCATAGATGACCCAGGCGATGAACGACACCGTCTCCTTGGGATCCCAGCCCCAGTACCGACCCCACGCCTCCTCAGCCCAGATGGCACCGAAGATCACCCCGAAACCGAACACCGGAAACGCAAAAATCGTTGTGCGATAGGCGATTCTGTCCAGCAGCTGCGCATCCGGAAGCTTCGCCGCGATGCGGCCCAGCACATCGGTGCGGTCCGGATCGCCGAACCGTGACATCTTGAGCAGGAACAGGATGCTGGCCACGCCGGCGACCAGGAACACCCCGGAACCGATGCTGACCACCGACACGTGGATCGGCAGCCAGTACGACTGCAGGGCGGGCATCACCGGTGCCGCATGCGAGTACAGCCAGCGACCCGAGACGGTCAGCAGGATCAGCACCGGGAGCAGGACGAACACCCACAGGGACCGGTACTGCGGGCGGCGCAACACCACGGCGGCGGCCACCAGACCGCAGAAACACGTGAGGTTGATGAACTCGTACATGTTGCCCCACGGCACCCGCGAGGTGGACAGCCCACGCAACACGATGCACGCCAACAACAGCACGATGCCGACATAGGCCAGCGCGAGTCCGGCCGCGCCGATGCGCTCGTCGAACGGGCGCCGCGGCGCGTCCACGACAACCCCCGGAGTCGCGCTGTTCACCGCAACCCTGTCCGGTGTCGCCGCTGCCGAGACCAGCTCGCGGGATTCGACCTTGCGGCTGCGGCTGTAGGCGAGCTCGATGGCGAGCAGCAGCAGCGCTGCCAGCAACACCAGCACCGACGACGTGAACGCCAGGTCCGAGTAGCGGGCCAGCCCGAGATCGATGTCGGTGTTCATGCGCGATCCGCTTTCTTGTCTTCTCTGCGATCCGATGCGGCAGCAGTGGTGTCCGATTCGGCGAGCAGCCGCGCCGTCAGCCGCTCGAACTCCTCGCCCCACCCCGAATTGTCGGTGCGGGCCAAGCCGCCCAGCTCGACGTTCACCGTACCCGCCGCGCCTGGCGTCAACCTCACCCAGACGCGGCGGCGCCGGACGATCAGCGACACCAGCAGCCCGGCCATCATCGTCATCGCGAACACCAGCACCCAGATCTGCGCGGGGTCGTGCGAGACCTGGAGGTTCACGAACGGCACCGCGCCGTCGAAACGCACCACGGTGCCGTCGTCGAGGCGGGTGTCCTCGCCGGCACGCAGGTTGACCCGCGACTCCTTGGTCAGGCGCCCCTGGTCGATCATCCGGGTGTCCAGCGCGAACAGCGACTGCGGCCGACCGGTGTCCAGACCGGTGTCACCCTGGTAGATGTCGACCGCGACGGCCGGGTCGTTCAACTCGGGAAAGCTGGACGCCAGAAGCGTGCCGTCAAGCTCGGCGGTCGGCGCGAACAGGCCCTGGATCGCGATCTGGTTCTTCCGTCGTTCGCCCTCGTCGGCGTAGGTGCCCCCGGGCGGATCGAACCGCATCACACCCGACGACAGGAACGTGATCTGGTCATCGGGCCGCCACTGCAGCGTCTGGGTGCGGGTCTGGCCGTCCGGGAACGTCACGGTGAAGGTCGGGGCGTACCCGTGGCCCTGCAGGTAGACCCGGTCACCACCGACGCGCAGCGGCTCGTTGACCTTGAGCAGGTACGGCTGCCAGGTGCCGGCCTCGAGATCCTCCCCTGCCTGGTATTCGATGTCGGCCTGGAATCCCACCGCCTGCCCGTTGGGCAGATACGTGGCTTCGAAGTCGTTGACGCGCACACACATCGGGTACAGCGAGGTCCCGTCGACGGTGTTGCCCGCCCGGAAGGAGTCGAAGGCCGCCGGGGACGCCGAACAGAATCCGGGTCCGCCGTTGGCGACGACGATGACATTGCCCTCGTAGCTGAACAGCTTTCCGGCGGCGATGGCGACCAGCAACCCGAGAAGCGAGAAGTGGAAGACGATGTTGCCGAACTCGCGCAGGTAGCCCTTCTCCGCTGAGATTTCGGTGGTCTCACCGTCGCCGTCGTGGCGGGTGGCGCGCCGCCAGCCACGGAACCGTTCGTCGACCACCGCGGCCACTGCGCCGACACTGTCCGCGCGCACCTCGGCGCTGTGGTGTTTGGGCAGTCGGCCCAGGTTGCGGGGCGCCGGCACCGGGGTGGCGCGCAGACTGCGGAAGTGCTCGAACAGTCGCGGGGTCAGACAGCCCACCAGCGAGATGAACAGCAGAACGTAGATCGCGGTGAACCAGAAACTGGAGAACACGTCGAACGCCTGGAGGCGGTCCAGCCACGGCCCGATGGTCGGATAGGCGGCGATGTACTCGGCGACCTTGGACTCGTTGAGATTGCGCTGCGGCAGCAGCGCGCCGGGAATCGCCGCCAGCGCGAGCAGGAACAGCAGCACCAGGGCGGTTCCCATGGACGTCAGGGTGCGCCAGGTGTTGCGCACCAGGGCCATCGCGCGCATCAGATCGGCAGCCTCACGTCGCTGACGAACGCGTCGCGAATCCACGACACGAACTCATTCCACAAGCCGGTCACCAAGGCCGTACCCACCAGGATCAGCAGTACGCCGCCGATGATCTGGATGGTCCGGGTGTGGCGGCGCAGCCAGCCGAGGCCGGCCACCGCCCGGGCCGAGCCGAAAGCCAGTAGTACGAACGGGATTCCCAGTCCGAGGCAGTAGGCGACGACGAGAACGACACCGCGTACGACGTTGCTGCCCTCGGTCGCCGACGCCACGGCGATGACACCGGTCAACGTCGGACCCAGGCACGGTGTCCACCCCAATGCGAACACCGCACCCAGCAGCGGGGCACCCGCCAGCGTGGAGATCCGCTTCGGGGTGAACCGGGTATCACGCTGCAGCACCGGCACCAGACCGATGAAGACCAGGCCCATCGCGATGGTGACCACGCCGCCGATCCGCTGCAGCAGAAGCTGATTGGTGATCAGTGAGGTCGTCATTCCCAGGACTGCGACGGTGCCCAGGACGAAGACCACGGTGAAGCCCGCGACGAAGAGTGCGGCCGCTCCCGCGACTCGCAGACGCGCACCACGGACCGCCAGCTGTCCGGGCTGATCGTGGCCTCCGGGCTGATCCTGCACACCGACGACCGCCGCCAGATAGGACAGGTAACCGGGCACCAGCGGCACCACACACGGGGAAGCGAAGGACACCACCCCGGCCGCCGCGCTGAGCAGCATGGCCAGCAGCAGTGGACCACTGGCCGTCAGTTGGTCGACCTGGTCGAGGTTCATGACTCGGCGGCCAGCCGCTCGACCACCGGTTGCAGGTCCTCGGCGAGGAGTTCACGCAGGAAAACCGCAGCGACCCGGTGCTGGCGATCGAGTACCACCGTCGACGGGATGACGGTGGTCGGATAGCGGCCGCCGAACGCGATCATGGTGCGCATCGACGGGTCGTAGATCGACGGGAATGTGATCCCACGGTCGATGATGAAGTCGCGCGGGGCGTCGATGTTGTTGTCCCGCACGTCGATTCCCAGAAACGCCACCCCCTGGTCGCGGGTCGCGTCGTACACCTTCTGCAGCTGGGTGATCTCAGTGCGGCAGGGACCACACCACTGACCCCAGACGTTGATCACCACGACCTCGCCCGCGAAGTCCGTCAGCGCGACTGTCTTGTCGGTGTCCATCAGGTCCGGGCCCGCGATCGGTCCGGGACGGCCGCGGCTCTCCGGAGGGTCGTAGAAGATGTCGGTCTTCCCGCCCGGTGCGACGAACTCGAAGGTGCCGCCCTGGGCGACCGCATCGTCCCCGGTGGAGCATCCGGTCAGTCCGATCATCGCCACGCACGTGATGAGCGCGACAAGTCGACCGCTGTGTTGGATGGCAAGGCGAACCGGACGTCTCACTGTCCGGCCAACTCCGCGTACCCCCAACCCACGCAGACGTCATCGTGGAAGTAGAACGAGGTGACGGAAGCCAGGTTGCACATCCGGTGGGTCGGGAAGTGGTGCAGCTTCTTGTCGGTCATCGCGCGGCGCAGCGTCTCGACGGGCAACTGGTGGCTGACGCACACCCCTTCGTGCCCGGTCGCCTGCACTCTTGCGCGGTGCAGCGCACCCTTCATCCGGCCCGCGATCTCGGCGTAGGGCTCACCCCAGGACGGGGTGCGCGGGTTGCGCAGGTGCCACCAGTTGCGCGGGTCACGCAGCGCCCCGTCGCCTGGCGAAACCCGTTCTCCCTGGAACACATTGGTCGACTCAATCAACTCGCCATCGGTGTCGACGGCGAGGCCGTGCCGGGCCGCGATCGGCGCCGCGGTCTCCTGGGCTCGTTCCAGCGGCGAGGCGACCACGTAGGTGATGTCCCGTTGGGCGAGCCAATCGGCCACCGCCCGGGCCTGCGCCCGCCCCCGCTCGGAGAGGTGGAAGTCGGGCAGTCGGCCGTAGAGGATCTTGTCCGGGTTGTGCACCTCACCGTGCCGCATCACGTGCACGACGGTCGTCTCGGTCATGCCGGCTCCGTGGCCTGAGCCGCCGCGCGCGCCGCACCGGGCAGCGCAGCGGCGATGCTGCCGAAGGCGTCGTCGTCGAGTGCGGTCGAGACGAACCAGGACTCGTAGGCGCTGGGCGGCGGGTACACCCCCGCGCCGAGGAGGCTGTGGAAGAACGCCGGGTAGCGCCATGTCTCGGTCGCCCGCGCCGCGGCGAAGTCGGTGACCGGCTCCTCGCCGAAGAAGACGCTGAACATGTTGCCCGCCCGTGAAATCTGATGTGCCACACCGGCATCGGTCAGCGCTTCGGCGACGAGACCGGTCAGCCGGTCGGCGTTGGCGTCCAGCGATGCATAGGCGTCGTCGTCTGCGGCGCGCAGTGTGGCCAGGCCGGCGGCCATCGCCACCGGGTTTCCGGACAGCGTGCCCGCCTGATACACCGGACCCAGCGGCGCCAGCCGACCCATCACCTCGGCGTTGCCACCGAACGCCGCGGCGGGTAGTCCACCGCTCATCACCTTGCCGAACGCGAAGAGGTCGGCGTCCACCGGATCCAGCCCGTACCAACCTGATCGGCTGACGCGGAACCCCGTCATCACCTCGTCGCTGATGAGCAGCGCGCCGTGCTCGGCGGTGATCCGGCGCAGCGCGGCGTTGAAGCCGGGCAGCGGTGGCACCACCCCCATGTTGCCCGGGCTGGCTTCGGTGATCACGCACGCGATTTCGTCGCCGAAGCGGGCGAAAATCTCCTCTACCGCGGCAACGTTGTTGTAGGGCAGCACGATCGTGTCGGCCGCCGCGGCGCCTGTCACACCCGGCGACGACGGCAACCCCAGCGTCGCGACGCCCGAACCGGCGTCGGCCAGCAGCGCGTCGCTGTGCCCGTGGTAACAGCCCGAGAACTTGATGATCTTCGCCCTGCCGGTATAGCCGCGCGCCAACCGGATCGCGCTCATGGTGGCCTCGGTGCCGGAGTTCACCAGCCTCAGCAGTTCGACCGGAGCGACCCGGCCGACGATCTCGCGGGCGAGTTCGGACTCCGACGGGGTCGGAGCGCCGAACGACAGCCCGTCGGAGGCCGCCCGCTGCACTGCTTCGACCACCGCCGGGTGGGCGTGACCGAGGATCATCGGCCCCCACGAGCACACCAGGTCGACGTAACGGTTGCCGTCGGCGTCGGTCAGCCTGCACCCCTGGGCGGACGTGATGAACCGCGGGGTGCCCCCGACTGCGGAGAATGCCCGCACCGGCGAGTTCACCCCACCGGGAATCACGGTGCACGCGTCGGCGAACAGCTTCGCGGACATGTCGGTACTGCTCATGGCACCAGTGTCCCAGCCGGACCGGCCGCGTCAACTACAGGGTGTAGTGGTCAGGCCAGGGGGGTCAGCGCGAACACCGGGTGATCGGCGTCGTCGGGCAGCTTGCGCCAGTAGCCCTCGACCACCTTGCCGGCCTTCGGCTTGTAGGCGGCCAGGATCGGCGCCCGCTGGTCGACGGGAACTTCGGTGGCGAGGTACCTCACCGCGCCGACGCTGACCCGCGGTTCGGCCCGGACGTTTTTCACCCATTGCGATTCGCCACGGGTCGAGACCAGGTACTTCACGCCGTCGACCTCCGGTATGACCACCGGGATGTGCTGCGGTTGCCCGCTGCCGCGCTTCGTCACCGTCAGCGTTTCGCTGTTGCCGACGCCGGTGGCCATCGCGAACCTGTTGAACACCGTCGCCACGAACCAGGGGGGCTTGAGATATGCCATGGGGTGAGAGTGTGATGGCTCACATGCAACTCCCGCAATGGCTGGCCCGGTTCAACCGCCACGTGACCAATCCGATCCAACGCATGTGGGCGGGCTGGGCTCCCACGATGGGGATCCTCGAGCACGTCGGACGCCGATCCGGCACCCGGTACCGGACCCCGTTGACGGTGTTCACCACCCGCGACGGCGTGGCGGTGCTGCTGACCTACGGACCCGACCGCGACTGGCTGAAGAATGTCACCGCGGCCGGTGAGGGCACGATGCGCCGCTACGCCAGGTCGTTCCGGGTGACCGATCCGCAGGTTCTGCCCAAGGCCGAGGCGGCGGCGTCGGTGACAGGCCCGATGCGCGTCCTGTTCGCGCTCCTGCCGTTCGAGTCGGCGGTGCTCTTCCGACGGGGCTGAAGGCGGGGTCCGGTCAGCGCCGCGGGGTGACGCGGGCCCCGATCGGCCCGCGCGCCACCGTCGTGAACGGCACATCGACAGGGAAGTCGTCGTCGCGCGATCTGATCTCGAGGCTTCGCACGATCGTCGCCAGCGCGAGCGTGGTCTCCAATCGGGCGAAGTGCTCGCCGATGCAGGAACGCGCTCCGCCGGCGAACGGGACGAAGTGCCAGCGATCGCGAGCGGCGGACCTCTCCGGGCTGAACCGGTCGGGGTCGAATGCCTGCGGGTCGTCCCAGATCGTCGGATCACGATGCAGCGCATAGATGCCGACTGCCAGCAGACTGCCCGCTTCGACGCGATAGCCACCGACGGCGATGTCCCGCACGGCCAGTCGCCCGACACCGGCGGCCGGCGGGCACAGCCGCAACGCCTCGTTGAGCACTTGAACCGTGTAGCCCAGCTGCGACACGTCCTCCGGGACCAGCGCCCGGTCACCGATCCGGCGCGCCTCCGCAGCGACCCGGTCCTGGATGTCGGGATGGTGCCCCAGAGCCCACAGCGCGTAGGTGAGCGCCGTCGCGGTCGTGTCGTGGCCGGCCAGCATGAAGATCAGCAGATCGTTGCAGATGTCCTCGTCGGAGAGCGGTCGGCCCGTCTCCGGATCGGTGGCCCCGATCAGCGCGTGCACCAGGGGTGCGTCGCGGGCGGGATCGGTCCGGCAGGCCCGCAG
>NZ_JBAUJR010000202.1:0-2266 GCF_049683935.1 Mycobacterium sp. | reverse complement strand
CCGCCCGGCCCGGGGACCGCGCCCGCGCTACCTGAGGGTGATCGCGACGTCCCGCTGGCCACCCGCATCCAGGACGAGAAGCGGCTGCGCCAGAGCGGCGAACAGGCGATCCAGATCCTCGCCATGCAGTTCCAGGCCACCCGGTGCGGCGAAGACGACGTGCTGGCTGGCAACGACGACCCGAACCTGCCCCTGGTGACCTGCTCGACCGACGGCCAGCAGGTCTACCTGCTGGACTCCTCGATCATCAGCGGTGAACAGATCGCCAACGCGACCTCCGGGATGGATCAGCAGCGCGGCGAGAACGTCGTCGACGTGGAGTTCGACAGCGAGGCCGGGGAGATCTGGGCGGACTTCACCGCCGCGAACGTCGGCACCCAGACCGCGTTCGTCCTCGACTCGCAGGTGGTCAGCGCGCCCCAGATCCAGGAGGCCATCCCGGGTGGTCGTACGCAGATCACCGGACAGTTCACCGCGGACTCGGCGCGTGACCTGGCCAACGTGTTGAAGTACGGCTCGCTGCCACTGTCCTTCGAGTCCTCCGAAGCCGAAACCGTCTCGGCGACCCTGGGACTGTCCTCGCTGCGGGCAGGGCTGATCGCGGGTGCGGTGGGTCTGGCTGCAGTGCTGCTGTACTCCCTGCTCTACTACCGAGCACTCGGGTTGCTGGTCGCGCTGTCGCTGGTCGCGTCGGGCGCGATGGTGTTCTCGATCCTGGTGCTGCTCGGCAGATGGATCAACTACACGCTGGACCTTGCCGGTATCGCCGGTCTGATCATCGGTATCGGCATGACAGCGGACTCGTTCGTGGTGTTCTTCGAGCGAATAAAGGACGAGATCCGGGAAGGTCGGTCGTTCCGGTCCGCGGTGCCGCGAGGCTGGGCGCGGGCCCGCAAGACGATTCTGTCCGGCAACGCGGTCACCTTCCTGGCTGCCGCGGTGCTGTACTTCCTGGCGGTCGGCCAGGTGAAGGGTTTCGCCTTCACGCTGGGATTGACCACGATCCTCGACATCGTCGTTGTGTTCCTGGTGACCTGGCCTCTGGCCTACCTCGCGTCGAAGTCGACGACGATGGCCAAACCGTCGCTCAACGGGTTGGGAGCCGTCCAGCAGATCGCACGCGAACGCAAAGCGGCCGCACACGCCGCGGGACGGGGTTAGCAGATGGCGGCCAGACACAACCGCGACGCCACGTCCACCGAGGTCGAGACCTCCGACGCCGAACCCGTCGCGACGGATACGCCCCGGCACGGCTTCTTCGTCCGGCTCTACACCGGTACCGGCGCCTTCGAGGTCGTCGGTCGCCGCAAGTTCTGGTACACGGTCAGCGCCGTCATCGTGGGCATTGCCCTCGGGGCAATCTTGTTGCGGGGCTTCACATTCGGTATCGACTTCGAGGGCGGCACGAAGGTGTCGATGCCGCGCGGTGAAGGTCAGGCCACAACACAACAGGTCGAGGCGGTCTTCAGCGAGGCGATCGGCCAGCCGCCCGAATCGGTGGTCATCGTCGGCGCCGGCGACACCGCGACCTATCAGATCCGATCGGAGACCCTGAGCAACGAGCAGACCGAAGAGCTCCGCACGGCCCTGTTCGATGCGTTCCAGCCCGTCGGCGCGGACGGTCAACCGAGCACCCAGGCCATCAGCGATTCGGCCGTGTCGGAGACCTGGGGTGGTCAGATCACCCAGAAGGCGCTGATCGCGCTGGTCGTGTTCCTGGTGCTGGCGGCCATCTACATCACAGTCCGCTACGAGCGGTACATGGCGATCGCGGCGCTGACCACGCTCATCTTCGACCTCGTGGTCACCGCCGGCGTCTATGCGCTCGTCGGTTTCGAGGTCACCCCCGCAACGGTCATCGGGTTGCTGACGATTCTGGGCTTCTCGCTCTACGACACCGTCATCGTGTTCGACAAGGTCGAGGAGAACACCGAGGGCTTCGAGCACACCACCCGACGCACCTTCGCCGAACAGGCCAACCTGGCCGTCAACCAGACCTTCATGCGGTCGATCAACACCAGCTTGATCTCGGTGCTGCCGATCGTCGCGCTGATGGTGATCGCGGTGTGGTTGCTGGGCGTCGGCACGCTGATGGACCTGGCGTTGGTGCAGCTCGTCGGTGTCATCGTCGGAACCTACTCGTCGATCTTCTTCGCCACGCCGCTGCTGGTCAGCCTGCGGGAACGCACTGACGTGGTGCGCAAGCACACCCGGAGGGTGCAGAACCGCCGCGAGACGGCGGCGGCCAAAGCTGCCGGCGCCGAGG
>NZ_JBAUJR010000201.1:0-20696 GCF_049683935.1 Mycobacterium sp. | reverse complement strand
CAACCGCCCCAGCAGCGACGCGAGCGTCGTTCCGCATCCCGCGGTGCGGGTGGCCCCAGCGGTGCCGAGCAGAACAAGGATCAGAACAAGCGGAGTCAGGGCGAGGCCGGTGACAACGCCGGCGACGCCAAGGCCGAGAAGAACGACAAGTCGGACAACAGGAACGATCGCGCCGACCGTTCCGATCGGTCCGACAGGGACAACGACAACCGCGGCGACAATCGCAACGACAACCGTGGCGACAACCGCAACGAGAATCGCGGTGACCGCAACGACAACCGCAATGACAACCGCGGCGACAACCGCAATGACAACTCCGATCAGCAGGGTGGTCAGAACCGGGGCGGCAACGCCGACGACGACGGGGAGGGCCGACAGGGCCGTCGCGGTCGCCGGTTCCGCGACCGCAAGCGTCGTGATCGCGGTGGCGACGGCGGAGGCGGCGGTGGCGGAGTCGATCGCGAGACCGAACTCCGGGAAGACGACGTGGTCCAGCCGGTTGCGGGCATCCTCGACGTACTCGACAACTACGCGTTCGTGCGTACCTCGGGTTATCTGGCGGGGCCGAACGACGTCTACGTCTCGATGAACATGGTGCGTAAGAACGGCTTGCGCCGTGGCGACGCGGTCACCGGCGCCGTCCGCGTCCCGCGGGAAGGCGACAGCGGTGGGGGGCAGAACGCCCGGCAGAAGTTCAATCCGTTGGTGCGTCTGGACACCGTCAACGGCAAGCCGGTCGACGAGGCAAGGAAGCGGCCCGAGTTCCAGAAGCTCACGCCGCTGTACCCGAACACCCGGCTGCGCCTGGAGACCACTCCGGACAAGCTGACCACCCGCGTCATCGACCTGATCATGCCGATCGGCAAGGGGCAGCGCGCCCTGATCGTGTCACCGCCCAAGGCCGGTAAGACCACGATCATGCAGGACATCGCCAATGCGATCACCAGGAACAACCCGGAATGCCATCTGATGGTCGTGCTCGTCGACGAGCGACCCGAAGAGGTCACCGACATGCAGCGTTCGGTGAAGGGCGAGGTCATCGCGTCCACCTTCGACCGGCCGCCGTCAGATCACACCCAGGCCGCCGAGCTCGCGATCGAACGGGCCAAGCGCCTGGTCGAGCAGGGCAAGGACGTCGTGGTGCTGTTGGACTCGATCACCCGTCTCGGTCGTGCCTACAACAACGCCTCACCGGCGTCGGGCCGCATCCTCTCCGGTGGTGTCGACTCGACCGCGCTGTACCCGCCGAAGCGGTTCCTGGGCGCGGCGCGCAACATCGAAGAAGGTGGCTCGCTGACGATCATCGCCACGGCGATGGTCGAGACCGGTTCCACCGGCGACACGGTGATCTTCGAGGAGTTCAAGGGCACCGGTAACGCGGAGCTCAAGCTGGACCGCAAGATCTCCGAGCGCCGGGTGTTCCCGGCCGTCGACGTCAACCCGTCGGGCACCCGCAAGGACGAGCTGCTGCTGTCGACCGACGAGTTCGCCGTGGTGCACAAGCTGCGCCGGGTGCTGTCCGGCTTGGACCCGCATCAGGCCATCGACCTGCTGATGAGCCAGCTGCGCAAGACCAAGACGAACTACGAGTTCCTGGTGCAGGTGTCGAAGAACACCCCCGGCGGCAACGACCACGACTGAGCGATTTCGGTGTCGCCCGTCGCGCACAATGTGACGGGCTACCCCGAAACCGCCGGCCACTGGTTCGGATCGCAGCGCAGCGCCGCCACGATGTAGCGGCGGGTGTGGCGCAGCACCGAGTCGTGGTCGTCGACGTCGAACTGTTCGCCGGGCACGGTCGCCAGGCTCATCGTGATCCTCGCGATCCACTCGGCGGCTTCTGCGCAGTCCGTGTCGGGATGGATCTCGCCGCGGTCCACCGCCGCCTGAACGTACGGCACCCAGAACGCGGCGATCTCCGGGATGAGTCCGCGAACCCCGAGGCCCACGCAGGCCGTGAATGCCTCAGGCTCTTCCTGGCGCAGCTTGAGCACGAGCGCTCCGGGCGTCTCGGATTCCCTGCGCGCCAGCGCGATTCCGCTGGTGATCTGCTGATCGAGTCCGGTCACCGCATCCAGGCGGACCCGCGACTCGGTCCAGAACGCATCGTTCAGTCGGACGATCGCCGCGCCGAGCAGTTCGGACTTGTCGGGGAAATGACGGTAGAGCCAGCCGCGGCTGACCCCGGCCGCCTCGGCCACCTCGGAGACGGTCGTCGCACGAATCCCTTTGACGGTCAGGCATTGTTCGGCGGCGTCGATCAGTCGATCCCGCACGGACCTGATGGCGGGTTTCGCCGCGGCGTCGACAGTCACGCCCCTATCTTCGCAAATGACCGGTCTCCGGTGGGCCGATGCGCCAGGCCCGCGGTCGATCGAGTAGACACGTGGTGAAATTTGTTCACTACCGGAGGAGGGTCCAGCGGGTGGCGGAGACAGTTCAGCAGCTTCTGCGGGAGCGCGCGGACGACGACGGCGTCGCGGTCAAATACGCCGGTCAGACCTGGACCTGGCGTGAACACCTCGGGTGCGCCGCGACCCAGGCCGCCGCACTGATCGGCATCGCCGATCCGGGAAAGCCCCTTCATGTGGGTGTCCTGCTGGACAACACGCCCGACATGTTGACGGCGATGGCTGCCGCCGGCCTCGGCGGGTACGTGCTCTGCGGGATCAACAACACCCGGCGCGGCGAGGCCCTCGCTCGCGACATCCGCCGAGCCGACTGCCAGCTCCTGATCACCGACGAACGCCACCGCGGGCTGCTCGACGGCCTGGACCTGGCCGGGGTGCGCGTGCTGGTGGTCGGGAGTCCCGAATGGCAGGAGCTGCTGGGACAGGCGGGTCCGCTCACGCCGCATCACGAAGTCGGCGCGACGGACACCTACATGCTGATCTTCACCTCCGGCACCAGCGGTGATCCGAAGGCCGTCCGCGTCATGCATGCGATGGTGTTGCTCGCGGGCGCTGCCCTGGCCGGTCGCTACGAGCTGACGTCGGCGGACGTCTGTTACCTGTCGATGCCGCTGTTCCACAGCAATGCCGTTCTGGCCGGGTGGTCGGTGGCGCTCAACGCGGGCGCCGCGATGGCGCCGGCCCAGTTCACCGCGTCGCGCTTCATCGACGATGTCCGCCACTACGGCGTCACCTACATGAACTACGTCGGCAAACCGCTGGCCTACATCCTGGCCAGCCCGGAACGGCCGGATGACCCGGACAACCCGCTGCGGGTGGCGTTCGGCAACGAAGCAAGCGACCGCGACATCGAACAGTTCGCCCGCCGGTTCGGATGCGAGGTGTGGGACGGGTTCGGCTCGACCGAGAACGCGGTGACCGTGACCCGCGAGGAGGGCTGCCCGGCCGGTTCGATCGGCAGGGGGTTTCCCGGCGTGGCCATCTACGACTCGGAGACCCTCACCGAGTGCGCTGTTGCCGAATTCGACGAGCACGGTGCGTTGGCCAACGGCGATGACGCGATCGGCGAGTTGGTCAACACCCAGGGGGCCGGGATGTTCGCGGGCTATTACAACGACCCGGGGGCCACCGACGAGCGAATGCGGCACGGCATGTTCTGGTCCGGCGACCTCGCCTACCGGGACGCCGACGGCTGGATCTATCTGGCCGGTCGCACCGCGGACTGGATGCGGGTGGACGGCGAGAACATGACCTCGGCGCCCATCGAACGCATCCTCATCCGTGAACCCGCGATCAGTCAGGTCGCGGTCTACCCGGTTCCCGATGAGCACGTCGGCGATCAGGTGATGGCCGCGATTGTCCTCCAGGATGATGCGACCCTGACGCCGAACGCGTTCGGCGAGTTCCTCGCCGCCCAGCCGGACCTGTCACCGAAAGCGTGGCCGCGACATGTCTGGATCGCCGAAGAACTGCCCAGCACAGCCACCAACAAGGTGGTCAAGCGTGAACTCGTGGCCAGGGGTGTCCAGCCTGACGGCCGGGTGCTGTGGAAGCGTGACGGCGACACCTACCGCGTGATCGGCAGGGAATAGGGCCCTGGGCGTAGGCGTTTAGGACACTGGCGGTTGACCTGGCATAATTCATCGCCGACACCTCGGTTCCGGTTCACGCCGCAAGCCTCCCAGAACGGGAGAGGCGACCCGGGGCCCACGATCGAAGAGGAAACCATGAAATCGGGCATTCACCCTGAGTATGTAGAGACCACTGTGCTGTGCGGCTGTGGAAGCAGCTTCACCACTCGGAGCACCAAGAAGAGTGGACAGATCACCGCCGAGGTGTGCTCGCAGTGCCACCCCTTCTACACCGGTAAGCAGAAGATCCTCGACAGCGGCGGTCGCGTCGCCCGCTTCGAGAAGCGCTACGGCAAACGTGCCGGGGCCAAGGCTGCCGACCACAAGTAGCTCTGGCGAGATCGGCGCCCGATCTGTCGCATCCGCGCAGGCCGGGCGCCGTTTCGTGGGTTGGAGTGACCAGTAGCAGACGGTGTGCGCGAGAGGAGGCCAGGTGACCGAAACGTCCCCGGCGGTCGAAGCCATGCTCGCCGAGCACGCCGATCTGGAACGTCGCCTCGCTGATCCCGAACTGCACGCCGATCCTGCGGCCGCACGTAAGGCGGGCCGGCGATTCGCTCAGATATCGCCGGTCGTCGCCACCTACCGCAAGCTCGAAACCGCACGCGGTGACCTGGAAGCGGCGCGCGAACTGGCCGCCGACGACGCGTCGTTCGCTGCTGAGGTCGACGAGCTCGCGGCAATGGTGCACGACCTGGAGACCACCCTCACCGACCTGCTGGCGCCGCGGGACCCGCATGACGCCGACGACATCGTGTTGGAGGTCAAGTCCGGGGAGGGCGGAGAAGAGTCGGCGCTGTTCGCAGCGGACCTCGCGCGGATGTACGTCCGCTACGCCGAGCGGCACGGCTGGAACGTCACGGTTCTCGGCGAGACGTTCTCCGACCTCGGCGGCTACAAGGACGCGACGCTGTCGATCACCAGCAAGGGGGACTCCGCAGACGGAGTCTGGTCACGGATGAAGTTCGAGGGCGGTGTGCACCGGGTGCAGCGGGTACCGGTCACCGAATCCCAGGGCCGGGTGCACACCTCTGCGGCGGGTGTTCTCGTGTATCCCGAACCCGAAGAGGTCGGGCAGGTGCAGATCGACGACTCGGACCTTCGCGTCGACGTCTACCGGTCGTCGGGCAAGGGCGGCCAGGGCGTCAACACCACCGACTCCGCGGTGCGTATCACCCACCTACCGACCGGCATCGTCGTCACCTGCCAGAACGAACGATCGCAACTGCAGAACAAGGCCCGCGCGATGCAGGTGCTCGCCGCCCGGCTGCAGTTGCTCGCCGAGGAGCAGGCACAGGCCGACGCGTCGGCCGACCGTGCCAGCCAGATCCGCACCGTCGACCGCAGTGAACGCATCCGGACGTACAACTACCCGGAGAACCGGATCGCCGACCATCGGATCAACTACAAGGCGCACAACCTCGACCAGGTGCTCGAGGGGGACATGGATCCGCTGTTCGACGCGCTCGCGGCCGCCGACAGGCAGTCCAGGCTGCAGAGCACGTGACGACGCGGCGATGAGAACCCGCCGGCTGCGCGACGTGATCGATGCGGCGACCGAGACGCTGGCCGCTTCCGGTGTGGGATCCCCGCGCGTTGATGCCGAACTGTTGGCCGCTCATGTGGCCGGCACCGACCGCGGCCGATTGGCGCTGATCGAGCCCGGTGCCGACTTCGTCGAACGATACGAACTGCTTGTCGCCCGCCGCGCCGAGCGCGTGCCGTTGCAGCACCTGACCGGAACGGCTGCGTTCGGCGCGGTGACCGTCGCGGTCGGCCCCGGCGTGTTCATCCCGCGCCCGGAGACCGAGTCCCTGCTGGAATGGGCGCTTGCCCAACCGCTGTCGCCCCACCCGGTGGTGGTGGATCTGTGCACCGGCTCGGCCGCGCTGGCAATCGCACTGTGGCACCACCGGCCCGCCGCCCGGGTGATCGCGGTCGACGACTCGGACGAGGCGCTGGCCTACGCGCGCCACAATGTCGCCGACACCTCCGTCGAATTGCTGCGGGCCGACGTCAGCACTGCGGGCCTGCTCGGTGAACTCGACGGCACCGTCGACCTTCTGGTAGCCAATCCGCCCTACATCCCTAACGGCGCCGAGCTGGAACCCGAAGTCGCCGAACATGATCCGGCGCACGCGTTGTTCGGGGGCGACGACGGTATGGTGGTGATCGCCGCGATCATCGGGCTGGCGGCGCGCCTGCTTCGGCCCGGCGGACGCTGCGCCGTCGAGCACGACGACAGCACCTCCGAACGCACCGTCGAAGCGTTCACCCGCGCAGGCGGATTCGTCGAGGTCACCGCACGACACGACCTCACCGGCCGGCCCCGCTTCGTGACCGCGGTACGTGGTGGGTGAGAGGCTCTTTACTGTGACATCCCAGCGAGAAGCGAAGCGGATCGCGCATGAGTGAAGCGTTCGACTGCACCGATCCCGCGCAGCGGGAGACGGGCATCGCGTCGGCGATCAGCGCGCTCAAGGGCGGGCGCCTGGTCGTGATGCCCACCGACACCGTCTACGGCATCGGCGCCGACGCCTTCGACAGCAATGCGGTGGCCGCGCTGCTGTCTGCCAAGGGGCGCGGCCGCGACATGCCGGTGCCGGTACTGGTGGGGTCGTGGCACACGATCCAGGGACTGGTCTACTCGGTGCCGCAGAGCGCCCGTGAGCTGATCAGGGCGTTCTGGCCGGGCGCACTGAGCTTGGTGGTGCACCAGGCGCCGTCGCTGCAATGGGATCTCGGTGATGCGCACGGCACCGTGATGTTGCGGATGCCGCTTCACCCGGTGGCCATCGACCTGCTGCGAGAAGTGGGGCCAATGGCTGTCTCGAGCGCGAACATCTCGGGGCGCCCCGCCGCGCTGACCGCCGGTGAGGCGCGCGATCAACTCGGCGATCTCGTCGAGGTCTACCTTGACGGTGGACCTGCCGAACAGCAGGCCGCGTCGACGATCGTCGACCTCACCGGCACACATCCGCGGGTGTTGCGTCAGGGCCCGGTGAGTGTCGATGCCATCGCCGGCGTCCTGGGCGTCGAGGCGGCGACCCTCACCACGCAGACGGATTGATCTGGAGTTTTGTGCACAACGGTTCGGCGATGATCACGGCGCCCATGTCGGAGAGCCTGATGGCGCTCTCCGAACAGGGTGCCGGTGTCCCGTTGCGAGAGCTGGCACTGGTCGGACTGACCGCGGCGATCATCACCTACCTGGCCACCGGCTGGGTGCGGGTGGTCGCGACCCGGTGGGGCGCGGTGGCCTACCCGCGCGAGCGTGACGTGCACCTGCAGCCGACCCCGCGCATGGGCGGCCTGGCGATGTACCTCGGTGTCGTGGCTGCGGTGCTGCTGGCCTCCCAACTGCCGGCATTGACCCGCGGTTTCGTCTACTCCTCGGGGATGCCCGCCGTGGTGGTCGCGGGCGGTCTCATCATGCTCGTCGGCCTGATCGACGACCGGTGGGGCCTGGACGCGCTGACAAAATTCGCGGGCCAGATCACCGCGGCGAGTGTCCTCGTCACGATGGGCGTCGCGTGGAGCGTGCTCTACATACCGATCGGCGGCGTGGGCACCATCGTGCTCGACCAGGTCTCGTCGATCCTGCTGACGTTGGCGCTGACGGTGGCGATCGTCAACGCGATGAACTTCGTCGACGGTCTGGACGGCCTGGCCGCGGGGCTGGGTCTGATCACGGCGTCGGCCATCTGCATCTTCTCGGTCGGGCTGTTGCGCGACCACGGTGGCGACGTGCTGTTCTACCCGCCCGCCGTCATCTCGGTCGTGCTCGCGGGCGCCTGCCTCGGTTTCCTTCCGCACAACTTCCACAAGGCCCGGATCTTCATGGGCGATTCAGGCTCGATGCTGATCGGCCTGATGCTCGCCGCCGCGTCGACGACCGCGGCAGGCCCGATCTCCCAGACGGCGTACGGGGCTCGCGACGTCTTCGCGCTGCTGTCGCCGTTCCTGCTCGTCGTGGCGGTCATGTTCGTACCGGCCCTGGACATGCTGCTGGCCATCATCCGACGGACCCGCGCGGGCCTGAGCCCGTTCAGCCCCGACAAGATGCACCTGCATCACCGACTGCTGGAGATCGGGCATTCCCACCGCCGGGTGGTGCTGATCATCTACCTGTGGGTCGGCATCGTGGCGCTCGGCGCGGCCAGCACGATCTTCTTCGACCCGCGCCACACCGCCGGGGTCATGGCGGGGGCGATCCTGGTCGCGATCGTGGCGACCCTGATCCCGCTTCTGGGGCGTCGGAACGGGTCCTTCGAGGATGTATACGACAAAAAGTAGTAGGCCCGATTTAGGCCCCTAACCATGTGTTAGGGTCTTCGCAGAACCCGAATGAACCTCGCGGGTTGCCGGCCCCCGTGCCCCTCGGTACATCGCCGATCGGCATGGAACAACGACCGACAAAGGATACTGACCCTTGGGTGATTCCAGTGTGCTCCTGGCAGTCCGATACGCTCGGACCGCCACGCACAGGAATGACGGGACAGTAGTCCTCGTGACCGCGAGATCGAGGTGAACTCAGTGACAACGCCAGCGCACGAAGCGCCGTTGGTGTTGCCCGCCGTGGCATTCAGGCCTGTGGTTCTCTCCGCGATCTGCGCAGCGATCACCGCCGCCGCGGTCGCCATTGCCGCAGTGCTGGGCTACCCGATGTTCGGGGTGTTCTTCGGCGTCGGCTTGGCGCTCGGCTTGCTCAACGCGCTGCTGGTCCGACGGGCCGTCCAGGCGATCACCGCCAAGGACCATCCCCTGAAGAGTCAGATGGCGCTCAACTCCGCCACCCGGTTGCTGGTCATCACCGCTGTCGGGCTGACCATCGCGTTCGTGTTCCGGCCGCAGGGCCTCGGGGTGTTGTTCGGTTTGGCGCTGTTCCAGGTCATCCTGGTGCTCACCACCTCGCTGCCGGTGCTCAAGAAGTTGCGCTCCGGCGAGGACCCCGCGGACCCCCTGACATCTCAAGCGCCTACGACATCCAACGACGGATAAGCACTGAAGGATCATCAACAGATGAGCGAACAAATCCTGGCTCTCCAGGTCGGCCACCACACCGAGCAGGAGTGGTTCGGTATGACGGTCAATGTCGACACCGTGTTGTCGACGGCGATCGCGGCTGCGGTCGTGCTGGTGCTGGCGTTCATCCTGCGGGCGAAGGTCACCTCGACCGGTGTCCCAGGTGGAGTCCAGCTGTTCTTCGAGACCGTGACCATTCAGTTCCGCAACCAGGTCGAGAGCGCGATCGGGATGAAGATCGCCCCCTTCATCCTGCCGCTGGCGGTCAGCCTGTTCACCTTCATCCTGATCGCCAACTGGATAGCAGTGCTGCCCGTGCAGTACACCGGCAGCGACGGCCTCGAGCATGAACTCCTCAAGCCCCCGGCTGCCGACGTCAACTTCGTCTTCGCGCTCGCGGCGTTCGTGTTCATCGCCTACCACGCGGCGGGGATCTGGCGTCGTGGCTTCCTCGGCCACCCCGCGAAGCTGCTCAAGGGTCACGTCGCATTCCTCGCGCCGATCAACCTCGTCGAGGAGATCGCGAAGCCCATCTCGTTGTCACTGCGACTCTTCGGCAACATCTTTGCCGGCAGCATCATGATCGGGCTGATCGCGATGTTCCCGGCGTGGATCCTGTGGGCGCCCAACGCGATCTGGAAGGCCTTCGACCTGTTCATCGGCCTCATCCAGGCGTTCATCTTCTCGTTGTTGACGATCCTCTACTTCGGGCAGTCAATGGAGCTCGATCACGAGGACGACCACCACTGACGAGACCGGACGACCCTCGAAGCACAGTTCAGCACAACGAATCTCGACCCGTTAGAAACGCAAAGACCCTGGTAGTCACTACTGCCAGTTATCAAGGAGGATAAGGAATGGATCCCACAATCGCTGCCGGCGCGCTCATCGGCGGTGGTCTGATCATGGCGGGCGGCGCTATCGGTGCCGGTATCGGTAACGGTGTTGCCGGTAATGCGCTGATCTCGGGCATCGCACGCCAGCCGGAAGCCCAGGGCCGACTGTTCACTCCGTTCTTCATCACCGTCGGTCTGGTCGAAGCGGCGTACTTCATCAACCTGGCGTTCATGGCTCTGTTCGTCTTCGCCACCCCGGTCAGCTAATACAGCGACATGGGTGAACTGAGCGCAACCATTCTGGCGGTGGAGGACGTCGGGGAGACAAGCAACTTCCTGCTCCCCAACGGCACGTTCTTCGTCGTGCTGTTGATCTTCCTGGTGGTGCTCGGCGTGATTGCCAAATGGGTGGTTCCGCCGGTCAGCAAGGTGTTGGCCGAACGTGAAGCCATGCTGGCCAAGACAGCCGCGGACAACAAGGAAGCGGCCAAGCAGCTCGAGGCTGCTCGCGCCGACTACCAGCAGACGATGGCCGCCGCACGAGGTGAGGCATCCAGCATCCGTGACGAGGCACGTACCGAGGGGCGCAAGGTCGTCGACGCCAAGCGTGCCGAGGCGGGAGACGAAGTCGCGCAGCAGCTGGAGAGCGCCAACAACGAGCTCTCGCAGAATGCCGAAGCCACATCGAGCCAGCTGGAGTCGTCGGTGGGGGATCTGTCCTCCACTCTGGCCAGCCGAATTCTGGGGGTTGAGGTGACAGCCTCATCGTCGCCGTCCACATCGGGCGGTGGTCGCTGATGTCGACTCTGATCGGAAACCTCGTCGGTTTCGCCATCATCGGCTTCCTGGTGTGGAAGTACGTCGTGCCGCTGGTCCGCAAGATGATGCACCAGCAGCAGGAGGCGGTGCGGGTTGCGCTCGAGGAGAGCAAGTCCGCCGAGGAGAAACTCGCCAACGCCGACCAGATGCACGCCAAAGCACTCGAGGACGCCAAGTCCGACGGCGCCAAGGTGACCGACGAAGCCCGCGCGGATTCCGCGCGCATCGTCGAGCAGCTGCGTGAGCAGGCTGGGACCGACGCCGAGCGGATCAAAGCGCAAGGGGAGCAGCAGGTTCAGCTGCTGCGGCAGCAGACGATCCGTGGTCTTCGACAGAACCTCGGTGTCGAATCCGTGCAGAGGGCCGAGGACCTCGTCCGCAACTTCGTCGCCGACCCGGCGGCCCAGTCCTCGATCGTCGACAAGTTCCTTGACGAACTCGATGACATGGCACCGTCGCCGGCAGTGCTGACGGCGGGAGCGACTCTCAACCTGCGGGCGGCGAGCCGCGACGCGCTGGCTGCGCTCGTCAAGGAATTCGAATCGGTCACCGACGGTGCCGACGCCGAGACCCTGACCGCGCTGGCAGAGAACCTGCCTGCCGTGGCGAAGTTGCTCCTCGATGAGCCGGCGCTGAACAAGGCTCTTGCGCAGCCGACCGAAGAGTCGGCCGCGAAGGTGCAGATGGTGGAGCGGCTGTTCACCGACAAGGTTGACGCGAACACGCTGAAACTCCTCAACACCGCTGTCTCACAGCGGTGGTCGAGTGAAGCGAACCTCATCGACGCTGTCGAGCATGTCGCCCGGCTCGCACTTCTGGTGCGTGCGGAGCGGGATGGCCAGGCCGAAGAGGTCGAGGAGCAGTTGTTCCGCTTCGGTCGGGTCCTCGACAACGAATCGCGGTTGAGCAGGCTGCTGTCTGACCACATGGTGCCTACCGAGCGCCGGGTCAGCCTGTTGCAGAACGTGCTCGACTCCGGCGGCGGGGTGAACGCCACCGCGGCGGCACTGTTGACGCAGACCGTCGAACTGCTTCGCGGTGAGCCCGCTGAAGTCGCCGTGAACGAGCTTGCTGAGCTCGCTGTCGCACGGCGTGGCGAGGTCGTTGCCGAGGTCACCGCAGCGGCGGACCTGTCCGACGAACAAGCCACGCGTCTGACGGAGGTGCTGAGCCGGATCTACGGCCACCCGGTGTCGGTTCAGTTGAACATCGACCCCGCCGTTCTCGGTGGGCTCCTGATCGCTGTCGGTGACGAAGTCATCGACGGCTCCATCTCATCCCGGTTGGAAGCGGCCCGCACAGGGCTTCCGGACTGACCTGACTCGAACTCGAGCAGTAACAAACGTAAAGGCAGGAAGACGAAAAGCCATGGCAGAGTTGACAATCTCGGCTTCTGACATCGAGGGTGCAATCGAGGACTACGTCTCCTCCTTCACCGCCGAATCCGAACGCGAGGAAATCGGCACCGTCATCGACGCGGGCGACGGCATCGCCCACGTCGAGGGACTACCTTCGGTGATGACCCAGGAGCTCCTGGAGTTCCCCGGCGGAGTTCTCGGTGTGGCGCTGAACCTCGATGAGCACAGCGTCGGCGTCGTGATCCTCGGTGATTTCGAGAAGATCGAACAGGGACAGCAGGTCAAGCGCACCGGTGAGGTGCTCTCGGTCCCGGTCGGCGACGCGTTCCTCGGACGTGTCGTCAACCCTCTCGGTCAGCCGATCGACGGCCAGGGCGACATCGAGTCGGACACCCGCCGCGTGCTCGAACTGCAGGCACCGTCGGTGATCCAACGCCAGGGTGTCTCGGAGCCGCTGCAGACCGGCATCAAGGCCATCGACTCGCAGACCCCGATCGGTCGCGGGCAGCGCCAGCTGATCATCGGCGACCGCAAGACCGGCAAGACCGCGGTCTGCGTGGACACGATCCTCAACCAGCGGCAGGCCTGGGAGACCGGTGACCCGAAGCAGCAGGTGCGCTGCGTGTACGTCGCGATCGGTCAGAAGGGCACCACGATCGCCAGCGTGAAGCGCGCTCTCGAAGAGGGTGGCGCGATGGAGTACACCACCATCGTCGCCGCGCCGGCTTCCGACGCTGCCGGCTTCAAGTGGCTTGCGCCGTACACCGGCTCAGCGATCGGTCAGCACTGGATGTACGACGGCAAGCACGTCCTCATCGTGTTCGACGACCTGTCCAAGCAGGCCGACGCCTACCGCGCGATCTCGCTGCTGCTGCGCCGTCCGCCGGGCCGCGAAGCCTTCCCCGGTGACGTGTTCTACCTGCATTCGCGGCTCCTGGAACGTTGCGCGAAGCTGTCCGACGAACTGGGCGGTGGATCGATGACCGGGCTGCCGATCATCGAGACCAAGGCCAGCGACATCTCGGCGTTCATCCCGACCAACGTCATCTCGATCACCGACGGCCAGTGCTTCCTGGAATCCGATCTGTTCAACCAGGGTGTGCGGCCGGCCATCAACGTCGGTGTGTCGGTGTCCCGTGTTGGTGGTGCGGCCCAGATCAAGGCCATGAAAGAGGTTGCGGGCTCGCTGCGTCTGGAGCTGTCGCAGTACCGTGAGCTCGAAGCGTTCGCCGCCTTCGCCTCAGATCTGGACGCGGCGTCGAAGGCACAGCTGGAGCGTGGCGCCCGGCTGGTCGAGCTGCTCAAGCAGCCGCAGTACACGCCGTACTCGGTCGAGGATCAGGTCGTTGCGATCTTCCTCGGCACCAAGGGGCACCTCGATTCGGTTCCGGTCGAAGATGTGGCGCGCTTCGAGACCGAGGTTCTGGAGCATGTCCGGGCTTCCCACGACGACATTCTCAGTGAGGTCCGGGAGACCAAGAAGCTGTCGGAGGAGACCGAGAAGAAGCTGACCGACGTCATCAACGAGTTCAAGAAGGGCTTCTCGGCTACCGACGGCAGTTCGGTGGTCGTGAACGAGGCCGAGACTGAGGCCATGGACGAGGAAGACGTCGAGAAGGAATCCGTCAAGGTCCGCAAGCCGGCCCCCAAGAAGTAGACCGACTTCATCTACGTGAGAGAGGTCTAGGAGAGCTAGATGGCTGCAACACTGCGCGAACTTCGCGGGCGCATCCGTTCCGCCGGGTCGATCAAGAAGATCACCAAGGCCCAGGAACTGATCGCAACCTCGCGAATCGCCAAGGCCCAGGCCCGAGTCCAGGCGGCTCGGCCCTATTCCACCGAGATCACCAGCATGCTCACCGAGCTTGCCAGTGCCAGCGCGCTCGATCACCCGTTGCTTGTGCAGCGGGAGAATCCGAAGCGGGCGGGCGTGCTCGTGGTGTCGTCGGACCGCGGGCTGTGCGGAGCCTACAACGCCAACGTGCTGCGGCAGTCCGAGGAGCTCTTCGCGCTGCTGCGCGACGAGGGCAAGAAGCCGGAGGTGTACGTCGTCGGGCGGAAAGCTCTGGGCTACTACAACTTCCGCCAGCGTGAGGTGACCGAATCCTGGACCGGGTTCTCCGAGCGGCCCACCTACGAGAACGCCCGCGAAATCGCCGACACCCTGGTGACGGCGTTCATGTCCGGCGCCGACGACGAGGGCGACGATGCCGGCGACGACGGCATCCTCGGTGTCGACGAACTGCACATCGTCTTCACCGAATTCAGGTCGATGCTTTCGCAGTCTGCGGTCGCGCGGCGGATCGCGCCGATGGTCGTCGAGTACGTCGAGGACGAACCCGAGGACGACGGGCCGCGCACGCTCTTCTCGTTCGAGCCGGACCCGGAGACGTTGTTCGACGCACTGCTGCCGCGTTACATCGCGACCCGCGTGTACGCGGCGCTGCTGGAGGCGGCCGCGTCGGAGTCCGCATCTCGACGTCGTGCCATGAAGTCGGCTTCGGACAACGCCGACGACCTGATCAAGGACCTGACCCTGATGGCTAACCGCGAACGTCAGGCCCAGATCACCCAGGAAATCAGCGAGATCGTCGGCGGCGCGAACGCGCTCGCCGACGCCTGACGCCCACCCAAATCGAACACAGAAGCCCCGTAGGAAGCGAAGAGGAAATGACTGCTACCGCAGAAGACACCAAGAGCGACAGCAAGAGCGGAACAGCCGGTCGCGTCGTACGTATCACAGGGCCGGTTGTCGACGTCGAGTTCCCGCGGGGTTCGGTACCCGAGCTGTTCAACGCCCTGAACACGGAGATCACCTACGGAGACCTGGCCAAGACGCTGACCCTCGAGGTCGCCCAGCACCTCGGGGACAACCTGGTCCGCACCATCTCCATGCAGCCCACTGACGGTCTGGTCCGCGGTGTCGAGGTGACCGACTCGGGCAAGTCCATCTCGGTGCCCGTCGGTGACGGCGTCAAGGGGCACGTGTTCAACGCGCTCGGCGATTGCCTGGACGAGCCCGGTTACGGCGAGGACTTCGACCACTGGTCGATCCACCGCAAGCCCCCGCCATTCGCCGAACTCGAGCCCCGCACCGAGATGCTGGAGACCGGCCTCAAGGTCGTCGACCTGCTCACTCCGTACGTGCGCGGTGGCAAGATCGCCCTGTTCGGCGGCGCCGGCGTGGGCAAGACCGTGCTGATCCAGGAGATGATCAACCGCATCGCCCGCAACTTCGGTGGTACCTCGGTGTTCGCCGGCGTGGGGGAGCGCACCCGTGAGGGCAACGACCTCTGGGTCGAGCTCGCCGACGCCGACGTGCTCAAGGACACCGCTCTGGTGTTCGGCCAGATGGACGAGCCGCCCGGCACCCGTATGCGGGTGGCGCTCTCGGCGCTCACGATGGCCGAGTACTTCCGCGACGAGAAGCAGCAGGACGTGCTGCTGTTCATCGACAACATCTTCCGGTTCACCCAGGCCGGCTCCGAGGTGTCCACCCTGCTCGGCCGTATGCCGTCCGCGGTGGGCTACCAGCCCACGCTCGCCGACGAGATGGGTGAGCTCCAGGAGCGCATCACCTCGACGCGCGGTCGCTCGATCACCTCGATGCAGGCCGTGTACGTGCCCGCCGACGACTACACCGACCCGGCGCCGGCAACCACCTTCGCCCACCTGGACGCCACCACGGAACTCAGCCGAAATGTGTTCTCCAAGGGCATCTTCCCGGCAGTGGACCCGCTGGCGTCGTCCTCGACGATCCTGGATCCCGCGGTCGTCGGCGACGAGCACTACCGGGTGGCGCAGGAAGTCATCCGCATCCTGCAGCGGTACAAGGACCTGCAGGACATCATCGCCATCCTCGGCGTCGACGAGCTGTCCGAAGAGGACAAGCAGCTGGTCAACCGGGCGCGCCGGATCGAGCGCTTCCTGAGCCAGAACATGATGGCGGCCGAGCAGTTCACCGGTCAGCCGGGTTCGACGGTGCCGCTCAAGGAGACCATCGAGGCGTTCGACAAGCTGAGCAAGGGCGATTTCGACCACCTCCCCGAGCAGGCGTTCTTCCTGATCGGTGGCCTGGACGATCTGGCCAAGAAGGCAGAGAGCCTCGGCGCCAAGTTGTGATGAGCATCCAGCTGCGAAAGGTGGTGTGACATGGCGGAACTGAACGTCGAGATCGTCGCTGTGGAGCGCGAGCTGTGGTCGGGTGAGGCAACGTTCGTGTTCACCCGCACCACCGCGGGCGAAATCGGCATCCTGCCGCGCCACATCCCGTTGGTTGCCGAACTGGTCGACGACGCGATGGTGCGCGTGGAGCGCGAGGGTGAAGACGACCTGCGGATCGCGGTCGAAGGCGGATTTCTGTCGGTCACCGACGAAGCCGTCCGAATCCTGGTCGAGCGTGCCGAATTCGAGTCGGAGATCAACGCCGACGACGCGAAGCAGGACTCGGAATCAGACGACGAGAGCACCGCGGCATGGGGCAGGGCGCGGCTTCGCGCTCTGGGTCAGATCGACTAGTAGGCGGGCCGATGAGCGCGTCCGTGCTGTTCATGGTCGCGCTGATCGGTGTGCTGTTGGTCGTGGTGGCAGCGCTGAGCTACCGGCTGTGGAAGCTGCGGCAGGTGGGCGGCACGGCGGCGATACTCCGCGACGTCCCCGCGGTGGGCGGCCACGGCTGGCGGCACGGCGTGATGCGATATCGCGGAGGCGAAGCCGGTTTCTACCGGCTTTCCAGCATGCGTTGGTGGCCCGATCGAACGCTGAGCCGGCGAGGTCTGGAAATCGTGTCGCGACGCTCCCCGCGCGGTGACGAGTTCGACATCATGACCGAAGAGATCGTCATTCTCGAGCTTCGAGATGTCGCGCCGGAAAGCGGACGCGGCTACGAGGTCGCCCTCGATCGGGGAGCTTTGACGGCTTTCACGTCATGGTTGGAGTCGCGGCCATCGCCGAGGGCGCGGCGTCGTACCTACTGACTCTGCCCGCCCGGCTGCCACAGGACATCGCCTTGGGGGTTCGCCACCCGGGACAGGATGAAGAGCAGATCCGACAGCCGGTTGAGGTATTTCGCCGGCAGCACGCTGATCGAATCACCGTGGGTGTCCATCGCGTGCCATGCCGATCGCTCCGCTCGCCGCGACACGGTGCGCGCTACATGGAGCAGCGCTGAGAGCGGGGTTCCACCCGGCAGGATGAACGAGGTCAGTGCCGGCAGTGGCTCGTTGAACTCGTCGCACCACGACTCGAGGCGGTCGATGTAACTCTGCTTGATGCGAAGCGGCGGGTACTCGGGGTTCTCGACCACCGGTGTCGACAGGTCGGCGCCCGCGTCGAACAGATCGTTCTGAATCTGCCGCAGGACGTCGAGAACTCGCTGATCCGGGTCACCAAGTGCGACTGCGACGCCGATAGCGGCGTTGGTCTCGTCACAGTCGGCGTACGCGGCCAGGCGGGCGTCGTTCTTGGAAACCCTGCTGAAGTCGCTCAGACCGGTGGTGCCATCGTCGCCGGTCCGGGTATAGATGCGCGTCAGGTGTACAGCCATGAGGAAACCGTACCGGTGTGTGTCGCCCCGCAGGGCGCTGCAAACTGACACGGCCGACGGCGCTGTTTACACTGACCCGGGTGAGCGAGCGTTTCGTAGTGACCGGCGGTAGCCGGTTATCGGGCGCAGTTGCCGTCGGGGGCGCCAAGAACAGCGTGTTGAAGCTGATGGCGGCCGCGCTGCTGGCAGAGGGCACGAGCACCATCACCAACTGCCCCGACATCCTCGACGTGCCGCTGATGGCCGAGGTGCTCCGCGGACTCGGCGCCACCGTCGAGCTCGACGGTGACGTCGTCATGGTGACCTCACCGGACGAGTTGAAGTACGACGCGGACTTCGCCGCGGTCCGTCAGTTCCGCGCGTCGGTGTGTGTCCTCGGTCCGCTGGTCGGCCGTTGTAAGCGCGCAAAGGTTGCGCTGCCCGGCGGCGACGCCATCGGCTCGCGCCCGCTCGACATGCATCAGTCAGGGCTTCGCCTGCTCGGTGCGCGGTGCAACATCGAACACGGTTGTGTGGTCGCGGAGGCGGAACACCTGCGCGGGGCCGAGATCCAGTTGGAGTTCCCCTCGGTGGGAGCGACCGAGAACATCCTGATGGCCGCGGTCCTCGCCGAGGGCGTCACCACGATCTACAACGCTGCCCGCGAACCCGATGTCGTCGACCTGTGCACGATGCTCAGTCAGATGGGCGCCCACATCACCGGCGCCGGATCATCGACCTTGTCCATCACCGGTGTCGACCGGCTCTATCCCACCGAGCATCGGGTCATCGGCGACCGGATCGTGGCGGCGACCTGGGGCATCGCGGCGGCGATGACTCGCGGGGACATCTCGGTCACCGGTGTCGATCCGCAGCACCTGCAGTTGGTACTTCACAAACTGCACGATGCCGGAGCCACGGTGACACAGTCTGACGACGGCTTCCGGGTGGTGCAGTACGAACGGCCCAAGGCGGTGAACGTCGCCACGCTGCCCTTCCCGGGGTTCCCGACCGACCTGCAGCCGATGGCCATCGGCCTGGCGGCGATCGCGGACGGCACGTCGATGATCACCGAGAACGTCTTCGAAGCCCGGTTCCGGTTTGTCGAAGAGATGATCAGGCTCGGGGCCGATGCCCGGACCGACGGCCACCATGCGGTGGTGCGGGGGATCCCGCAGCTGTCCAGTGCCCCGGTGTGGTCCTCGGACATCCGTGCCGGCGCCGGACTCGTGCTGGCCGGATTGGTCGCCGACGGTGACACCGAGGTGCACGACGTCTTTCACATCGACCGCGGGTACCCGAACTTCGTGGAAAATCTGGTCGATCTGGGCGCGGAGATCGAGCGGGTGACGTAGCCTCCGCAAGCTCAAATCGGGTTGTGTACTGGAGATTTGGGACTTAGGCCCGACAGAGCGTAGTATTTCGACAGAAGCCAGCGGCCCCGGTCGAAAGATCGGATGGACGAGGTTTGACCTCCCTGGTCACGTGCAGTACAGTGGCAGGGTTGCCTGAAAACCGGGTGTGTTGTTTGAGAACTCAATAGTGTGTTTGGTGGTTTTTGTTTGTTGTTTTTTGTTGTGTCCTTATTTTCCCGTTTGGGGGCATGACGTTGTTTTTTTGGATGCCGGTTTTGGTGTCTGTTTGTTGGTTTCAGGCTTGTTCTGATTCGAATGCACCTGTCTGTGGATGGGTTGTTTTTGTTTGGAGAGTTTGATTCTGGCTCAGGACGAACGCTGGCGGCGTGCTTAACACATGCAAGTCGAACGGAAAGGCCCTTCGGGGTACTCGAGTGGCGAACGGGTGAGTAACACGTGGGTGATCTGCCCTGCACTTTGGGATAAGCCTGGGAAACTGGGTCTAATACCGAATACACCTTGCTGGATGCATGTCTGGTGGGGGAAAGCTTTTGCGGTGTGGGATGGGCCCGCGGCCTATCAGCTTGTTGGTGAGGTTACGGCTCACCAAGGCGACGACGGGTAGCCGGCCTGAGAGGGTGTCCGGCCACACTGGGACTGAGATACGGCCCAGACTCCTACGGGAGGCAGCAGTGGGGAATATTGCACAATGGGCGCAAGCCTGATGCAGCGACGCCGCGTGAGGGATGACGGCCTTCGGGTTGTAAACCTCTTTCGCCAGGGACGAAGCGCAAGTGACGGTACCTGGAGAAGAAGCACCGGCCAACTACGTGCCAGCAGCCGCGGTAATACGTAGGGTGCGAGCGTTGTCCGGAATTACTGGGCGTAAAGAGCTCGTAGGTGGTTTGTCGCGTTGTTCGTGAAAACTCACAGCTTAACTGTGGGCGTGCGGGCGATACGGGCAGACTGGAGTACTGCAGGGGAGACTGGAATTCCTGGTGTAGCGGTGGAATGCGCAGATATCAGGAGGAACACCGGTGGCGAAGGCGGGTCTCTGGGCAGTAACTGACGCTGAGGAGCGAAAGCGTGGGGAGCGAACAGGATTAGATACCCTGGTAGTCCACGCCGTAAACGGTGGGTACTAGGTGTGGGTTTCCTTCCTTGGGATCCGTGCCGTAGCTAACGCATTAAGTACCCCGCCTGGGGAGTACGGCCGCAAGGCTAAAACTCAAAGAAATTGACGGGGGCCCGCACAAGCGGCGGAGCATGTGGATTAATTCGATGCAACGCGAAGAACCTTACCTGGGTTTGACATGCACAGGACGCTGGTAGAGATATCAGTTCCCTTGTGGCCTGTGTGCAGGTGGTGCATGGCTGTCGTCAGCTCGTGTCGTGAGATGTTGGGTTAAGTCCCGCAACGAGCGCAACCCCTATCTTATGTTGCCAGCACGTTATGGTGGGGACTCGTAAGAGACTGCCGGGGTCAACTCGGAGGAAGGTGGGGATGACGTCAAGTCATCATGCCCCTTATGTCCAGGGCTTCACACATGCTACAATGGCCGGTACAAAGGGCTGCGAATCCGTGAGGTGGAGCGAATCCCTTGAAAGCCGGTCTCAGTTCGGATCGGGGTCTGCAACTCGACCCCGTGAAGTCGGAGTCGCTAGTAATCGCAGATCAGCAACGCTGCGGTGAATACGTTCCCGGGCCTTGTACACACCGCCCGTCACGTCATGAAA
>NZ_JBAUJR010000200.1:0-3395 GCF_049683935.1 Mycobacterium sp. | reverse complement strand
AGGGCAGCTCGGGCACCCCGCTACCGGAAGGCAGCTCGGGCACCCCGCTGCCCGATGGCGCCGTCCCGGCAGCGGAAGCAAGCCCCGCGCCGGTCCCCGCCGCGGTGGCCCCGGAAGGTAGTACAGGCACACCGATTGCCGAGGGCAGTGCGGGCACGCCTGCACCCGCCGGTCCTACCCTCACGACCACCGTTGTGGTTCCCGCCCCACCTGCCTGATCCGTCGGGGACTCAGGAGTGCGACGCCCACCAGTTGTACAGCTGGACCATGTTCGGCCCCTGCGGGCCTGACTGCACCTCGCTGAGCATCAGGTCTGCGTCGGTAGTCCACGCGACCGTCGGTCGGCTCTGCACAAACCCGCACACCAACGTGCCGGCTTCCTGTTGTGGTGTCGCATTGCGGCGCCACGGCCCCGGCGACTGGATGTTGCCCGGGCAGTCCACCACCGACGACGTTTCGACGATCCCGTCGAACAATGCGCGTAGCGACTCGGTGTCCCCCGCCAGGGTGTAGCTGGCCGTCAGTGGGCCGCCCAGGTCGGTGTTCTCCGTGCAACTGAACTGCGCCAGCGCATCTTTCGGCGGAACGACGACTTCACACGCATCAGCGTCGTAACCGTCGGGCAGCATCTCGAACAACCGCGCTTCGGACTGTTGCGACGATGCGGTTGTCGACGTGGTGGCCGGACCGCCGCCTGTCGCCTCGGACTCCTCGGACGACGGCCAGAACGACCACGCGATCACGCCCAATCCCACGACCGCCACCGTCGCGACGGCAAGAAGCACGACAGGACGGCGATCCTGCTGTACCGGTCGGGGATTCACCGACAGCGGCGCGTCGAATCGGCGGTCGGCGGCGCCCGCTGTCTGTTCCCGGATGCTGTCGGCGTGCAGCGGGCCGGTGTCGCCGTCGTCGGGTTCTGGCTCGTGGGAGCTCATCTCGCCAAGCGTAGTGCGCACCGGAGTCCGGTGGCGCGAGGCGCACCCGCCAGGGAAACGCCCGGAGTACGGACATCGAGTCGACCAGCTAGGCAGTGTTCAACGGTGTACGCGTCCAGGCAGAAGCGTCCCCGCGGGGCCCCCTGCCGTGATGCGAATTCTCTCCGGGTCGGTACGGAGGGGAAGGCCGGTGCACACCAAGGTGCCGCCCTGCGGCCAGTCTCAATGAGCCGGCCACGAAGCCCACACCGGCCATGACGACTCCGGCGGACAGTGCCAGGCCCGCGCGGGCCGACGCCCGGTCACCCTGTATCGCTCCCGTGATCGAACTGGTGATTCCCGCCCGAATGGCGGATCGCAGGTGCGGCGGCACAATCGATGATCCCTGCCGGAGATCACCGGGCCTGAGGATCCGCGCGGCCGACTCGCCGGCCGAGTAACACCGCGACCGGAAGTACGGCCACGTGGCGCGCGACCGCGGTACTGCCCGCTGAACCACAGCAGCCGGTTCGAAGAGGAGTCGGCTCCCGTCCTGTCCGAGGCGTACGTCCGATCTGTCGCACTGCAGTAGCACTTCACGCCGGAAGGACACACTGGTACCGAGGTAACTGCGTACCGGAGTCCGCACCACGGGCATGCCGCGGTAGCTACAGCCGACCACCCAATCGAATTCGGGTGGGAACCATGCCGGACGACCCGTGCACCACTGAGGCATCACCCGTCCACCCACGGCCAGCACCTCCGGGTCGGAATACGGCGCGACGAGTGCCTCCAGCCAATGTGGCATTGCGAACGCATCGTCGTCGAGGATGGCCACGATGTCGGAGGTCGCTGCTGCGGCGGCGGTGTACCACCGGGCCCGCCGCCCCGTCCCGCCGGTGTCCGGGATCGCCACCACCCCGGGCAGTTCGAAGGACGCCCGGCGCAGCAGTGCGGGGTTGTCCTGGATGACGAGGATGATCTCCGCTGCCCCGTAGGTCTGCTGCCGCACCGACGTCACGGCCCGCACCATCTCGTTCCACCGGTCCTCGGTGTCGACGCAGATCGCTACCGCCACCGTGGGACCCGGACGGTGTGTCATCGTCGCCACCTCGCCTGCGCGCGCGGAGTTGCCGTCGTCACCGCAGCCGGCCGACGGGCACCCCGCCACCGGCTCACCAGATAGAACACCGGTCCGGCGAGAAGCCCGCGTCGCTCGATCCGAGTGAGATCGACCGGCAGCCCGGCACAGCCGCTCCGGTTGCGTCCCGAGGACGGCCTGACCGCCCGGACGAGGGCCGCCGGGCACCGGCGCAGGCATGCCGCCCAGATCCTGGGCTCCCGCAACAGAACACTGGTCATCGCCACGCCCAGGCCGACACCGTAGTCGTGGGCCTGGTCAAGCAATCGCGCCACATCTCGGTCGTGGCGTCGCACGGCCACAGCCGAGGGTTGGTGAACCACTTCATGATCCAGAAGCACGCGCGCAAAGGCCGCCAGGTCGTCGCCTCCGCGCGCGGGCGTTCCGATCCCGGTGCCCGGGTCGAATCCCCCGAGTGCGCGTAGTACAGCCGTATCGAAGGCCATGTTGGCGCCGGAGCCCAGGCGGCGGGCGGTGGAGATGGACAGCGCAGCGCCGGTTCGGTGACGGCTGGTACCGACAACCATCTGGCTGAAGGGTCTGTCGGCGCTGTCGTGGTGGTGGCGCAGCAACTGTGCCGCAGTCACCAACTCGGTGGGTAGGACGAGGCCGGTGACGCACCCGACAGCGGCGCTGGCGTGGAACCCCTCGGCAATCGCGGCCAGCCAATGCCGGTCGACGGTCACGTCGTCATCGACGAACGCGATGATCGATCCCGTCGCCTCGCGCAGACCGCGGTTGCGGGCCGCGGCCAGACCCTCGCTGTTCTCACGGATGTACCGGACATACTGGTAGTAGCCATTACTCACCAGTGTCGCGGTGGCCGAGGTGTCCGGCGCGCTGTCGACGACAACGATCTCGTAGTCGGGGTAGGTCAGATCGAGTAGAGCGTCGAGGCAGGTGTGCAACAACCGCGGGCGGTCCCGGGTGGCGACCACCACGGTGATCCGCGGTGGATTCGCCAGGACCGTGCGGCGACGAGCGACACATCGCGGTGTCGAAGTCAGGGGGCCGGCGAGCTCCGTCCAGTCTCCCACCGCAGGTAACCCGTCGGCGACCAGGTGAGTGTTGGCGGCATCCCGTATCGATGACCACACCGTCGATGCATGTGTGAGCCACCGCAGATCACCTGTGCAGTCGAGAATCACCGTGCCCAATGGATGGGTGTGAAGCCGAACCAACACGAAGACAGTCCGAGCAACGCCGTCATCGTCGATCCGTTCCAGGACGTCCGGCGGAGCACCCAGGTCGACCTCGGCGCACACCGCCGGAAGATCGTCGAAGACGATGGGCCGCGTGATGTCCCGCGTCGCTCGGACGTGATGGGGAGGCGCATC
>NZ_JBAUJR010000199.1:0-3350 GCF_049683935.1 Mycobacterium sp. | reverse complement strand
GGGCGCCCTTCGGCGGCGTCGCGGATCCACTGGGGTACCTCGCGGCCGCTGCGTTCACGGAGTGCGATCGAGGCGCGGGCTGCTGCGGCAGCGACACTGCGCCGTTCGTTCGGGGTCCAGGTCTTGCGGGCTTCTGCGGTGGTCATCGTGGGTCCTCCTGCTCGTTCGGGTTGTCAGTGTCCTCGGTTTCGTCGGGTTCCGCCAGTGCGCGTCGGGCGGATCGGTCGGCGACGGCGACGAGGACGTCTTGTTCGGTGGTGGTGATGAGCGGCGAGTCGGTGACGGTGGCGTAGATGTCCCATCCGAGCTCGGCTTCGGCAGGGTCTGCGCTGGTGGTGCGTTCGAGGCACCATGTGATCCGTTGCCAGGCCTGGGCGCGTTTGTCGGCTACGGTGCGTTGGCGGACTGTCAGGGCGACGCCGACGACGGCGAGGACGCCGACGATCAGGGTCACCCATGACGGTCCTATACATGTCAAGCGATCCGTGGGCGGGAGCAGTGAATCGTCTGTCAGTCGAGCATGTGTCAGTCGTCGAGTTCGCAGAAGCGCAGGGCGTTCTGGAACGGATCCAGTAGCTCGACGGTCGGTCCACCAGGTGCGGAGCGATCGATACCGGGTCGCAGAGTCACCAGATGGTCTCGCCGACGCAGCTCCCGGTGGAACGCCGCGATGTCGACCGTCGGCAGCCACACAGCGGCCCCTGGTGTTCCATCCCCGTGGTGTTGACTCAGGTCCAGGTGAACACCGCCACGGGTGACCCGCATGTAGAGCGGTAGATCGGCGGCGAAGCGATGCTCGAAGTCGACCTCGAATCCGAGGTAGTCGCAATAGAAGTTTCGTGTCGCGACCTCGTCATACACCCGCAGGATCGGAACAGCCGCCAGCGGACGGGGAGCGAGAAGAGCGGCGCTGCAGCTGTTCCAGTCTCGAAATCCGGCAGTGTGAGCGACGGCCTCGAGTGACTGGGCGTGGGTCAATTGTGCAGCACCTGATTCGGCCAGGAACTTTCGCAACGTTCGTGCAGCGGACTTCAACTCATCGATGGTCATGTGAACGGGCATCAGGGATCCTTCGTTGGAAGCACAACCGAGTCCGGATGCTCGCATTACCGGCGGTCAGCTGCTTCCTGACGGATTCCGATGGTGGACCCTCAGAGCAACGTGTTCACCGAACCCCGGACGGGGCGCGAGCGGCAGGTACGTCAACCTCTGCTGACATGCTGCCACATCCTGCGAGATCAGCGACGAGATCGTTGAAAACCTCCCGCGCCACGAACCGCTTGAGGCACCTGATGACGTCCTTCTTCGACAACCCGTCACCGCGCCGGCGTTGCATGTAGTCGATCGTGCGTTGGTCGTACCGCAGCCGACACACGGTGATCAAGTAGAGCGCTCTGTTCGCGGCGCGATCACCGCCTCGGTGCAGCCTCATCCTCGTCGTCTTGCCCGACGAGGCAGGAACAGGGGCGACACCGCACAACCGGGCGAACGCGGCCTCGGAATGAAGCCGGCCGATGTTCTGCCCCGCGGTCACCAACAACTGCGCCCCGTTGACCGGTCCTACCCCGCACGCTGCGCGCATCGTCGGAGCCGTCGCGGTCACCAAAGTGTCGAGCTCGCGCTCCAGAACGGCGATCTCCTCGGCCAGATCGCTGGCCCGGCGACCGAGAGTCCGCAATGTCAACTTCGCAGCTTGTTCCGGATCGGACAGGCGCGACAAGTCCGGACGCAACCGGGAGCACGCTTCGACGGCTCCCTTCCCCCGCTTGTAGGTGATCGACTCACGCAGAGCCACCGGGGCGGTGATCAGAACATCTTGAATCTGTTGCAGCGCAACGGTACGAGCGTTCACTGCCGACTCCCGCGTGAGAAGCAGCATTCTGATCGATTCCACCGCTCCGGTACTCGACTTCGGAACGATGGCGTCGGCTCCGGTGAGGACGTGCCGAGCAGCCATCTCCGCATCGAGGGCATCGTCCTTCCCACGGCGAGCCCGCGCATGTTTGTTGGTCGTGTTGATCTCCGCGACCGACATGCCACGTTCGAGCAGGTGACGCGTCAGTCCCGCAGCGTACGAACCGGTGCACTCGACACCGAAGCTCGCCGGAGTTCCGAACGTCTCCACCCATTCCGACAGCTCGTTGTAGCCCTGCGCTGTGGCTCCGAACTGGCGCGCTCCGAGCCTCCTTCCACCCCGTGTGAGCACAGCTGCGTAGTGAGTGTCTTTGTGTGAATCGATGCCGACGACGATGTCACCGTCCATGTGATCCGAGCCTTCCCGTTCGACGGACTCGGCGGGCCTTCCGACCGAGTTTCGCGCTGGGTGGGCGGACGCTGGCGGTGGACAAAACAGTGATGGGGCAGAGTCGCTTCAAGGTCCTATGAAGTCACGCCGCCAGGCCCGACCACCGACGAGCGGGCCGCTCGACACCGCGACGACGCGTCTTGGGAAAGACACACCGGTCACTTGTGCGGTAGGTCAATCGTGGTGCCTAGCGACCCTGTGTCCAGTGTTCACTGCTTGAGCGGGCATCAGGGGCGTTCCTTCCAGGTGGTGCCCCGGTGCCGTCTGGCACCGGGGCGGGTGTTCTACCGGCATGAGGTTCCGCGAACGATGTCGCCTTCGATGTAGGTGAATCCATCTCCGCGGCCGTCACGGAGCGCGAAGTGGTAGTCCGCTTGAATCCAGACGGTAGCGAAGTGTCCGGCGTCGGTGAGTGTGCCGAGTAGGTCTCGATCGGCCCCGTTGGGGAAGAACGCCACTCCGGACGAGGGCGGGTAGTAGCGGTTGAGGGTGTCGATCAGCGATTCGACGCTCCGGCATTCGGTGGCCGCGTCGAGGGCCTTGTCGTAGGTGGTCCAGTAGTCGTCGATGTCGTTGGCGGTCAAGGCTTTTGCTCCTCGGTCGGTGCGGGTCGGGGTGAGCGTGCGGGGTCAGTAGTCCTCGTCCCAGTGCTCGCCTGCGTAGGTGGGGTCGAAGTCGGCGGGTGCGTGGGCCGGGTAGCGGCGGCGGAGGTTGTCCTCGAGGTCGAGGCGGTCTTGCCAGTGCTTGTCGCATCTCGGGTGCGCTATTCCGGTTCCGGACAGTGCGTCCCGGTATTCGACGTCGCCGGTGCAGTCGGGGCCGTCCGCGATGCAGGTGACGGTGTCGGTGTTCGTGTTCTCGGTCATAACTGTTGCTGCCCTTCGGAACTCGTGCCGGGTCGGTGTTGCGTCCTCCCCTGCGTTCTTTCGCCGTCATCTGGCGTGGGGAGAGTAGGCGGCGCACGGGAACGGCGTCCTGCCCCTGGGCCGGGAAGTTTTCAGCCGGAGGCGTTCGTGAAAAGTTTTCGGCGCCCGCAGGGCCGGAG
>NZ_JBAUJR010000198.1:0-5570 GCF_049683935.1 Mycobacterium sp. | reverse complement strand
GCCCCGGCGCCTGTTCAAATCTCTTGGCACACTCTTGGCACAACGGGGGTTTGAAATTGAGAGAAAATCTTGGCCGTAAGTCTCTGACCAGGAATTTTGATGGTGGGCGCGGACGGTTTCGAACCGCCGACCGCTGGTGTGTAAAACCAGAGCTCTACCACTGAGCTACGCGCCCGATCCCGGGCAGGTTACCCGCCGATGACCTGCGACCGGAAATCCATCTCAGCCCGACCGCAACGCCGCAAGCGCGTGCGACCACACCGCCTGATTGCGGACCTCGCCAGGTTGCTTGCATTCGGCGAACCGGATCACCCCGGAGCGGTCCACCGCGAAGGTGCCCCGATTGGCGAACCCGGTGTCGTCGTTGAACACGCGATAGGCCTGACTGACCGCACCGTGCGGCCAGAAGTCGGACAGCACCGGGAAGGTGAAGCCGCGTTGGGTGGCCCACACCTTGTGGGTCGGTGACGGGCCCACCGAGATGGCCAGCGTGGCGGTGTCGTCGTTGACGAAGTCGCCCGGGTGATCACGGATGTCGTCGAGTTCGCGGGCGCAGATGCTGGTGAACGCAAGGGGGAAGAACACCAGGAGCAC
This sequence comes from Mycobacterium sp., assembly GCF_049683935.1. Lineage (GTDB taxonomy): Bacteria > Actinomycetota > Actinomycetes > Mycobacteriales > Mycobacteriaceae > Mycobacterium. The sequence continues at coordinate 4,976 of NZ_JBAUJR010000198.1, read as the reverse complement.
GTTCTTGGCGCCAGAAAACGAACTCAGCGTCACCGGCTGGTTGTTCTGGTCCTTGAGCGTGAAGTCCGGTGCGCTGCCGCCGACAGCCAGCACGCCCCCTACCGCTGCTTGGTGATGGCTTTCGCCTTCGGCTGCACCAGGCGACTGGCGATCCAGTCCCCCAGGTTGGCCGACGACGTCTGCATCAGACCCGCGGTCGGCGCCGACTCCGCGATGTCGGCGGGTTGCACGTGCCCGGGGTGGCCGGTCTTGGGAGTGACCACCCAGATGACACCGTCATCGGCAAGCGGGGTGATGGCGTCCATCAGGGTGTCGACGAGGTCGCCGTCCCCGTCACGCCACCACAGCAACACCACGTCGATGACCTCGTCGGAGTCCTCATCGAGCAGGTCGGCGCCGGACGCGTCCTCGATGGCGAACCGGATGTCGTCGTCGGAGTCCTCATCCCAGCCCAGTTCCTGCACGATCTGATCTTTTTCGATGCCCAACCTTTGGGCGTAGTTCGGGGGGTCACCCGCCGAGACCACCTTCGGTCCTCCTTCAGCCAACCTTCGACTCACTGTGTGCTGTGCCATGTTCTCGCCCTATCGTCGCACGCCGGGCTACAAGAGCGGACGTGTGATGGCAGGTTCACCGGTATGCCGCGTCGCATCGGTCCAACGCGGCGGTCTTGGAATCGTTCAACAGGGTGATCCCGGCGTTGAATTCTTCGGTCCCGTAATTGCCCGCGATCGCGGTCGCCACCGCCCGCGCCGCATCCACCCAGCCGTTGAGCGAGTCCCGCAGTTCGGGGGCCAGGCGATCGGAGATGGTGCCCGCGACCAGGTCCGCGCTGAGGTTCAGTGCGTCCACCGCCGGGCCCGCGGTGCGCCCGATGTCGGCAGGATTGGAGTTGGACGCGGCGACGTAGGCGTTGACGGCGCCGATGGCGTCTGCGCTGCTCGAACTCATCGCCTCGCAGGCCGCCTCGACCGCCTCGGCGCTCAGCGATTCCTGACGTTCGGACTCGCGCGCGCTCGAGCTGGCCGCGGATTCCTCGATGGACGCCGTCACCGATGCCCGGTACAGCCGTGCCTCGCCCTCCGCCACTGCGGCGTCTCCGTCGGTGACGTTGGTGCAGCCCACGACGATCATCGCCAGGGCGGCCACGATGCCGGTGAAGAAGGCGGCGCATCGCGCGCGGGGCGCGCTCAGCCAACCCGTCAGCACGGTGCAGACGTTACCGGTTCACCTGCCCGCTCATGGTGCCGATCGGGCCAGTCCGTCGCACTAAATGCAACCTGGCACACCCGGCAGTGCGGATGGGGCAGGATTAGACAAGGATGGAGCCCACCGCTCACATGAGGAGCGGACAGGGACATCGCACGCGAGACGCGAGGAAAACCCACTTCGCGGATTGCGTCAGCATGTACACCGCCTAACAAGGAGCGGAAAGTTGACCACCGAGTTCGTGCGCCAGGATCTGGCCCAAAACTCCAGCAGCACAAGCGAACCCGACCGCGTGCGGGTGATCCGGGAAGGTGTTGCGTCGTACCTGCCCGACATCGACTCCGACGAAACCGCCGAATGGCTGGAGTCTTTCGACCAACTGGTAGAACGGTCCGGACCGGCGCGTGCGCGCTACCTGATGTTGCGTCTTCTGGAACGCGCCGGTGAGCAGCGGGTGGCGATCCCCGCCCTGACCTCGACCGATTACGTGAACACGATCCCGACCGAACTGGAGCCCTGGTTTCCCGGCGACGAGGACGTCGAACGGCGCTACCGCGCGTGGATCCGGTGGAACGCCGCGATCATGGTGCACCGGGCACAGCGTCCGGGAGTCGGTGTCGGTGGCCATATTTCGACCTACGCGTCGTCTGCTGCCCTCTACGAGGTCGGATTCAACCACTTCTTCAGGGGTAAGTCGCATCCCGGCGGGGGCGACCAGATCTTCATCCAGGGGCACGCCTCCCCCGGCATCTACGCCCGCGCCTTCCTGGAGGGCCGGCTGACCTCGGATCAACTCGACGGGTTCCGCCAGGAGCACAGCCACGCCGGTGGCGGGCTGCCGTCCTACCCGCACCCCCGCCTGATGCCCGATTTCTGGGAGTTCCCGACGGTGTCGATGGGTCTGGGCCCGATGAACGCCATCTACCAGGCCAGGTTCAACCACTACCTGCAGGACCGCGGCATCAAGGACACCTCCGCCCAGCATGTGTGGGCATTCCTGGGCGACGGTGAGATGGACGAACCGGAGAGCCGCGGCCTCATCCAGGTGGCCGCCAACGAGGGCCTGGACAACCTGACCTTCGTCGTCAACTGCAACCTGCAGCGCCTCGACGGCCCCGTCCGCGGCAACGGCAAGATCATCCAGGAATTGGAGTCGTTCTTCCGCGGCGCCGGCTGGAACGTCATCAAGGTGGTCTGGGGCCGCGAGTGGGACGCCCTGCTGCACGCCGACCGCGACGGTGCCCTGGTCAACTTGATGAACACCACCCCCGATGGTGACTACCAGACCTACAAGGCCAACGACGGCAGCTACGTGCGCGACCACTTCTTCGGCCGCGACCCGCGCACCAAGGCTCTCGTCGAGCCGATGACCGATCGCGAGATCTGGAACCTCAAGCGCGGCGGGCACGACTACCGCAAGGTCTACGCGGCGTACCACGCTGCGATGGAGCACAAGGGCCAACCCACCGTGATCCTGGCGAAGACCATCAAGGGCTACACCCTCGGCAAGCACTTCGAGGGCCGTAACGCCACCCATCAGATGAAAAAGCTTGCGCTGCAGGATCTCAAAGACTTCCGCGACAGCCAGCGGATTCCGGTCAGCGACGACAAGCTCGAGGAGAACCCGTACCTGCCGCCGTACTACCACCCCGGACCGGAAGCTCCCGAGATCCGGTACATGCTCGATCGGCGCCGCGCGCTCGGCGGCTTCCTGCCCGAACGCCGGACCAAGGCCAAGGTCCTGGCGTTGCCGGGGCGCGATGCCTACAAGGCGCTGAAGAAAGGGTCGGGCAAGCAGGAGGTGGCCACCACCATGGCGACCGTGCGCACCTTCAAGGAACTGTTGCGCGACAAGAACATCGGGCCGCGCATCGTGCCGATCATCCCGGACGAGGCTCGCACGTTCGGGATGGACTCGTGGTTCCCGAGCCTGAAGATCTACAACCGTAACGGCCAGCTCTACACCGCAGTGGACGCCGAGTTGATGCTGGCCTACAAGGAGAGCGAGATCGGCCAGATCCTGCACGAGGGAATCAACGAGGCCGGCTCGACGGCATCGTTCACCGCGGTCGGTACGTCGTACGCCACCCACAACGAGCCGATGATCCCGGTCTACATCTTCTACTCGATGTTCGGGTTCCAGCGCACCGGCGACGGGCTGTGGGCCGCGGCCGACCAGATGGCTCGCGGGTTCATCCTCGGCGCGACCGCGGGCCGCACCACGCTGGTCGGTGAGGGTCTGCAGCACGCCGACGGGCACTCACTGCTGCTGGCCGCCACCAACCCTGCCGTGGTGTCGTATGACCCTGCGTTCGCCTTCGAGATCGCCTACATCATCGAAAGCGGCTTGCAACGGATGTTCGGGGAAAACCCGGAGAACATCTACATCTACATGACGATCTACAACGAGCCCTACGTCCAGCCGGCCGAACCGGAGGGCGTCGACGTCGACGGGTTGCTGCGCGGCATCTACCGCTATCAGCAGGCGCCCGAGAAGAAGAAGTACAGCGCGCAGATCCTGACCTCCGGTGTCGGCATGCCGTCGGCGCTCAAGGCCGCAGAACTGCTGGCCGACGAGTGGGATGTCGCTGCGGACGTGTGGTCGGTGACCAGCTGGGGTGAGCTCAACCGCGACGGTGTGGCGGTCGAGAAGGAGCGGTTGCGCCACCCGGACAAGCCGGCAGCGACCCCGTACATCACCGAGGTGCTGTCCGACGCGACCGGCCCGGTGGTGGCGGTGTCGGACTGGATGCGCGCCGTGCCCGAGCAGATCCGGCCCTGGGTGCCCGGGACCTATATCACGCTCGGCACCGACGGCTTCGGCTTCTCCGACACCAGGCCCGCTGCACGGCGCTACTACAACACCGATGGCGAGTCCGTTGCCGTCGCCGTGCTCGAAGGACTGGCGCGCGACGGCAACATCGACATGTCGGTGGCGGTCGAAGCGGCGCGTAAGTACGAGATCGACGACGTGATGGCGGCGCCGGAGCAGACGTCGGACCCCGGAGTCGCGTAGGCGACGACATTCCGCCCCGGAGTCGCGTAGGCGACGACATTCCACCCCGGAGTCGCTTGACGTAGGCGGCGCTTGTGGGAATCGACCAAAAAAGAGCGTAGCTTTTAGGGATGACCGACAACAATCGGTTCATCCCGCCGCGATCCACGGTCGAAGTGCTGGAGAACGTGCCCGAGTCGGCGCTGCGCCGACTCAAGCAGTATTCGGGTCGGCTCGCCACCCAGGCGGTCCACGCCATGGAGGAGCGACTGCCGTTCTTCGCCGAGCTGGAGGCGTCCCAGCGAGCCAGCGTGCAGCTCGTGGTGCAGACCGCGGTGGTCAACTTCGTCGAGTGGATGCGCAATCCGCAGAGCAACGTCAGCTATACCGCCCAGGCGTTCGAGGTGGTACCGCAGGATCTGCGCAGGCGGATCGCGCTGCGCCAATCCGTCGAGATGGTTCGCGTCACGATGGAGTTCTTCGAAGAAGTGGTGCCGCTGCTGGCGCGGTCAGAGGAGCAGCTGACCGCGTTGACCGCGGGCATCCTGCGGTACAGCCGCGACCTGGCGTTCGCCGCAGCCAGCGCCTACGCCGACCAGGCAGAGGCCCGGGGCGCCTGGGACACCCGGATGGAAGCCAACTTGGTCGACGCCGTCGTTCGCGGCGACCTCGGGCCGGAACTGCAATCGCAGGCCGCCGCCCTGAACTGGGATGCGACCGCGCCGGCAACCGTCGTCGTCGGGATGCCCCGGCCCGGCAGGCTGGACATCGC